>NZ_BSQE01000008.1:0-297920 GCF_030268185.1 Pseudomonas sp. NBRC 100443
ATTCGTGGCGCTCGCCGTGCTCGGCGTGGTCCTGCCAGGTCTTCTCGAGGAAGGCGCGGGCGGCGGCCACCTGGTGGGTGGACTCGGCCAGGCGCATCAGCGCCGGGGTGGCGGTGCCGACGCTGGCACCGGTGTAGGCGCGCACGCGGTTGCGCGTCTTCTCCTTGAAGGCTTCCAGCATGCGCTCGGCGATGCCCAGGCCGATGGAGGCGAAGCCGCTGGCGAAGTACGGGCGGTACGGGGTGTAGAAAATCTTGCTGTAGGGGTACAGGCCGAAGCCGGCGGAGCGGCCTTCCATCATGTCCTTGGCCGCCTGGATGCGGTGGTTGGGCACGAAGGCGTCCTTCACCACCAGGGTCTTGGTGCCGCTGCCCTTCATGCCGGCGGCGTACCAGTCGTCGCGGATCTCGTAGTCGCTGCGCGGCAGCACGGCGAAGCAGTAGACCTGCTCGCCCTCGGCGTTCTGCCGGCGGCAGCCGAGGATGGCCCATTCGGCGTGGTCGCTGCCGCTGCTCCAGCCCATCTCGCCGTTGAACAGGATGCCGCCCTCGACCTCCTGGATGCGCCCGAACGGCGCGATGCTGCTGGCGGTGGCCTCGGGGTTCTCGGCCCAGACCTCGTCCTGCAGTTGCCTGGAGAACATCGCCAGCTGGTGGCTGTGGGTGCACAGCAGGCTGAAGGCCCAGGCGGTGCTGGCGCAGGCGCCGGCCAGGGCGACCACGCAGTCGGCGAACTCGGGCAGGGAGATTTCCATGCCGCCGTAGCACTTGGGCTGGAAGGCGCGGTGCATGCCGATGCCCTTGAGCAGGGCGATGTTCTCGGCGTGCTGCTGGTCAACCTCACCGCCTCCAGCTACGCGGCGCTGCTGCCGGTGTTCGCCCGCGACGTCTTCGCCGGCGATGCGCGCACCCTCGGCTGGCTGTGGGGCGCGGCCGGCTTCGGTTCGCTGCTGTCGAGCCTGTTCCTGGCCCAGCACCAGGACCCGGCGCACTTGCCGCGGATCATCCTGCTCTCCGCCCTGGCCAGCGCCGGCGCGCTGCTGGCGTTCGCCCTCAGCCGCGATCTGCCGCTGTCGCTGGCGGCCATGGCGGTGCTGGGTTTCGGCGTCACGGTGAACAACGTCGGCACCAACATCGTCATCCAGAGCAGCGCGCCGGAAGCGCTGCGCGGCCGCGTGGTATCGATCTACACCGCCACCCGCTTCGGCTTCGACGCCATCGGCGGCCTGCTCGCCGGGCTGCTGGCGGCGCGCTACGGCGGGCCCTGGGCGATGGCCGCGGCCGGCGCCCTGCTGCTGGCCTACTGCGCCTGGCAGGGCCTGCGCCGCACCGCGCGGACGGAGCAACAGCCGGCCTAGCTCAGGCCGCTTCCGCCAAGAGTTGCGGAGCGTGCCGGCGGGCCAGGAGGAAGGCCAGCAGGCAGCCGATGCCGGCGCCGCCGACCACCAGGCACATCGGCCAGGGGCTGCCATCGGAAAGCGCGCCGACCAGCGCGCTGCACGCCGTGCCCAGGGCGAACTGCCCGGTCACCGCCAGCCCGGCGGCGGCCCCGGCCTCGCTCGGGAACAGCGCCAGCAGGCTGGCCACGCAGTTGGCGCCGAGCAGGCCGGTGACGCTGACGTAGAGCAGCACGCCCAGCACCAGCGCCGGCAACCCGCCCCAGCCGGTGAAGCCGCAGACCAGCAGAAACAGCCCCGCCAACGCGGCCACCACGGCGCCGCAGGCGAGCATCCGCTGCGGCCCGAGCCGCCCCACCAGGCGCGCATTGAGGCTGGTGGCCAGGATGATGCCGGCGATGTTCAGGCTGAACAGCCAGGCATAGGCCTGCGGGGGACACGCCGAAATGCTCGATGTAGACGAAGGGCGAGGCGGTGATGAAGGCGAACATGCCGCCGAACGAAAGGCCCATGCACAGCATGTAGCCCAGCGCCCTGGGCTGCAGGAGGATGCGCCCGTAGGCGCGGAACACCTGCGCCACCGACTGCCCGCGGCGTTCCACCGGCAGGCTCTCGGGAATCCGCCACAGCGCCGTGAGCAGGCACAGCGCGGCGAAGGCGAAGAGCACGGCGAACACCGCGCGCCAACCGGCGGCCTGGGCCAGCAGGCTGCCCAGCAGCGGCGCCACCAGGGTCGCGAGCATGGTCACCAGGTGCATCAGCAAAAGCACCCGCGCCAACTGCTGCAGAGGGAACAGGTCGCGCACTATGGCCCGCGCCAGCACCGAGGCCGCCGCCCCGCCGAGGGCCTGGAAGAAACGCCAGGCGATCAGCGCCGAAGCCGTGCCGGCGAACAGGCAGCCGAGGGTGGCCAGCAGATAAAGACAGATGCCGCCCAGCAGCAGGCGCCGACGGCCGAAACGGTCCGACAACGGCCCGTAGAACAGCATGCCCAGGCACAGGCCGGCGAGGAACAGGCTGATGGTCAGTTGCACCTCGCTGGCACCGGCGGACAGGTCGCTGGCGATCAGCGGCAGGCTGGGGAGGGAGGTGTCGATGGACAGGGGCGCGAAGGCGACCAGCGCGGCCAGGGGCAGGATCAGGCGCTGGGGTGGGCTGGCGTGGGCATGGGCGGGTCCGGGTGGGGGCGGAGCACAAAGTTAACCAAAAGACCGGAAGCCGCGGGTTTTCTGTCGGGAAAACAGCGTTGCGCCGGGGTGCTTTTCGTGGAGCGAGTTGCTCGTGAATAGAGTTTCCCGGCAGTTCCGTATTCCCGGTGAGGAAGGCATGGGGGATGGTCGGCGGAGTGAGGAAGAACAGCGGACCCTAGTAACGGTACAACTGCTCGTCTAGGTAGACACGCACCGAGCCGCTCTTCACATAGTGCACCTGGAAGAAGCGGTCGTGGCGGTGCACCGGCATGTTGCGGCTGAAGAAGTCAGCCAGCTTGCCCAGTTCCTCGTAGTGCACCTCGGCCTCGGTGTAGCGCAGGTCGTAGACCTGGCCGATATCGATGTTGGGGATGGGTGCGAGCGCCATAGTCTTTCTTACCGGCAGGAACGGTTATGAACCGCTTCGACCTCATAGGATGGGGGCGCGGAGTCAGGGCTTGATCTTCTTCAGCTCCTCGAGCAATCCCAGCAATTGCTGCAGCTTGTCGTCGCCGCACTGTTCGAGAATACGCCGGTAGTTGTTCTCCATATCGTCGCTCATGGCCACGAAGCACTGCTGGCCCTTCTCGCTCAGGCACACCAGCACGCGGCGCAGGTCATTCTCGGACTTCCAGCGGCGCACCAGGCCGTCGCGCTCCATACGAGCCAGCACACCAGTCATGCTCGGCTTGAGGATGCAGGCCTGCCGCGCCAGTTGGTAGGTCTCCATCTCACCCTGCTGGCGGAGGATGCGCACGATGCGCCACTGCTGCTCGGTCAGGTCGTGCTGGTTGAGCGAGGGGCGGAAGAAGGCCATGGCAGCCTCGCGGGCCTGCAGCAGAATGAGGGTCAGGGACGGGGGCGGAGTGGACATGTAGATGGGCTACTCGACTGAAAATAAGACAGTTTTTAACCAGCACAGCCCCTACCATAGGCAAACCGTGCGACGTCCCACAAAGCGCCCTGGCAGCGCCGGTAAAGACCATCGCAACGCTAGGCAAGCCCCCTATTTCGGGACACTTTTTATTAATACACCGAACTGCCTACCGGAACCGTGGGTCCCGATTGACTCTTGTAGCGTGTCACCAGGGCTCGCAAGGAGCGCATCAACAAGCTAGTGTCGACGCCCACGGCGACGAACTTCGCGCCCAGCTCCAGGTAGCGCCGCGCCAGCTTCTCGTCGGCGCTGAGGATGCCGGCGGCCTTGCCGGCGCGCTGGATGCGGGCGATGGCGTCCTCGATGGCGGCCTGCACCTCCGGGTGCCCGGGGTTGCCGCGCTGGCCCATGGCCGCGCTGAGGTCGGCCGGGCCGATGAACACGCCGTCGACGCCGTCCACCGCGGCGATGGCGTCGAGGTTGGCCAGGCCTTCGAGGTTCTCCACCTGCACCAGCAGGCACATCTGCGCGTCGGCCTCGTCGAGGTAGCCGGGGATGCTGTTCCAGCGCGAGGCGCGGGCCAGGGCGCTGCCCACACCGCGCACGCCGAACGGCGGGTAGCGCATGGCGCGGACCAGCTCACGGGCCTGCTCGGCGGAATCCACCATGGGCACCAGCAGTGTCTGCGCGCCTATGTCGAGCAGTTGCTTGATCAGCGCCGTGTCGCCGAGCACCGGGCGGATGATCGGCTGCGCCGGGTAGGGCGCCATCGCCTGCAGCTGGCCGAGCAGGCTGCGCAGGTCGTTGGGCGCGTGCTCGCCGTCGATCAGCAGCCAGTCGAAGCCGGCGTTGGCCGCCAGCTCGGCGCAGTAGGGATCGGCCAGGCCGAGCCAGAGGCCGATCTGGGCTTCGCCGGATTGCAGGCGTTGTTTGAACGTATTGAGGGGGATGTGCATGGAAGACTCCTCAGGAGTTGCTGCAAGCTCCAAGCCGTAAGCAAAGCTCTTTGCAGACTTACAGCAGGTCGTCAGACGAAGCGGCAGGAAATGCTGCCGAGCTGGTCGTAGTCGACGTGGAAGGTATCGCCGGGCGCTGCCGCCACCGGACGAGTGAAGGAGCCGCCGAGGATCACCTGGCCGGGTTCGAGGGTGACGTCGTAGGGCGCCAGCTTGTTGGCCAGCCAGGCCACGCCCTTGGCCGGGTGGTTGAGCACCGCGGCGGAGACCCCGGATTCCTCGATCACGCCGTTGCGGTAGAGGATCGCCGGCACGCGGCGCAGGTCGATCTCGGTCGGGCGCACGGCGCGGCCGCCCATGACCACGCCGGCGTTGGCGGCATTGTCGGAGATGGTGTCGAAGACCTTGCGCGTGACTTTCGTTTCCGGGTCCACCTGCTGGATGCGTGCGTCGATGATCTCCAGCGCCGGGATCACCCATTCGGTGGCCTCCAGCACGTCGAACAGGGTGACGTTCGGCCCGCGCAACGGCTTGCCGAGGATGAACGCCAGCTCCACCTCCACGCGCGGGACGATGAAGCGCTCGAAGGGGATGTCGCTGCCTTCGTCGAAGAACATGTCGTCCAGCAGGGCGCCGTAGTCCGGCTCGGTGATGTTCGACGAGACCTGCATGGCGCGCGAGGTCAGGCCGATCTTGTGGCCCTTGAGCACGCGACCGTCGGCGATCTTTTTCTGCACCCAGGTGCGCTGGATGGCGTAAGCGTCCTCAATGGCGATGTCCGGGTAGTCGAGGGAGAACTGCCGCACCTGCTGGCGCGAACGCTCGGCGGCGTCGAGGCGGGCGGCGGCTTGCTGGATCAGTTGCGGGTCGAGCATGGGAACCTCAGGAAGTCTTCGCGAACAGGGGATGCAGGCTGCTGTGCTTGGCGTCGTAGACCTGCCCGGGGCTTTCGTCGATCTGCAGGGTGACGCCGATCGGGCGGCGTTCCAGCAGGGCGTCGAGCTGGCCGCGCAGCACCGCCAGCAGGCTGTCGCCGACTAGCTTGTGCACCGCCGCGCTGCGCCCGGCGCCCATGCGCAGGTTGGCGTAGAGGAAGCCGTAGTCGCCCTGGCCGTCGGCTATCGCGGCGTGCGCAGCGGGGTAGGCCAGCACGCGGGTGCCGCCCTTGGGGAACACCGCCTTGCCGGCTTCGTCGCGCTGTTCGAGCATGCAGTCGGCCAGTGCGCGGCAGAGGCCGCGCATGTCGGTTTCCGCTTCCAGGTCGAGGCTGTAGAGCAGGACCAGATGGGGCATGGCGAGGCTCCTACAGACGGCTGGCGAGGCTGCGGTTGGCCGGGTCGGAGGCTTGCACGGCGGGAATCGCCGAACCGTCCTGCGGGGTGACCGGGAACACCGCGTTGATCTGCCCGGTGCCGGAGGAGCCGAAGTAGGGCGTGACCACTTCCGCCTGGCCGTCGTAGGCCGACCAGCCGAGCGCGCCGAGGAGCATCGCGGTGTCGTGCATGAAGCCCTCGCCGTGGCCCTTGGCGGCGTATTCCGGGAGCATGCCGCAGAAGGTCCGCCAGTCGCCGCGCTGCCACATCCGCACCACTTCGTGGTCGAGGGTCTCGAGGAACGGGCTCCAGACCTTGTCGGCGAAGTCCGGGGCCTGGCCGTTCTGGGCGAAGCGGTGGGTCAGCGAGCCGCTGGCGAGGAAGGCCACGGTGCCGTCGTAGTGTTCTTCCACCGCCTTGCGCATGGCCCAGCCCAGGCGCGCGCTGTCGTTGAGGTAGTGCACGGTGCACAGCGCCGAGACCGAGATCACCTTGAAGTGGCGGTCCTGGTTCATGTAGCGCATCGGCACCAGGGTGCCGTATTCCGGGCCGAGGGTGGTGGCGTCGTGGGCCAGCACTTCCACGCCCAGGTCGTTGCAGCCCTTGGCGAGGATGCGGCCGAGCTCGGGGTTGCCGGGGAACTCGTACTCCATGTTGGCGATGAAGTGCGGCAGCTCGTTGCTGGTGTACAGGCCCTGGAAGTGTGGTGCGCAGTTGATGTGGTAGCCGGCGTTGACCAGCCAG
Source organism: Pseudomonas sp. NBRC 100443 (assembly GCF_030268185.1). Classification (NCBI taxonomy): domain Bacteria; kingdom Pseudomonadati; phylum Pseudomonadota; class Gammaproteobacteria; order Pseudomonadales; family Pseudomonadaceae; genus Pseudomonas; species Pseudomonas sp. NBRC 100443. The sequence goes on from NZ_BSQE01000008.1 coordinate 6,477, forward strand.
TGGGTGTCGAACACCACTATGGTGTCCACCCCCAGTTCGCGGCAGCGGCGGCCGATCTCCTCGTGGCCGTCGATGGCGGCCTGGCGGCAGCCGTGGCGCGGGCCGGGCAGTTCGGAGAGGTACAGCGAGGGAACGTGGGTGATCTTGGCAGCCAGAGCGAGTTTGCCCATGGTGGTTCTCCTGGTGCGGGGCGCCTGCGCTGGGGCGCCCGGATTCTTGTGATTGTGGCTGCACGCCGGCGATGCAGGCGGCCTCGCGGGCCGCTCTCATCGGGCCGCGCCTCACACCCCCCAGCGGGGAATGTGGTGGCTGCCCATGGAAATGCACACGTTCTTGATCTCGGCGAACACCTCGAAGCTGTACTCGCCGCCCTCGCGGCCGGTGCCCGAGCCCTTCACCCCGCCGAACGGCTGGCGCAGGTCGCGCACGTTCTGGCTGTTGATGAATACCATGCCGGCCTCGATGCCGCGCGCCAGGCGGTGGGCCTTGCCGATGTCCTGGGTCCAGATGTAGGAGGCCAGGCCGTATTCGGTGTCGTTGGCGAGCTTGAGGGCTTCGGCCTCGTCCTTGAACTTCAGCAGGCAGACCACCGGGCCGAAGATTTCCTCCTGGGCGATGCGCATGCGGTTGTCCACGTCGGCGAACACCGTGGGCTGGATGAACTGCCCGCGGCTCAGGTGCGCCGGCAGGTTGGCCGGGCGCTCCAGGCCGCCGGCGAGCAGCCGCGCGCCTTCCTCGATGCCGATGCGGATGTAGCCTGTGACCTTGTCGTAGTGGGCCTGGGTGATCATCGAGCCAACCTGGGTCTTCGGGTCCTGCGGGTCGCCGACGATCAGGCGCTTGGCGCGGGCGGCGAATTCCTCGACGAAGCGCTCGTACACGCTTTCCTGGATGAAGATGCGGCTGCCGGCGGTGCAGCGCTCGCCGTTCAGCGAGAAGATGGTGAACAGCGCGGCGTCCAGGGCGCGGTCGAGGTCGGCGTCGTCGAAGATCAGCACCGGCGACTTGCCGCCCAGCTCCATGGAGTACTTCTTCAGCCCGGCGGTCTGCATGATCTTCCTGCCGGTGGCGGTGCCGCCGGTGAAGGAGATGGCGCGCACGTCCGGGTGGCGCACCAGGGCGTCGCCGGCGGTGGCGCCGTAGCCCTGCACCACGTTGAGCACGCCCGGCGGGATGCCGGCTTCCAGGGCCAGGCGGCCCAGTTCGTTGGCGGTCAGCGGCGACAGTTCGCTCATCTTCAGCACCGCGGTGTTGCCCAGCGCCAGGCAGGGCGCGGTCTTCCAGGTGGCGGTCATGAACGGCACGTTCCACGGCGAGACCAGGCCGCACACCCCCACCGGCTGGTACAGGGTGTAGTTGAGCATCTGGTCGTCCACCGGGTAGCTGTGGCCGTCCATGCGCGTGCAGACCTCGGCGAAGAACTCGAAGTTGTGCGAGGCGCGCGGGATCAGCACGTTGCGCGTCTGGTGGATCGGCAGGCCGGTGTCGAGGGTTTCCAGCTCGGCGAGGTTGGGCACGTTCGCATCGATCAGCTCGCCCAGCTTGCGCATCAGCTTCGCGCGTTCCTTGGCCGGGGTGTTGGCCCATTTCGGGAAGGCTTCCTTGGCCGCGGCCACGGCCATGGCGATTTCCTCGGCGCCGCCGCTGGCGACCTCGGCGATCACTTCGGTGGTGGCCGGGTTGATGGTCTGGAAGACTTCTTTGCTCTCGACCTCGCGGCCGTTGATCCAGTGCTTGATCATGCTTGTATCTCTATCTCGATTAGGGACGGGCGCGGTTCGCGAAGAACTCGGCCTCGCTGACGATGCGGTTGACCAGGCGGCCGACGCCTTCCACTTCCACCACCACTTCATCGCCCGGCACCACGTCGGCCAGGCCTTCCGGCGTGCCGGTGGCGATCATGTCGCCCGGCTGCAGGGTCATGAAGCTGGAGAAGTATTCGATCAGGTAGGGGATGTCGAAGATCATGTCGGAGGTCGAGCCTTCCTGCTTCAGCTCGCCGTTGACCCAGGTGCGCAGCTTCAGCTTCGACGGATCGGCCACGTCGGCGGCGTCGACGATCCAGGGGCCGACCGGGGTGGTGGCGTCGCGGTTCTTCACCCGCAGGTTGGGGCGGTAGTAGTTTTCCAGGTAGTCGCGGATGGCGTAGTCGTTGCACACGGTGTAGCCGGCCAGGTAGGCGAGGGCGTCCTCGCGCCTGACGTTGCGCGCCGGCTTGCCGATCACCGCCACCAGCTCGCACTCGTAGTGCATGTAGGCGACGTTGTCCGGGCGCCAGGTGACCTGGTTGTGGCCGGTGTAGGTGCCCCTGGACTTGATGAACGCCAGTGGCTCGGTGGGCGCCTTGAAGGCCAGTTCGGCGGCGTGGTCGGCGTAGTTCAGGCCGAGGGCGAACATGCTCCCTTCGGCCGGCGGCAGCCACTGCACCTCGTGCTCGCCGAGCAGGCGGCCATCGGCCAGGCGCACGGCGTTGTCGGCTTCCACGGTCACTGCGTGGACTTCGCCCTGGTAGCGGATGCGTGCGTGTTTCATCTCAGGCTTCCTCCGCCACGACGTGATTGACCAGGCGGCCGAGACCTTCGATCTCCACCACCACCTCGTCGCCCGGCTGCACGTCGACGCGGCCTTCGGGGGTGCCGGTGATGAGCACGTCGCCGGCGTGCAGGGTCATGAACTCGCTGATCTCGGCGATCAGCCTGGGAATGCTGCGCACCAGGTTGGCGGTGCTGTTCTGCTGGCGCACTTCGCCGTTGACCAGCAGGCGCAGCAGCAGGGCGTGCGGGTCGGCGATCTCGTCGCGGCCGACCACTTCGCTGCCCAGCGGGCAGAAGCCGTCGCGGCACTTGGCCTTGACCGCCGGGCGGTAGTAGCTGTCTTCCGGCAGGCTGAATTCGTTGACGATGACGTAGCCGGCCACGTAGTCCATGGCCTCGTCCTCGCTGACGCGGCTGGCGTCGCGGCCGAGCACCACGCCCAGGGCCGGGCCCGGCTGCAGGCGCTCGACGCCAGCGGGGAACACCACTGCCTGGCCGTCGCCGTTGCGGGTGTTCGGCGTCTTGATGAACAGCACCGGCTTGACCGGCGGCTTCTGGTAGGGCGGCTGCTGGAATTCCTCCAGCCGGCTGTGCAACAGGCCCTGGTAGTTCAGCGCGACGCCGAACAGGGTGCCCGTTGCGGCTTCGCTGATAGCGCGACGCATGGCTTCGTTCTCCTGCTTCACCCGGGCCTGTGGAGCCCCGAGAATCGTTAATGTGTTTGCGCCATAGTAAATATGTTAACCATTACCAGGCCTCGCCCATCGAGGCCTGGTTTAGCTGCAGGTATTGGAGCAGACGGGGGCCAGGGTTTTCTCAACAACACCAAGGACTACTGCATGAGACTCAAAGATCCAGAACTAGCCGTGGGGACTTACTACCGGAGCAACAGACAAACATTGTCTTGTTGCTCAAGCGCTCAGACTCACTGAGAATCGAGTCGCGATGATCTGGCGTACCCTCAAGCACCTGGACCTCACATGCACCACAGATCCCTTCGCGGCAAGAGTTCATCACTTCCACGCCAGCCTGATCCAGAGCATCCAAAACAGTCTGTCCTTCGACAACGCTGATGGTCTTGCCGGAACGAGCGAGATGGACTTCGAAGCCGCCTCCGGTGCTTGCGTCCTGTAGTGGGACGAAGCTCTCGTAATGGACTCGCTCCGAAGGAACTGCCTTCGATGCCTCAAGATACGAGTTCAACATCCCGGAAGGACCACAGCAGTAGAAATGGGTCCCGCCGTCACCAGCGACCAGAAGGGTCATGATCGTACTGACAGTCTCGTCCACGGATTTAGCGAAATGTATGTGTACCTCGCCATACTTGAACGAACCCTCGAGATGATCGAGGAGAGCGGCGCTTTCACGTCCTCGTGCGAAGTAATGAAGCTCCCAATTGATAGCCAGATCTTCCAGCCGCTGAGCCATCGACCAGATAGGGGTGATACCGATCCCGCCTGCTAGCAGAATCGCCTTGCCACCACCTTCATAGAGCTCGAAACAATTCTTGGGTGCACTGACTTTAATCCGATCACCGCAGTGCAGCTTCTCGTGAATCAGCCTGGATCCACCTCGACTATTGGGATCCTTGGCGACGGCGATCACGTAGCGGTTCTTGTCGCTTTGCGAGTTCAGAAGCGAATAGCTTCTGAGAGGTACGCCTTCAATGATCAGGTCGATATGCGCGCCCGCAGAGAATGGCGGCAGTTCGATCCTACCATCAGGCACAGGCAGAAACTCATAGGACAATATGTCGTGAGCTTCGTGGACGACAGACTTAACGTAAACAGAGAAGGAATTCTGGGAACTCATGACAGCAATCACCACGCTGCTGGATCTGACAAAGCATGGCGCCAGAAATCCCTAGCGCCCGCTCGTATGGGTAAGCTTTATTCGAAGCTCTCACTGCGCTCCCGCTGCTTCTGATTCGTGAAGTCCTGAATGTTCGCACCAACGGGAATCATCTCTGCGAGTGCGCGCAGAGCACGGTAATCACTGAGCTCAGCCTGTACGCAATCTTCTCCGGCGTCAGACTGACGAATTCGCTCCATCAGCTCGCGGCGCAGTCGAACAATCGCTAGGTCGCCGCTGCCCAGAAACTCGCGCGTACGATCAACAATCGGGATGCTCTCTGCCACTGCATAGTCTTCGAAAATCACGCCAGGGATCCCAGTCCAGGTTTTCCCGGCACGCATGGCTTCACGGTCCTGCCCGTAATTCGGCAGCCCCTGACGCGAAGCAGCGAAGTTGTCATCCGACTCGTCGGTACCGAGCAAAGCGAAGTCAGGCAGGTTGCTATCAATGTCCTGGCGCGCATCCCAATAGATGTACCACTGAAGGCTACGAGTGTTGTTCACAGGAACCACGATGATGAGGAAACCTGCTTCGGCATCGGTCGTACCGATGAAGGCCGAACCAGGGGCCACATACTCAGTAACTCGCAGGTAATCCTTCCCACCACCAGTAGTTCGCAGCGAATAGGAACGAAGTCCATAGGGACGTTGCTCGAGCGTGTATTTGGGGGTGTCGTTCCCGGTGACGAGTTGCAGCCCCGCCTGCGGCAGACTCGCATCGGCAGTCGTATCATGGTGCAGAAGGCCGATGTGTGCCGAGTCCATCAGCGTCTCTAGATTCTGCAGCCAATTGGCCTCGTTGTAAGAAGCACGCGGACGGGCATGCTTACGAGTCAGATAGGTGAACGCGAAGTCAGAGAATTTCGGCGGTTCCCCTTCCCCCAAATAAACCCAAACGATCCCTCCCCCCTCACGAACCGGGAACCCCTGCCCCTTCACCTTCTGGCAGAAGCTTTGGTCCTTCTCGGTAGGCATACGGGTGCAACTACCCTCTGCGTCAAAACTCCAGCCGTGGAAAATGCAGGTCAAACGGTTGTTTTCGTTCCGACCAAGCGCGAGAGACACGCCACGGTGTGGACAAGCCTCGTAGAGAAAACCCACCTTCCCATCGTGGCCACGGAATGCGACGTACTTTTCGCCAAGCAACTCAACGCGCTGCGGATCGCCTCCAGCAGCCAGAGCCTCGCTGCGCAGCGCTGGAATCCAATGGCGCTTCCAGTACCGGTTAAGCGACGTTCCCGGGCTGACGTCAGTCAGGAGGCGGTTCTGTTCTGCGGTAAGCATAGGATTTTTCCTTGTTTTTGTAGGCAGCAAATGACTGGTCAGGCTTATTTTAACTTAACAGCTAAAATTCTTAGCTTTTAAGATAAACTCAAGCTAACCAGCAAGCAACAAGCTGTCAAGGAGTTTTGTTAACATGCAAACCATAAATGATAGAACCAATTTGCCTTAGCAGGGCTCGTATCGGACTGCCTTAAGGTATGATCGAGCGATCCAAATCCTGGGATTGACCATGAACGAGCTGTTCTCCCCTACAGCAAGCCCCGAAGCCATCGCTCAAGCATGGATGAGGGAGCGACCGGACCTGGACCACACCGGCCTCTCGGTCGCTTTGCGTATCAGGAGCCTGGCAATGCTCATCGATCAGAGCCTCACCGAGATTGCTTCGGGTCTGGGGCTCGATCACAAAGAGCTGATTTTGCTCTTCGCCCTCAGGCGCAGTGGCAAGCCTTACTGCATGAGGCCCACTGACGTATTTAGACTGCTTAAGGTGACTTCAGGCGCCGCAACCTATCGCGTCGACAAGATGGTTGAGAAAGGAGTTGTTGATCGAGTAGCCGATCATCTCGATCGTCGGAGTCAACTGATTCGGCTCACGAAGAAGGGGAAAACAGCGATCGACACTGCAGCATCTCAACTGGCGACCACCAGCGCCGCAGGTCTCGGTGAGCTATTGGGTGATGCTGCGCATCTTGAACAACTAAACGAGCTGCTTCGATCCTTGGAAGACGGCTGGCTCAAGCTGACTCCGCCGGAGCAGAACCCATTGGTGCATCAGAAAGTTTCGGCTGATAACTCCGAGGATTGAGAGCTTGTTTATCGTCAATACAAGCCACATACGCTAATCGTTGTTAGCCCATGTATGAATGAAAACCAGCCTCATTAATGCGCGGAACCAAAGAGCCCCCGTAGTGGTACAGTGGACCCTCTTATGCCTCCGATCGGCTCGCCTCAAACAACCAGGCAATGATTTTGGATTTAATCAATGGCTGGACCTAATCTAGCAAGGAGTCAGCGCCGAGAGATTCAAGACAAACCCTACCCCGCTAGTACGGACACTTTCGAGTAAGCTCACGCCGAGCTGAAGGAGTGTTCATGTCCAAACGCAAGAGATACAGCCCCGAGTCCACACGGGAAGCCATCGAGCTAGTTCGTCACTCAGGGGCGAACTGCCGACAGGTGGCCTTGGAGATTGGTGTTGACCAGAAAATACAATTCACACTAACTCCATCTGCAATTATCTTTGTATTTTTTTAACTTTCTCGCAAGGACCCGTAGCAAACTTGAAAGAAACTGTACGGACCTGAACAGCTAACCATCTTATTTTCCCTAAAAATACAAAACACCCGACGCAATGCATCAGGCGCTTTGTAAGGGTACTTAGCTCTGAGAAAGACGTAAAGCCACTTTATAACTAGAGACACTGAAAAGTCCTAGCGTACAAATAACGATATCCCTGAGCACAACTATTATGCCAACCACATTCCCTATCAGGCATAGGCGACAGTGGACTGGACACTCACCGTATACTTCTAGTGAACTTTTCACTTCAGTATCGTGGTGCGCGGCTCAGTTTGCAGCGTTCTTTTTCATGAGTCTAGCAACCTTATCGGCCGCCCCCATTATCACTTTGTTTCCCATCGCCCAAACCGCCAGATTCTGGGCTGCATTTGAACGCAGTGCGTTTGGATCTTCGCGCCCCATCTCGGGATTCTTGTGACAGGCAACAGGAACGTTGAGGACCAATCTACGCAGGCAGGAATTGCTATGGTCACACCATACTATCTCAGCATCTCTCCCCTCAATGACCTTCACCGCGTAATCCGGGTCAGCCAGCATTTGCCGTGCTAACATGCTGGCATCGGCATGACCGGCTGCGATGGCTTCCGCTGCCTGAATCGGATTGGGCGTACTCGAAAAGAATAACCGCACCTCACTGCCGAGTGCCTTCCGAAAAATCTGCGGTTCGCCGTGACTGAGCATATTTCCGGAAGTGCGGGGCGCGTTATCACGCATCGACTCATAGTTACCATCGCACAACGAAACAAAGTCGAGACCGGCCTTCGCGATATGTGCGGCCACCTCCGAAAAGCCTTCCGGTCCTTGGCCGCCTGGCATATGGTCATTGACACTCATGCGGATACCCACGGGATATTCAGCCCCCACCACTGCACGCACCGCAGCAACTAGATCGCGCAGTATACGAGCTCGGTTTTCAGCTGGGCCGCCGTATTCATCTGTCCGTCGATTCGCTAAAGGCGAGAGGAACGAGGAATAGAAATAGCACATGTGCGCTCCGATCTCGACACCATCAAAACCTGCTCTTTTGGCGCGAAGTGCCGCAGCCACAACGCTAGCCTGCAATTCCTGGATTTCTTCAGCTGTAGCTTCATTAGGTATCGGCGTAACAAAACCACCAGGAATATAGAAATAATCAGGTAAACCGCCAGAACCAACACTCACGGGCTTCGGACTAGCTGCCGAAATCGTATTACCATTACGAGGCACCCCCATACGACCAAAACTCGGAAAGAGCTGGGCAAAAACTGACGCACCTTGCTCGTGCACTGCTTCAGTAAGCCGCTTCAAATCCTCAACAAACTCCTCCTTGTCGAAGCGAAGAACTGGGACGAAGGGCGACTCGTTCCAAGCGCGCTCACTGCAAACAGATCCACCGACGATGACCAAACCCACTCCACCCTGAGCTCTGCGCTTCAAAAACGCGATACTCTGGTCACTAGGGCGCCCGTCATCTTTTGGCCTTAAAACAGCCATAGGCCCAAGGATTATACGGTTCTTGATCTCTAGTCCATTGATTCGGAGCGGGCTTGCCAACACTGCAGCGGCACTGCTTAGGTTCGACATTTTCGTGGCTACTCTCTCGGAAAAGGAATGATGCCGATTCGGCTCTTAAAGGCCGAGCCTTGTTGTGGGAAGCCGTAAGAAGAAAACCCGTGCCAGACGAGCTCAATTCGAATACAGATACTTAGGAAGAGCTCTCTAGAGCGCCTCGACTAGCTCCCGTTCTCCCCCAGGCGTCCTCGCCTGCGTCTAGGTAAGGAAAGGTCAATTGTCGGGAGGAATTATTTAAATATACGATACGTATCGTTTTGTCAAATATTAGGCTCAGATCTATATGAGGCCGCCAATATGGGGAGTCTCAGGGATGCGACCTCCTGCTATCGCGCATGCCGATTCTGTGCGGAGAAAATGAGAGCACTACGCCGAGTCAGCCGAGATTCACCTACCCGCTTAAATCGCGACTGACCAACTCGGCTACGCCATGAAGGTTATTAGGTCGGATCGCAGCAATCGCCGACTGGCCAGCCAACGTTTTGCGTGGTAGCAATAACATCCGATAAAGCCGCCACAAATCGACATCCCTTACATGCTGCAACACGGTACGCACCAACTCCTGCGTAAGCGGGTCGAGCTGCCAGTCGGGAATCCGCTGCCCGCGGTTGCCCATACTTAGGGTCAGCAGCTTGCCGGCCTTGATCTCGCGGTTGATCTGGTCGCGTGACTTGCCGGCCAGTTTGGCGAATTGAACGACCGGCAGGCTGCTGGGAGCTTCGTAGATTTCGAGCATTGCCAGCCGTTCGCGCTGGAAGTCCGAAACCGCTATCTCCACCGGCGTCACTGGAGCTGGACTCTCCGGCACTGGCGACAGGCGTTTGGGCAGCACAGCCGCCACCGACGACACCAGAACCGGAGAGTTGACAGGCTCCATCGAATGCCCAGTTGCTTCGGTGCCCTCGTCCATTACCGGCATGCCATCGATACGAATAATTAGGTGTGCATTCGCAGCGACTACCTTGCCCTGCTCCAACAGGTCGAGCCGATCAGCCCAGTCCTGCATCATCTTGCGCCGGGGCTCTACGTATTGGGCATGGTTGTAGTAGCACTCACCTTGTTGGGAAAGGCACCGGGGTAGTCGGCTAGCCTCGAGCTGGATGCTTACTGGAGCTCTGCCTGTCCGAGCTGCTCAATACGCAGCAACTGCCACCACCGGCAATTACCGCCGACTCAAGCGCTGGAAGCACGAAACAATCCTGGAGGCCATGCAGCAACGGCTGGATCGCCAACCGGAGATGATGAGTGTGCGTCGACAGACCGTGGAGCACTCGTTTGGCACGCTCAAACATTGGATGGGCGCGACGCACTTCCTGACCAAAACGCTGCCCCGAGTCAGCACGGAAATGAGCCTGCATGTGCTGGCCTACAACCTAAAGCGGCTGATGAGCATCTTCGGCGTCAGCGGTGCAATGGGGGCATTGCGTGCCTGAAACCGGTCATTTTCCAGCGCCTGTCCAGCACCAACTGCCGTAGATCGCTCCAGAAGGCTCTGGCAGCGGTTAACAGCCTGTGATTGATACGTCGCGCGCACCTTCGGGGCTCAATTCCAAATGCGGTTCTGATGTAAACCCTTCGCTGTTTTCACACAGCCTGGGCTCGAAGAGGACACGCACATGACGGCTACGAGAGCCGCTGCCTATCTGCCAGCCCAACCACCGCTTTTATCAGAGTGTTGTCATCAGTTGCTCCGCCGATGTTCCTTCGGCGGTTTTCACACCCTGTGCGCAGACAAAGAAGTCAAAGTTAAACGTATCAAGAAAGCACGCAAGCCCTTGTACTTTTGCGCTAAGAGGACGCGAATCACCGATTCGCTCGAACAGCATTTTCCCTGTTGCCAGGTTGAAGTCGGTATCGACCACCGCGATCGTATCGTGGTCAGGCTCACCACTGTTCTCGGCTTGATGAACCCGAATACCGATCAGTCGAAAGCGGCCGCTCGCTTGCCGTTTGAACTGATAAACCCCCTCAAAAGTCTCAGAAAGCTGACAAGTGGTAAGCAAAATAGAAACGGCCCGCCGAACGGCGGGCTGTTTCCGTACTTCAACTGTTACTGCCAATTAGCGGCGATGACCACATTCAACTGGTCACGCTGCGACTGGCTCAGACTCACCTCACCACCCGCCGGAGCCCCAAAAGCAGCCATCGCATTGACGAGGTTGTCCACCTGGTTGGCATAAAGCGTAGAGCTGCCTGCCTGAATGGCGTCCAGTTTCTGCGCCGAGTTGGCGTACCAGTCCTGTACCATAATGCTATCGGCCGAGCCGGTTACATCGATCACCAGGTTGTCGCCTTGACGAGACAGCCACAGGTTCTCCCTGGCAATCCCCTCGATACTCAGAACGTCGTTGTCCGCGGGCGTGTTGGACAGATTGTTGATTGTGTCCAGGCCATCTCCCGCAGCGAAACGGTAGGTATCGCTACCATCCCCACCAATGAGGTAGTCATTGCCCTTGTTGCCTCGCAAGGTGTCATTACCGGCACCGCCATCGATCAGGTCGTCATCCGAAGAACCGAGGATGTTCTGATCGCCAGCTTGACCGCTGAGAAGAGTCCCGAAGGCTCGTTCATCGGGCAGATGCTGGTAATTCGGCGATCCATTCGCATCCGGATTGGTCAGTCCGAATGCGCCAAAGATCTGCGCTGCCGTGATCTGTCCGCCAGAGGCGAAGGTGAGGATATCCACCACGTTGTCGCCGCCCAGGAACCAGTTCTTGATCGTGACCTTGTCGGTGCCACCACTGACGTTGAGCACCAAGTCATTGCCACTCTTCATCAGGCCGCTACCGACCTGGTTGAAGGTTATGCCCTCGAAGCGGAGGGTATCGTAGCCTCCTCCGGCGTTGTCGATGACATCTTGGCCTCCACCGGACGCGAACACATAGGTATCGTCACCTCGACCGCCTACCAGGGTGTCGTTTCCGGCGCCACCATTGAGGCTGTCGCTTCCGTTGCCGCCTTCAAGTCGATCATTGCCGGCATCGCCGAACAGCACATCATCGCCATTAAACCCTTGCAGCAGGTCTCGCTGGGTCGTGCCATTGATTGCCGCATCGTTCCCCGTACTGCCCTGAACGGTGTTGTCATACGCCGCTGTTGGGGTCGGCATCGTGATCCCGAAAGCGCCGAAGATCTGAGCTGCCGTCAACTGCCCACCAGTTTCGAAAGTGAAAGTCTCGACCAGGTTATCTCCCCCGAGGAAGAAGTCCTTCAGGGTTACCTGGTTGGCGGTACTGCCATTGACCTTGAGGATCAGGTCGTTACCCGACTTGGTGAGTCCCGATGCCACTTGGTTGAAGGTGATGCCATTGGAGAAGGTCAGGCTATCAGCGCTACCACCAATCTCCTCGATGGTGTCTTGTCCTGCCGTGAAGATGTAGGTGTCATTACCCACCCCACCGATGAGGCGGTCATTACCTGCCCCGCCATTGAGCGTGTCATTACCCGCTCCACCGATCAGGACATCGTTCCCAGTGGAGCCGGTGATCACATCGTTCCCACCCAGCCCAGCGGTCGGCGGCTGCCCGGTACCGCCACCGGTATCACCTGGATCGGTCGGATCCGTTGGGTCAGTCGGATCCGTCGGGTCCACTCCACCACTTCCATCAGGGAAGGCCGTGAGCATCCCGCCAATTTGGGCCGTCGTGTAGTAGCTCCCCCCATCGTCCGGTTGGATGTAATCGATTGAGTAGTCGCTGCCAAGGAAGTGATTGGTGACACGCAGTTGATGGTCCATATCCCCGTCCACGAGGATGACCAGATCGTCACCATCGCGGTGGAAGCTCAGGCGAGACCGGGCAACGCCATCCAGGATAAAGATGCCATCGAACCCACCACCGCTATTATCGATGACATCCATACCACCACCGGCGCGATAGTAGTACTTGTCGTCTCCTGCACCGCCCGCCAGTTGGTCATCGCCATCTTCACCGTCTAGAACATCGTTCCCCAGACCGCCGATCAGCACATCGTTGCCCGATCCCGAGTTCATGCCGTTACCGCCGGAGAGGTAATCATTGCCATCGCCCCCCTCCAGTTGGTCGTCACCGCTCATGCCGAAGAGCGTGTCGTTACCGGCCAGCCCACGCAGCAGATCGCGCCCGTCATATCCCACCAGTTGCTCTGCGGCGGAGCTTCCATCGATAACCGCCTCGTAATCCCCAGGCACGCCGTTCGCTGCGACCATATGGGCAATACGGGCCGCATTGAGCATGTAGCCGCCATCCGGTTGTACATAGCTGATCGCCTTGTCACCGCCCAGGAAGTGGTCGAGTACACGAACGGACTGCTGCGCATCACCATCGACGAGAATCACCAGATCGTTGCCGTCGCGTGTAAAACTCAGGCGATCCTGGGAAACTCCACCGGTGAAGAACACCCCGTCATTTCCACCACCGGTGTTATCGATAGTGTCGGCACCATCACCCAGCGCATAGACGTATTTGTCATCGCCCGTCCCCCCGCTCAGGAAGTCGGTCCCTACTCCGCCGTCCAACTGGTCGTTACCGGTGCCACCGTAGATCTCGTCGTCACCGGCCTCGCCTTCCAGGTAGTCGTTACCGGCCTCGCCATAAATGACGTCATCTCCGGCCCGCCCCCAGGCCTGGTCATCTCCAGCGCCCAGCCGGATGGTGTCATTCAGATCGCGATAGCCAAGTACGCTGTCCGCAGCATCGGTCGCATAGAACACCACCCGAGACTCGACATCGGCCTGGGTGAGTTCGCTGCCGTCAGCAAAGACAAGGGAATCGAGCTTGAAGTGGTCGGTGGGCTCCTTGAACCAGTTCTGGACAGTGATCGCGTCCGTGCCATTGGCATGGACAATGATCAGATCTAGCCCACGACGCTCGAAGCTCAGGTCAGAAGCGGCAATTCCCGGCCCGAAGCTTAAGGTGTCAAAGCTGGGAGCAATGTTGCTATAGGCTTCGTTCGAGCGCCGCTCGATCAACAGGTCCCTACCATCGCCCAGGTTGAACACATAGGTGTCATCACCGAAGGAGCCGTAGAGGGTGTCGTTGCCGGTGCCACCTTCGAGCGTGTTGCTGCCCTGGTTCCAAGGATTGCTGTAGGCGGTCAACACATCGTTGCCGGCCCCGCCGGACAGGTAATCAGACCCTTCCCCGGTCAACGAGTCATTGCCATCCCCACCGTACAGCTCTCCAGAACCGAGCAGGGTGTCGTTGCCGGCCCCACCATCCAGAAGGCCATTGCCTTCCAAATGATCATCGCCGTCCTCTCCATACAGCTGGTCGTCCCCTCCACCGCCATTGAGGGTGTCGTTATCCGCGCCCCCATGAAGAACGTCATTGCCCCAATCGCCGTTGAGAACATCCTCCCCGGCACCGCCCCACAGGGTGTCATCACCATTTCCACCGTTGAGCGTGTCATTGCCGTCTTCGCCATAGACCTGGTCATTTCCATCATCGGCATGAACGATGTCATCGCCCGCTCCGGCGTGAATGGTGTCTCCATCCACATGACCAAAGATCTCGTCGGCCTGGGCGGTACCAGCGAGAGCCATTTGCTTGATCTGGGCATAGTCCCAGGACGAGCCATCACTGAACTCGAATTGCTCGATCGCGGCGGGCCCCGGTAGTCCAGGCTCGCGAGAGAACTGGCCGCTTATGCGGATCTCATCGGAACTGCCATTTCGGCGTACCAATAAATCCAGACCATCGCGACGCAGCAGTAGGTCAGACGGCATGGCATCCGAAAAGACGAGGGTATCGGAGCCGGAGGTATCCTCGACGACATCGCTACCATGTCCAGAGACAAACAGATAACGGTCATCACCGGCGGCACCCTGGAGCTGATCGTTATCCTCTCCACCGACCAGCACGTCGTTTCCGTCGCCCGCCTGGAGCAAATCGTTTCCGGCTCCGCCCAGTAATTCATCGTCACCGCCCAGAGCAATGATCTGATCGTCACCGGCGCCACCCTCGATGCGGTTGGAGAGCGAGTTGCCTACCAGGATATCCGCCAGAGCAGAACCCTCCAGGGTCCGCGCATTGATCTGCTGGATATCCAGAGTCTCAATTGCGCCGGCAGCATCCTTGAGTGTCAGCCCCTGACGGGGGATGTCTCCACTGAAGAAGCTCTCGAAGACAAGCTGGTCTGCGTTGTTACCCAACAACTGCACCAACAGGTTGTCGCCATCACGACGCAGAAGGGCGTCCGATAGAGGGCCTTCCAGTTGCACGGTGGCTTCGCTCGGCAACCAACGAACCCGATCTACGCCGCCTCCAGACCGAAGGACATAGGTGTCCTGCTCTCCTCCCCAATACGTGTCGTTACCTTCGCCACCGTCAATTAGGTTGCTACCGGTACCTCCACTGAGGTAGTCCTCACCCGCACCGCCCAGCAAAACATCGTTTCCAGCATCTCCTTGAATCCAGTCATTGCCAGCACCGCCCGACAGGTAATCGTCACCTTCGTGCCCATACAGCGAGTCATTACCTTCCTCACCGTTCAGAATATCGTTGCCAGCATATCCATAGAGACGGTCGTCACCTGCAGAGCCAAGCTGAACCAATTGCTTGATTTGTTCGGTATCCCAATAGCTACCATCGGCAAAGGTGATCCGGTCCAGTTGATAGCCATCCTGAGCATCGCTTTCAAAGAAGTACTCTACGTTCAACCGATCGCCAGTATCGAGAATTGTCAAGATGAGTGTGTTCTCATTACGAGTAAGACGCACATCGGACATCGCGATACCAGCCTCCAACTGGACGACATCCAGAGAGCCTACCGAGCGATCGTAATTATTGATCCTGTCTTGCCCATAACCGCGACCGAACCGGTAGACATCGGATCCTTCCCCACCGGACAGGTAATCGTCTCCCGTACCACCATCCAGAGTGTCGTTCCCAGCGCCGCCCTCTAAACGGTCATTGCCCGACTCCCCGAACAACTGGTCATTGCCATCATTGCCATAAATGACGTCGTTGCCCTCGCCGGCAGATATCAGGTCATCGCCTGCATAGCCATATAGCGAGTCTGCATTCGCGGTTGCCGCCAATACCCGGGACTTGATCTGTGCGAGATCCCAAATCGTGCCATCTTCGAAATGAATCTGATCGATCTGCTGGTGGCCCGCCCCATCAGCGTAGAAAAATCCCTGCACGAGCAGGGAGTCGTCACTGCCATTGATGGTGACAAGCAGGTCATTGTTGCCGGTCCGAGTAAGCTTAACATCGGTCACCAGCACATCCTGGGCAAAGCGGATGACATCCACCCGCCCTACACTTGAATCGTAATTGGCTATACGATCATGACCGTCTCCGCGACCAAACAGATAGGTATCTGAACCAGAGCCCCCCTCCATGTAGTCATTGCCAGCACCACCGTGAAGAACATCGTTGCCGTCACCGCCAAGCAAGGTATCGTCGCCAAGCTCACCAGAAAGGACGTCATCTCCACCAACCCCATTCAGGTAGTCGTCGCCGATACCTCCGGATAGCTGATCTGCCGTGGCATAGCCGATGATGCGGTCACTAGCATCGGTGGAATTTACAACCATCTGTTTGATAGTCGCGACATCCCAAGTAGTACCATTAGCAAAGACCACCTGATCGACTTGATACCCACTGGCAGCGTCACCAACGAAGAAACTCCGTACTCGAATAGAGTCACTGCCGCCATTAAGAGTAATCAGGAGATCATCCCCTGAACGAGCAATACCTAGCTGTTCGGGAAGAGTGGAAGCATCAAGCAAGATTCGATCGACACGCCCACTTGAGGTGTCATAGTTATCAATCACATCATGACCGCTATTTGGCCCAAAGAAATAAGTATCTGAACCGGCGCCTCCAGTCAGATTATCATTTCCTTCGCCTCCATCGAGATAGTCATTACCATCGCCGCCCTCTAGACGATCATTGCCCCCCAAGCCTAATAATTGATCATCTCCACCTTTCCCATAGATCGACTCTGCGTCACTTCCACCTGATATAACATCATCAGTCTCGTATCCATAAATCTGTGTCAAGCCCTCGCCTGGCTGCAAGACGATTTTTTTAATATCCTCAAGCGACCAAATAGCGCCGTCAGAAAATAGTATGCTATTTATCTGATAGCCGCCCAAAGCATCATCCACAAAGAAATTACTAACCCTAAGCGAGTCATTTGAATTTGACACTCGTAACAACAGATCCTGACCACTCCGAGAAAGAGCGATATTTTCTTTTGAAAGCCCTGGAGAAAGAAGAATACTATCCACCCTCCCCACAGACTTATCATAATTATAAATTACATCACTACCATCACCAATACCAAAGACATAAGTATCCGAACCATCGCCACCAGTTAACTCATCATTCCCAGCCCCGCCATAAATTATGTCATTTCCTGAACCACCAAAGAGGCGGTCAGCCCCCTCACCGGCAACCAAGATGTCATCCCCTTCATCTCCAGATAGATAGTCGCCACCAGCCCCTCCGACAAGCACGTCGTTGCCTTGCCTCCCGGAGATAGTGTCATTCCCATTACCTCCATAAATAAAATCTAGACTGCTGTCGCCACTGATGACATCTGAAGTATCCGCACCAAAAACTGCCCTTCCGATATCTAATTGGTATTTGAAGGCTTCAAGCTCTGCCCCGGAAAACTCCGAGACCCACTGAGCCAGCATCTCCGACCAATCCGCCGTAGGCCCTTTTAAATTATGAATAAGCTCATATAAATCTACAGAAGCGGCCACTCTATTATTGTCATGCGCGCTAATAAGCGAATCAGTGACAGCCTGATAATCCACATGAACTCCCTCAAGAGAGAGCCTCACTTCAACTTTAGAGAGGTATTTTTCAAGCCTTGTCTGAACCAGAAGGGATTCATACACAGCCTCATGCAGGGCCTCATATGACGAATTAATGAAAGGCGCCTGACTAGAATTTATAGTTAAACTTGACTCGGTTACATAATACGTAGATGCCTGCCCAGCACCACTAGATGTAAACTTTAGCGTACCTAGATTTGCCGCACCAGCTGTTATTTTAACTTCTACGACACGAACCCCACTAGAGTTCGTCGTATATGTAGCAGAGAAATTAAAGAAATCTTGCCCATTAAATACTTCAAGAATTCTAATTCTTTCAAGCAGTTGCCTTTGAGCCAGCTGGCTTGAACTAGCGCTACCTGTCGCGCCAGGCTTTTCCCAAGAATATGAAAACTTGATATTGAATTCACTATTGCTTAACGATTCAATTCGCTTTTCAAAGGTTTCATAACCAGAACTATCAGACCAAGCCGAAATCACCGAATCAAGAATATCCACCTGCCCTTTTCTATTATCAATACCCATATAATCTTGAAGTAATGACTTTAGCTCGGGACTAAGCATTGATGCTTCTCTAAGGTCTCTAACTGCCCCCGTCCCAATCATGTCTGGCAAATTTTGTGATACGGAGTCCAACCTCACATGATCTACAAACTCTCTATTGAATGGATTTGCAGCAAGATCCAAGTTAGCAGTAGAACTTGTATTTCCATTCACACCGCCTTCGGTTCCATCACTACGAATAAATGTCCCGACGGCTGTTATTACACTCCCACCAGACTCTTGATTTACAAGAGTAGACTCCAGGCTAATTTTTGTTATACCCAAATCAGCTAGCCGCCTCAGCTCGCCAGATTGAGAAATTCCATCTTGATTAAGATCCCGCCAAACTAAAACCTGATCAAAAGCGATGTCCCCCTGATCAAAAACCCCATCAAGATTTGAATCCAAATCCTTTAAAGCATCGAATCCATTTAGTGCTTTGCTTCCATCTCTTTTTACCGTATCAACCCCAAACAGTTCACTACCATTGTCTATTAATCCATTGGAGTTCCTATCGTAAACCAAGAAACCATCATCACCTTTTATCCAGCCGGTACCGGTGCGAACACCATCACCATCAAAGTCAAAGGTCACACCCGCTGAGCTAGGCAATACTTCTATTCCATCTCCATCCAAGTCAAGAACCAAAGGATCATATCGTTGCACCACATTTAGTCCGCTATTCCATTGCTCATTTACCTTTTCATTGACCCTGTCAACATTCTTGTTATATTGCTCAAAAAAACCCGCCCAAGAGAGACACATGTTATTTAAGTCAATGTACGCATCCTCAAGCGCACCTTGATAGGCCTGATCTATATCTCGCCCTTGATTAGTATATTTACCAATAGCATCCTTTACCTTTCTATCTATGCTATCCGTAATATCTTTCCACTGCTGTTTAAGCTTCTCCTTTTGTTCAGGAGTACGCTCCAAGGTATCATGAGCGGTATTCAAAGTCTGATCAATCAGCTTCTTGATTAGAATTTGACTCGCTGCACCAACAGCCTTACCCGAGTTCTCCACGTCACCTGGAGGGATAGTAAATGGAGGATTATCTATCCACCACTGCTTCTCACTTTCTGTTAGTGGCTGATACCCGTTCTCTATTAATTCCTTGTCGATCTTCTCCCAAGTTAAATCAACCATTTTCGAACCATAAGCATCATCTCTTATAAGATCTAGCGTATCCGTTACTGTCTCCTCAATCGCTGAAGGCTCTTTTTCTTTTTGCTTCCCCATCTCGGTTGTTAGCATGTCACGCCATGCGTTGATAGATTTATTCTGCCAGTACTTAACCGAATTATCATAATTTATTGCATTCTCCAGCCTCTTACTAATGATTTCATCTCGGCTCATTGTACTCATGACAATCTCCTATTCAGAACTGTTGAAATAGCAGAAAAAACAAAAGCAACAAGTACCAAGGCAGAAGCCCACACTAGATTAATTCTACCGCCTATCGCTTTTACTTCTAGCGCACCCTGCTCAATAATCTTACGCTCATTCTCACTTAAAACTGCCCCATCTTTTCGGGACTCAAGTAGTATCGCGGTATACTCCTTATTATTTTGCATATAGGAATATATATACTGCTTCTCCACAACCTTTCTTGCATCAATGCTCGTCAATGCAGAAAACATAGCACCGGAAACCAAAGTAGCATTAACAATAAACCTCACAATTAAACCAACTTTCATATTTCTTTACTCCTAAAATTATCTCTCGACCATACTCTCGCCTGCATACGTCTCAACGTGGAGTCAAGAAATAATCCACGACTCTTCTTTTATCTGTCTTTATTTCGGCCCGCACCACCATCCCCGGAGACAACACAGCATTTCAGCCATCTACTTTCACATGATCTTCCTTTAGATGAACTATTACGCCATACACCAGACCTTTCTTTTCGTCCTCAATGGCAACGTTAGAGACACTCTTTACAACACCATGAATAACCCCATATTTCGTAAAATTGAAAGTTTCGACTTAGAGACATTCCGCCTCACATCCTTAATATCGAACTGAGTTTACAGACTCAATAAATGCACCTGCCTTAAACAACTCAACATCACCCATTTGCATAATTCGAGCCGATATAATTACGTACTCATGAAAAAGCTCCGGCTTCTCTCTAGCTAATGAGTCGCAACTCTCTGTTCGCAAATCATATATCACACCTCCCTTCATCCTTATTCTATTTATTACGGCCGCAGCCTCCTTTCGAGCAGCCTCCGGAGAATAGCCACTCAACTGCTTCTCTTTGTACCTAAGCAAACTTGACTCAAATTCAATGGGGCACACATGCATCTCTAGCAATCGTTTCCGAACACGTTCAAGTAATTTCAAGGCAGATTCCGCATGCCCACTATCTATAAGCAAGTTTGCTATTTCAATATTATTTTCATTACACACAGCCGCATCCACTTCACACTTATCCTTTCCAACATAATCAACAAAGGCCTCATCCTCAGAAGCTCCAGGCTGGATACTTAGAATATTAGTCAAATCACTTTCAGCCAGCCCCTTACCTTTCTTATTAAAATAACTAGCCCTCCACATGTCCTCCCGGATCCATTTAGAGTCATTCCGCCCAGAATCAGTAACAAGCCGTCCAAAATACAAAACAGCAATTGCAGACAGAGCGAGCACCAAAAAACTACCAATGACAAACCGCGAAGACTTTCTCACCAACATCACCTCACCAAGTAGACCGATACCAAACACTGCGCCTACAAACTATAATCGCTAAGACAAAAAACTTTTTACCAAGACAATTAGAAAATCATCAGATGACACCTACAACTGACGCCTGCCATAGCAATTCCTAGCGTTCATCAAGGCTTTCGTTAAGATGCTGCTGCAAAGGACTCAGGAAGTAGTCGATTATTTTCCTGTGATTTGTTTTGATCTCTACAGACACCAACATTCCAGGAGAGAGAGAAACCTTCCTTCCATCAATATCCATTTCACCTCTATCGACTTTTACTCTCGCACCATATAAAAGACCCTTGCGCTCATCCTCTATTGCATCATTAGATATACTTATCACCTCTCCACGAGCCGTTCCATACTTAGTAAAATTAAAAGTTTCTACTTTTATCTCTGCCTTTTGCCCAGGCGCGACAAAACCAATATCTTTATTTTCAAGCATCGCTTCGACTTCAACAGGTTGATCCGAAGGAACAATGACCATTAGCGGCTGGGCCTCAGTTACAACCCCTCCATCAGTGTGGATTGCCAATTGCTGGACGGTGCCATCCACTGGTGATGTAAGGCGCATAAGATGATCACGCTGCTCGGCCTTACGAAGCTCCTGCACTAAGCCTGTAACCTTCTGCGACGACTCATGTTGGAGATCCAACATGGCGCGCTGCGTTTGTGCCAGCACGCTTTGGCGACGACGCTCCGATTCCATTTTTGCTGCTAGTAGCTCAGACTCCTTAGACTGCTGTACACGATACTCTCGCTCCTGATCCAGACGCTCTTTCTCACGCTGTAACCAAGCGTGCTTGCCAAGAATCCCTCGATCCAGCAGCTTTTTATAATCTGCAGCCAACTGCCTCGTTATTGGAAGGCTTTCTTCAAGTGAAGCGATGGTGGCCTTTCCGGCTTGAATCTCAGCGCTACGTTGATCAATCTCCGCGTCGATTTGATCAAGTGAACTTTTCAGTTCGAGATACTGGCCCTGCAACCAGCGTTGTGCAGCGACTTGTTGATCGGTAGAAGCTTGAGGTATCAAGCCAGCCAGTGAGGTGGGCTCACGATTAGTCTGAATGGCATCAAGAAGTACAGAGGCACGGGCGACGTCGATCTGGGCAGCAAGCAGGTCACTCCTGATTCGCTCCACGTCTGCCCCCGTAATCTGGGAGTCCAGTTCAACTAGCAGATCTCCCGCTTTTACTTTCTGGCCGTCATAAACGTGGATAGCCTTGACCACGGCCACTTCGCTGGGTTGTATAACCTTGGACTTTCCACTCGGGACGATTTTCCCAGTGGCCGTAGCAACGACATCGATTTCGCCCACACAAGCCCATATCAGAGTCAATGCAGCAAATGCCAGAATTAACCACTGGATCACCCGAGGCGCGGGATGGACTGGGGCTTCCTGCAATGCTAAAGCCGCCGGTAAGAAGTGCACTTCGTGCGAGTGACGAATCGGAGAGTCCATATTCTTGCGATGCCGCCAGGCATGTCGCCATACCGAACGATAGCGACTGAGCAACTCCATTCTTGCGCCCATGACTTACCCCTGCTGCAAGCGATGCAGGCGCGAGTAGTGACCTGCCTGATGAGAGAGCAATTCGACGTGGCTGCCCTGCTCGACGATTTGCCCCCGGTCCATCACGACGATTCGGTTGGCATCACGCACCGCTGACAAGCGGTGGGCAATGATGATTACGGTTCTACCTTTGCAGATAGCCTGCATGTTCTGTTGGATGAGGCGTTCCGACTCATAGTCCAGAGCGCTGGTGGCCTCGTCGAAGATCAGAATGCGGGGATTACCAATCAAGGCCCGCGCTATGGCAATTCGTTGTCGCTGCCCACCCGAAAGCGAGGCGCCATGCTCGCCCACGACAGTGTCATAGCCCTCTGGCAGTTCCAGGATGAACTCATGGGCGCCCGCCAGTTTGGCTGCATTAATGACCAACTCAATGGGAGCACCTGGATCGGTAAGGGCGATGTTTTCCCGAATGCTTCGGTTGAACAACATGTTGTCTTGCAAGACAACGCCGATCTGTCGGCGAAGAGAGGAAACGTCGGCGAGCGCGAGATCCATGCCATCCACCAGCACACGCCCACGCTCGGGGGTATAGAGCCTCTGCAATAGGCGTGTCAGCGTGCTTTTTCCAGACCCTGAGCGTCCCACTACGCCAATAACTTCTCCAGCCTGTATCGCGAGACTGATACCCCGCAACACTTCCGAACCATCAGGCCGATATCTGAAATGCACCTGATCAAACTCAATATGGCCCTTGAGCGGCGGTAAAGCGCTTCGGGTAGCTTGGTTTGCTTCGGTCCTGGTATTGAGAATATCGCCCAGCCGCTGGACGGATACACCGGTCTGTTGGAAGTTCGTCCACAACTGGGCGAGACGCATGATGGGTTGAGCCACACGGCCGGCCAGCATATTGAACGCAATCAGCTGTCCGACGCTCAGCTGCCCGTCGATGACCAATCGGGCCCCCAGCCACAGCGTGGCCACCGTTACCAGCTTGCCAACAAAGCCAACACTTTCATTCGCAAGAGTCGAGAGCGTCTGTGTCTTGAAGCTGGCCGCCACATACCCGGCCAACTGGTTGTCCCACTTGCGGTTGATCTGCGGTTCGACGGCCATCGCCTTCAGCGTATCGATGCCGTTGACCGTCTCTACCAGAAAGGCTTGGTTTTCGGCGTTCCTGGTAAAGCTCTCGTTCAGCCGAGCGCGCAGTACAGGAGTAATCAGCAACGAAATGATGAAGTAGATTGGAAGCGAGAGAACCACGACCAGCGTGAGCCAGCCGCTGTAGAAGAACATGACAGCAATGAAAACGATCGAGAAAAAGACGTCGAGAATCAGCGTGATCGCATTGCCGGTCAGGAAACTGCGGATGTTCTCCAATTCCCTCACGCGAGCGACGGAATCCCCTACCCGGCGAGCCTGAAAGTAAGCTAAAGGGAGCGTGACCAGATGCCGGAAGAGCCGGGATCCCAACTCGACATCGATGCGGCTTGCGGTATGAGCGAATACATAACTGCGCAAACCAGAAAGCAACGACTCGAAGATCATGATGCCGAGCAGGCCGATGGCAATGACATCGAGTGTGGACAACCCTCGGTGAACCAACACCTTGTCCATCACCACTTGGAAGAATAACGGAGTCAGGAGGGCGAAGATTTGCAGGACAAACGAAACGAGCAGTACCTCGCCAAGCAGCTTGCGGTACTTGACGATTGCAGGGATGAAGCAGGTGAAATCGAAACGAGATAGCTCACCAGCGAGAGACGCTTCGGAACGAATCAGGATCAGCGTCCCCTCCCACCGAGACTCCAGCGCTTCACGCTCCAGGACTTCCGGGCGCTTGATGAGTGGGTCGTGGATCAGCGTTTTATCACCGTCCTGGCGAGCGATGATGAAGTAGCCACCGGAAAGGTCGGCCGCAATAGCTGGTAAGGGCGTATTCGAAAGACGTTCGGATGTACTGTGGATTTGTCTCGCCTTCAGCCCGAGCTTCTTCGCAGCGAGCAACAGTTCAGCACTGCCAAAGCTGCGCCCATCTTCAGCAAATTCATGTGCCAGTTGTTCGGGAGAAGCAGCGAGGTTGTGAAAGCGTGCCAGCATGACCAAGGAGGCCAAACCGGTATCCACAGGAGTTCCAGCCCCTAGAGAGCTTTCGTCTGACATGTTTTCGTCCCTGATACGTAGCAGTGCGATTAACAGCTACAGCCAACATCCTTATGGCCTTCTACATGCCTACGCATGCATCATTCAGATAACGCTCCGTCTGACGTTCTCTCAAGGAAAGCGCTGAAGGAGGCGTGATGTCGATCACAAATTGTCCCGGGACGGATGTAACAAAACATTTCTTTCCAGATACAAAATTGAGACACAGGAATATCAATACCAGGCCCGCTGGGTGCTGGATCGCCTAGGTGCTAGTAGCGTACTGCCGAGTGTGAGCATATGAGTCATGTAGATGGGATCGACTTTCTGTCTCTCAGGCTACCAAAAGGTCAGAGCTATTCTTGATCATCCCAAGGGGCCGCCTAGAAAACTAGGCAATATGCCGTAATGAAGCACATTACTAATGGGGTAGATGCCGTTGAGTACCAGCCGATCATCAGCCCTGCGCTTCGATACTCACCCAGTAATCGTTGCGCCGAACCACCCGGATCGGAAGGCTTCGTTCGAGCATCTCCAGCGTCAGGTCGCTATTGTCCAGCGGATACAGGCCGCTTACGCGCAATCCGGCAATGGCCGCGTCCAGGCGCAGTATCCCGCGGCGGTAGGGCCTGATCGCCTCGATCACCCAGGCCAGCGAACGATCGTGCGCCGCCAGCCAGCCATCCACCCAGGCGCTTTCCGAAGGCTGCATCGCCTCGTCCGCCAGCAGGCCGTGCTCGTTGAACAGCACGCTTCGCCGAACGTCGAGCGCATGCGTCCTGGCGTCGGGGAGAGTCAGCTGCGCGGGCGTGTCCAGCGTCACCAGGCGCATGCCTTGCGCTTCCTCGCGCAGCAGCAGGCGTCCTTGCGAGGCACGCACCTGGCCCACGCCGGTTTCGAGCGCAAAAGTCCCCCGGCGATCCGCCGCGATCTGCAGCAGGAGCTCTCCCTGGCGCATGCGCAGCCCTCGCCGCTCGGCGTCAAAGCGGGTGGCCACCGCGCTGCGGGCATTCAGGTCGAGCCGGCTGCCGTCCTCCAGGATCCAGAAGCGCCGTTCGGCAGTGCCGGTGTAGAGGTCGCCAGGCAGCGCCAGGCCCGCCCGCTCCAGGCGCAGTATGGCTCCGGCAGCCAGCGTGAGGCCGCCGAGCGCCAGGCTCACGCGCAGGAACTGGCGGCGCCCGGAGGGGGCCTGGATGGCGCGCAGCAGTTGGTCCCCGGACTGTGATCGCCACGGCGAGTCACGCAGCGGAGACAGCCCTTGGGAAAGCTTCAGGAAGACTGCCTCGTGCTGCGACGAGGCGCTTCGCCAATGCTCCAGCGCCTGGCGCTCCTCCTGTGAGATTTCCCCCGACTGCAGTCTGACCATCCATTGGATGGCCTCCTCCACCAGCGGATCGGCTATCGCTTTGCGACTCATCCGGCGAACTCCTGATAGCAGCAGCGCAAGGCGTCGGTCATCAGTTGGTGCACGCGCCCCAGCGACAGGTTCAGGCGCAGGCCGATCTGGGTGTAGGTCAGGCCATCGATCTGGCTGTACACGAACACCGCCTTGGCCTGGGTCGACAGGCCATCGAGCAGACGGTCGATGGCCAACAGGCTCTCCACCAGGATCCACTGCTCCTGCGGCGAAGGGTGGGTCTGCTCGGGCGTTTCGGCCAGCACCTGCAGATAGGCATTCTCCAGTTCGCGCCGGCGCCAGCCTTCGTACATCAGGCGTTGCGCGATGGTGGTGAGCAGCGCGCGTGGCTCGCGGATGGCGCTGGGATCAGTGTGCGACCAGACCCGCAGGAAGGTTTCCGAAGCAATGTCCTGGGCGCTGTGCGCGCAACCGGTACGGTAGGACAGCCGGGCGCAGAGCCAGGCGTAGTTCTGCTGGAACAACTGGCCGAACACTTTGTGCTTGAGGGCTTCATGGTCCATATGAATCGAGGCCTTTGGGGACTGCTCACGCCAACGGGTGGTGCGGTAGTGGGCCTGTCGGTGAAGGGAACGAGCGCCAAGCCGGCGCATCCGGGACCTGCGAGGAACCGGTTGGCTATCAATCTGCATGATCAGGGCTCCTCTCAGAAGGAATAAAAAATTTCTACCACCACACCGCGAGCTATAAGAAACAAAACACGCGGACATGCGCCAACGGGCTCCGGCAAGAGCCCGTCGGACGCTTGTCGACGCGGGTATCAGGCCGCCTGGCTCGCGGCGCGTGCCGGGGCCGCCTGGCGCTCCTGCGCACGCAGTGGGCGCACCAGCCAGGCGATCACCAGGCTCAGGACGAGCACGATCCCGGCCAGCACCCAAAGCACACCGTGGAAGGCCTGGTCGTACCCCGCCAGCAGCAGCGGCTGCAAGGCCTGGAGCAGTTCGGCGGAAGATTGCGCCGGACCGTCCAGGTTGCCCGCGGCGGTTGCGTCGAGCCATTGCCTGAGGCTGCCCGGGCCATCAAGAGCCGGAGCGATGCGCGGCCCCAGTTGCTGGCCGAGGAAAGTCGCCAGCAGCGAGCCGTAGAGCGCCACGGCGACAGCCTCGCTGCCAAGCCGGAAGGTGTTGAGCAGCCCCGCCGCCATGCCGGCCTGCGGTTCGGGCACGGTCTTCAGCGCCAGGCCGTCCACCAGGCCTGCCGACAGGCCCATGCCGATGCCCACCAGCAACAGCGGCACTGCCAGTTGCCAGAGCAGCGCCCCTGGCTGACTGAGCAACGCCAGGCCGACCAGCCCCGCCAGCAATGCCAGCAGGCTGGCCTTGAGGATGCCCACTGCCGAAACGCCTCGGCCGACCCATTTGCCGGCCAGGATCGGGCACACCAGCATGGGCGCGGTGAGCAGCAACATGGCCAGGCCCGCATGGGTCGGCGCCAGGCGCAACACTCCGGAGAGGTAGCTGGGCAGGTACGTCAGCAGGGTGACGAAGCCGAACGACGCGGCCACCGTCACCAACGCCAGCCCCACGAAGGGCGCATTGGCGAGCAGCGAGAGGTCGAGCATCGGCTGCGCATGGCGCCGCTCCTGCCAGGCGAACACGCCCAGCAATACCGCCGAGGCCAGTACCAACAGGCCGATGCCCTGGCTCTGCCAGCCCCATTGCGAGCCCTGCACGATGGCCGTCATCAGCGCCAACAGGGCGAGGATGAACAGTGCCGCGCCGGGCACGTCGAAGCGCTGCGCTCCTGGTCGTGCGACGTCACGAGGGATCAGCGCGCTGCCCAGCAACACCAGTACCAGCGTCACGGTGTGCGCGGCGAAGATCGCGCGCCAGCCGATGCTGTCCAGCAATAGTCCGGAAAGGGTCGGGCCTAGGCTGACACCCAGCCCGGCGACAGTGCCGAACAGCGCGAAGGCACGCAGTCGCGCCGGACCCTCGAAGTAGGTGGAAAGAATGGCGATACCGCAGGAGAAGATCGCCGCCGCGCCGACCCCGGCCAGCGCCCGCGCCAGGTCGAGAATCCAGGCTGCCGGCGCCAGCGCCGAGAGCAGCGAGGCCAGGACGTACAGGCCGACGCCGCTGACGAAGCAGCGGCGCCGGCCCAGGCGATCGGCGAGCGCCCCCCAGGTCAGGGTGAAGCAGGCGAAGGCCAGGTTGAAGGCATTGACCACCCATTGCAGGCTGGTCAGCGGAGCCCGCAGGTCGCTGCCGATGGCCGGAAGCGCCAATGCCGTACCCGAGATGGAACTGGGCACGACGAAGATCGCCAGCAGGATGATGCCCAGCAGGGCCTTGTCGATCAGTGCTTTGCTCATGTTCGTTTCCCGTTGCGGTCAGTGGGTGACGGTCCAGCGCACCGGCAGCCGCGCCGGTCGCCGCAGGATGATGCCGTGTACCCACGGCAACTCTTCGGCGGGTACCGCCAGGCGCAGGCGCGGCAGACGCTCGACCAGCACTTGCAGCACCGTGGTGATTTCCAGGCGGGCCAGGGCCGCGCCCATGCAGTTGTGCATGCCGTAGCCGAACTGCAGGTGACGCGGGCCCTGGCGATCCAGGCGGATCACCAGCGGGTCGGTGAAGGCGTCGGGGTCGCGGTTGGCAGCGAAGGCGTCGGCGTAGATGGCGCTGCCGGCCGGAATGAGCCCCCAGGGACCGTCGATGTCTTCGCTGGCCAGGCGCGGGAAGGTCGAGATGGTGCCCAGCGGAATCAGCCGCAGCAGCTCCTCCACGGCCGTCGGGATCAGCGCCGGATTGTCCACCAGGGTTTGCCACAGCCCCGGCGCGGCGAGCAGCGTATAGAGCGCCTTGGTCAGTACCGTGAGGATGTTCTGGTCGCCCCCCACCAGCACGCCGATGAGGATGCCGACCAGTTCCTTGTCGTTCAGCGGCGGCTCGCTGTCCTCGCGCCCGGCGACCAGGCGCTGGATCAGGCCGCCGGGCAGCGTCGGTCGCGCGCCGGTCACCAGCTCCGTGAGGTAGCCGTAGACCGCCCAGAACTGCCGCAGCAACTCCGGCACGTCTTCGTCCGAGGCGATCTGCATGGTGTGGCTGAGCGGCCGGTAATAGGCACGGTCAGCCAGGTCGATGCCCAACAGGTGGCAATCCACAGTCGCGGGCACCTCATCCAGCACCAGGCCGAACAGGTCGGCGCCCTCGCCTGCCTGCTGCAACAGCGCCAGGCGCTGCTGGGTGACCGCCACCACGCGCTCGCGCAGTTCGGCCACGCCGGCCGGGCTGAAGTCCTTGGCGATCACCTTGCGCAGCCGTCCGTGGAACGGCGCGTCGTTGTTCAGCAGCATTTCCGCTGGAGTGATGGTCGGCAGGAAGCTGGCGCCATCCTCGGCGTTGCACGGGCTGCGGATTGCCCGTGCGTCGGTGAGGATCTGCTGCACGTGCTCGTAGCGCGTCAGGTGATAGGCCAGGTGGCCGCTGGGCAGGACGATGCGGGCGATGCCCCCGCTCGGCTCGGCGGGCCGGTACTGCGGCGCCGCGTCGAGCCGGGGAATCTGCGTGACCAGCACCGGTGGGCGGGTATGCAGGGCGATGGTCATGATGCGAGGGCCTCCTCGGACGCGCGCAGGGCAACGCCGGTCAACGCCTCGAGAGCATCGAGCGCGCCGGGGTTGTCGATGAAATGCAGGGTCTGCCAGCCCTGCGCGGCTGCCGCGGCGATGTTCTCCGCGACATCGTCGATCAGCAGGCTTTGCGCCGGCAGGCGGCCGGAACGCTGCGTGGCGATCTCGAAGAAACGTGCGTCCGGCTTGCGGCAGCGCTCGCGCGAGGAGTCGACGATCAGGTCGACCACCGCATCGAGGTCGACCAGCTCACGCCAGTACGGCTCCCACTCGACCACGTTGTTGGTGAGGATGCCCACCTGGTAGCCGGCACTCTTGAGCCGTCGCGCCGCCTCGCGCATCGCCGGGTTGGGCCGCACGCCGCTGAACCATTGCTGGCCGAAGCGGGTGAGCCGGGCCCGCGACAGGTCCAGCTGCGGGTCGTTGCGCCGCAGCGCCTCGGCCAGGCGAATGCCCCACTGCTCTTCGCTGAGCAGGGCATTCTCGATCGGAGCAAGCATCGGCACGCCCAGGTCATCGGCGACGTCCTGCATCGCCTGCTGCAAGGCAGCCGGAGCGATACCGGTCTTGCGCTCATACTGGGCAAACAGTTCCGGAATCGGTGGCGACAGCACGCCACCGAAGTCGAACCAGACGATCTTCAGCGTGGCCATCTCAAGCCACCTCTTCGTGCAACGGCACGCCGCTGACTTCCAGCGGCAACGCCGAAGCGACCGGCACCAGCCAGACCTGCGCGCGAGCGATGACCTGCCCGGCCTGCACGACGTCCACCGGCAACGTCAGCGTCTGCCCATCGCCCAGCAGCTGCAGTTCGGCCTCCCGGACCCGGTAGCGGGTCTCAAGCCCGAACTCGCCAAAGCGGGTGAAGGCCACCTTGCATTGCGACAGCAGCAACGCGTCGGACTCGATGGAGCGATAGCGCCGCGCGGCGACCAGCGCGACCTGGCGGAAGCCTTCGAGCAGCAGCATGCCGGGGATGTGGTCCAGCGGATGGTCGAAGATCGCCGGGTTGTCGCGGTCGACGATCAGGCTCGCGGAGAAGCCCTCCTCGCTTTCCGCCAGGTCGCGGCCGAGCACCACGTTGTTCAGCCAGTGCCGCCCGACCCGGCGCGGCGCCAGTGGCTCGGGGCGCTGCACCCGCGGGTCGGTGTCCGCCGGCACGCTGGTCAGGCCGCGGGCACGCAGCTTGTCCCAGCTGGCCGAGGGCATCCAGCGGATGCTCATGCGCTCATGGCGAGCGGCCACCTGGCCGTCGATCAGCAACTGCATGTCCAGGGTCACGCCGGACAGCACGCTGTCACGCCAGTAGTGGTCCACCACCTGCACATCGATCAGCGCCGACGCCGGTCGACTGCCGACACGCAGTAAGTCACGGCGTACCAGGCGAGTATCGCTGTCGACATAGAGGAACTTGTCCTTGGGGCTGACGCCAAGGAAGGCGTGGGAAATATAGATCGATGCCTGGCGGAACACTTCGAGCAGCAACAGCATGTCGTAATGCTCACCACCGTGGGCATGCTCGCTGAAGTAACTGTGGGTGCGCGGAAGTTGCGCGGCGCATTGGAAGCTCACGTCGTCAAAACGTATGGCGCCGGTCAGGAATACTTCGCTGACGGCGGCGCGATGCACCAGGCTGCGCGGAACGGTGTTTTCGTAATGAGAAACATCGGACATGTCGGGATCTCCTTCATGGACGGTTGCAGGCACTTTCAAAAGTTGCACTTCAACATCGCGGCTTCTTGCCGTTCTCATCCCCTGAGCAACTCCCGAAGGGTATTTTCAGTTTTTCCTTAGAACTTTTTATTTTCAGCTTATGGCCTATGAAATCTCCCGAACGCCCTATCCAGACGACTCCGCAAAAAGTGCCCCGTGTAATAAGGAAGGCAAAATCCCGGCTTTACGAAAAGTTTGGTAGTGCAGCGAAAACGATCTAAATGCCTGCTGAAAATTCCCCACCGAAGTTGCTCAACCAGTGCAGAAACCGAAACACGGTACGGCGCGGCGCCGCACAGACCGCCCGGCCGAATCACTTGCACGCACTGGAGCACTTCGAATGCTGGACAAGGGGATCATCAGGGGGATCGGCGCCTGCACGCTGGCACTGGCCGGCGCACTGGCCACCGGCGCCGTATTGGCGCAGGAAGGCTCGCCGGCGGTACAGGAACGCATCACGCAGTTCGATCTGGAAGCCGGGCCACTGGCCGATACGCTGCTGAACATTTCGCGCCTGACCGGACAACCGATTTCCTTCGACCAGGCACTGGTCCAGGGTTATCGCAGCCCGGCCATCCACGGCGCGCTCAGCCGTGACCAGGCACTCGCGGCGGCACTGCGCGACAGTGGGCTGAGCTATTCGCGCATCGCCGGTGGCGCGGTGCTGATTCACCGCAGCGAGGCGCCGCAAGCGAGCACATCGACGGCGGCTGCGCCGCAACTGAAGACGGTCACCGTGATCGGCAGCCGGCGCAGCGACCTGGCGGCGCTCGATGCGCCGGCGCCGGTGGACATTCTCAGCGCCCAGCAGATCCAGGCGGTGGGCAGCAGCAACCTGGCGAAGGTGCTGGAAACCCTGGTGCCCTCGGTGAACTTCCCGCAGATCAACGGCACCGACGGAGTCTCCTCGCAGCGCCCGGCAACCCTCCGCGGCCTGGCCGCCGACCAGGTGCTGGTACTGGTCAACGGCAAGCGCCGGCACGCCTCGGCCTTCGTCAACACCAAGGCAACGCTCGGGCGCGGTTCCCAGGCGGTGGACCTGTCGACCATCCAGGTCAGCGCCATCGACCACATCGAGGTCCTGCGCGATGGCGCCTCGGCGCAGTATGGCTCGGACGCCATCGCCGGGGTCATCAACATAGTGCTGCGCCAGGACGACCATGGCGGCGACCTGCAGGGCAGCCTGGGCCAGTACACCAAGGGCGACGGCTTCACCCGCACCGTCAGCGGCCTCAAGGGATTCACCCTGCCCGCCGATGGCTTCCTCACCCTCAACGCCGAAGGCACCCGCCAGGAACGCACCTCGGTGGGCGGCAGCGACAGCCGCCAGTTCTACCCCGCCGGCGACCCGCGCGAGGCCAGCGCCGACCGCGACTGGCGCTATGGCTCGCCGGGCCTGGGCGACTTCAAGGTGGGCGCCAACACCGGCTTCTCCCTCAACGACCAGCTCGAAGCCTACGGCTTCGCCACCTACCAGGACCGCACCACGCATTCCCAGGCGCTGTTCCGCCGGCCGGTGGACCCGAACAACCTGCCCGAGGTCTACCCCAACGGTTTCCTGCCGTTGCTCGACGTGCGTTCGCGCGACGGCGCCGCGACCGCCGGGCTGAAGTTCGACGACGAACGCCTGGGCAGCTTCGACCTCAGCGCCACCTACGGGCAGAACCGCATCGAGTACCAGGTCGGCGACAGCCTCAACGCCAGCCTCGGCAGCACCAGCCCGCACGATTTCGACGCCGGCACCCTGGTCAACGAGCAGACCAGCCTGTCCCTCGACCACGTGAAGAACTTCAGCGTCGGCTATGCCGACAACCCGCTGGTGTTCTCCAGCGGCCTGGCCTGGCGCAAGGAGGACTACCAGGTGATCGCAGGCGACACCGCGTCCTGGATCCACGGCAGCGCCAACAGCAAGGCCGCCGGTTCGCAGGGCTTCCCGGGCATCCAGGACAGCGACGAGGGGCGCTACTCGCGCCACGTGTTCGGCGGCTACCTGGGCCTGGAGCAGCAACTCACCGAGCAGCTGCAACTGGGCGTGGCCGGGCGCAGCGAGCACTACGACGACTTCGGCACCACCACCACCGGCAAACTCTCGGCACGCTTCGACTTCACACCCCGGATCGGCCTGCGCGGCACCCTCAGCAGCGGCTACCGCGCACCGACCCTCGGGCAGATCGGCACCTCCGCCACCACCACCGACTTCCACCCGGGCGACCCCACCGCCTACCAGGTCGGCACCCTCAGCGTCGACCGCCCGGTGGCGCGCGCCCTCGGCGCCAGCGACCTGAAGCCGGAGAAGTCCACCAACCTGTCCCTCGGCCTGGTGCTGCGCCCGCTGGACAACGCCTCGCTGAGCATCGATGCCTACGACATCCGCATCAAGGACCGTATCGCCCTGTCCGAGACGCTCACCGGGCCGCAGGTCAGCAGTATCCTCAACGCCGCCGGCTACGGTTCCTACACCGGGGTCAGCTTCTTCACCAACGCCCTGGACACCAACACTCATGGCGTCGACCTCAACGGCAGCTACCGCCTCGACCTGGCGGACGCCTCGACCCTGACCTTCAACGGCGGCCTCAACTGGAGCAAGACCGAGGTCACCCACGTCAAGGCCAACCCCGGCGCGCTGGCCGGCACCGGCATCGTGCTGATCAACCGCGAAGCGCTCAGCTACGTCGAAAGCGCCAGTCCGCAGAGCAAGCTGATCCTCGGCCTGGACTACCGCAAGGGCGACTGGCAGGCCGCCGCCAGCGCCATCCGCTACGGCAAGTACAGCCTGGACTCCAACAACGGTCCGCAATACGACCAGACCTTCTCCGCACAGTGGGTCGCCAACGCCAGCCTGTCCTACCACCTGACCCAGGCCTTCAAGCTCACCGTCGGCGGCAACAACCTGTTCGACAGCTACCCGGACAAGCTGCTGCTCGCCAACCGCTCCGCCGGCGGCATCGTCGAATACCCGAACATCGCCCCGGCCGGTGCCGAAGGCGCCTTCTACTACGTGCAGGCCGACTACAGCTTCTGACCGCCCCCGGCGGGCGCCGCCACGGCGCCCGCTCCCAACCGGAGAATCCCCATGAGCCAGCCTTCCCCTTTCGACGCGGTGCACTTCGTCCAGCAATTCGAGCGCGAGGTCGCCGAAGCCCGCCAACTGCTGCTGGACAGCCAGTCGCTGCGCCCCGGCGCCGCGGGCAACATCAGCCTGCGCCTGCCCGGCGGGCAGCGCCTGGCCATCGCCGCCTTCAATGGCCCGCAGGTGGGCGCCGCCCTGCTGCTGGACTTCGACCTGGGCAACCCCCAGGGCACCCTCAGCGACAACCTGCGCGAAGTCGCTGCGCTGCACGTGGCCATCTACCGCGAGCGTCCCCGGGCCAACGCCATCATCCACACCCACTCGCCGTACCTCTCGGCCTTTGCCATCGCCCGCCGGCCGCTGCCGGCCCACAGCAACGCGCTGCTCTTCGCCATCGCAGAGGACCAGGCCATCCCGGTCGCCGACTGGGGCCCGCGCTACTCCGCCGAACCGGTAGTCGCGGCGCTGCGCGAGCAGCCCTGGACCCCGGCGGTGCTGCTGGCCAACCATGGCCCCTTCGCCTGGGCCGAAGGCGGCGTACTGGCAGCCACCCGGCTGCTGGTCAACCTGGAGGAAACCGCCTACCTGAGCTTCCTCGCCGAGCAACTCGGCGGTGCGCAACGCTTCCCGGCCGGCGCCGCGCAGCGGGTGCGCCAGGGCTGGAGCGCGGCATGAAGGCACTCCCCCGCCGCCTCGCCGGGTTCCCCGTGGCGCTGGCCCTGCTCGCGGCCGGCGCCACGGCGCACACCGAGCCGCTGCTGCAGCACGCCCTGGAGCGCGGCAGCCTGAACATCTGCACCGCCGACGAGTTCCCGCCGTTCAAGCGCTACGACAAGGACGGCCAGGCCAGCGGGCTGATCCAGGACCTGATCCTCGACCTGCACCAGCGCCTGGCGGCCCAGGTCGGCCAGCCGCTGAAGCTGCAGCTGGTCCAGGTCACGCCACTGAATCGCCTGCTGTTCCTCAACCAGGGCCGCTGCGAACTGCTGGTGACCTCGCTGCTCGACACCCCGGCGCGGCGCCGCGAGGTGGATTTCGTCAGCCCCGGCTACTACAGCTCCGCCGCCACTGTGTTCGCCCCGCGCAGTACGCGCATCGACAGCTGGGAAGCACTGCGCGGCAAGACCCTCTGCGCGCCCCTGACCAGCGTCTGGGTTCGCCCCTACGAAGCGCGCTACGGCATCGAGTTCGTCTCCTTCGGCGGCCTGCCGGAGATGCGCAAGGCGCTGCTCGATGGCCGCTGCCTGGGCGCCCTGGGCGACGACGTGCTGTACCGCTCGCTGGCGCAGGAGCCGGGCTGGCAGGACTTCGAGGTCAAGCTGCCGGGCCAGGACCCGGCGCCCTGGGGCATAGCCCTGCGCAAGGAGCAGCCGGCGCTGCGCGACGCCGTCGCCGCGATAGTCCGCGACTGGCACGCCTCCGGGCGCATCGTCGCCCTGGAGCAGCACTACCACCTGCCGCCCAACCCCTGGGTCGCCGAACAGCGCGCGCACTACGCCCAGCCCCAGCCGGCGAGCCAGCCATGATCGACAGCCTGCTTCACTGGTTCGGCCAGCAGGACCTGCTGGCCGCCTTCGCCGACCCGCTCGATCGCCAGCGCTACCTCGCCGGCTTCGGCTACACCCTGCTGCTGGCCGCCGGCAGCAGCCTGCTCGCGCTGCTGCTGGGGGTGGCCGGCGCGCTGCTCGCCGCAACGCCCTGGCGCGGTGCGCGACTGGCGGTGCGGGTGTATGTCGAGGCCATGCGCAACACCCCGCTGCTGGTGCAACTGTTCCTCCTCTACTTCGGCGTTGGCGCACTGCTGCCGCTCGACAGTGCCGGCGAGCACCTGCTCGGACGTACCGCCTGGGCGATCATCGCCATCGGCCTGCACTACGGCGCCTTCCAGGTCGAGGCTCTGCGCGCGGCGCTCGACAGCGTTCCCGTCGCCACCCTGGAAGCTGCCCGCGCCCTCGGCCTGCAAGGTCGCGAACTGCACCGCCGGATCATCCTGCCGCTGGCCCTGCGCCAAGCGCTGCCGGAGTTGGGCAACACCAGCGTACAGATCGTCAAGGCCACTGCCGTGGCCTATGCCATCGCCGTGCCGGAGCTGCTCTACGCGGCCAACCGCCTGTGGGCCGACAACGGCAACGTCGCGCAGATGATGCCGGTGCTGCTGCTCAGCTACCTGCTGCTGGTGCTCGCGGTGACCTGGTTGCAGCGCCGGCTGGAACGGCATTTCCGCATCCCCGGCGAGGTGCGCGCATGAGCGCCCTGAGCGTGGCCCGCCCCTGCCCTTCCCGGTACCTCGGCTGGCGTCCGGCAGCACTGGCCGTGGTCCTGGCCGCGCTGCTGTGGCTGGCCTGGCCCTATTTCGACGCGGCACGCCTGCTGCTGGCGTGGACGCCGTCGCTGCTCGGCGGCGCAGCCCTGAACCTGCTGATGGGGCTGGTGGCCATGGCCCTGGCCAGCGTCATCGGCAGCACCCTGGGCCTGCTCCAGCTCGGCCGTGGCTCCGGCGCGCGCCTGGCCGCGCTGCTGACCCGCAGCCTGCGCGCCCTGCCCTGGCTGGTGGTGATGTTCTACGTCGCCTACCTGCTGCCCTTCGAGGTGCGTCTGGGTGGCCGCTGGGTGCAGTTGCCCGACTGGCTGAAGGCCGCCGTCGGCCTGGCGCTGCCCGCCTCGGGCTACGTCTCGGAGTTCGTCCGCGGCGCCCTGCTGGCGATTCCTGCCAGCCAGTGGGAGGCCGCCGCAGCCCTGGCCCTGGGCCGCTTCCAGCGCCTGCGCTGGGTGATCCTGCCGCAGGCCCTGCGCGCCCTGCTGCCGCCGGCCATGAACCTGTTCTGCAGCCTGCTGATGTCCACCTCGCTGGCCAACCTGCTGGGCGTGGAAGAACTGATGACCCGCCTGCAGATGCACCTGAGCAGCGAGACCCGGCCGGACCTGCTGCTGCCGGCCTACCTCTACGCCTTCCTGGTGTTCTTCCTCTGCGTCTACCCCCTCTCCCGCTGGTCACGCCGGCTGGAACAGCGCTGGAGCCCGCCCCGATGAGCCACCCGCAAATCCGCGTGCGCGACCTGTACAAGGCCTACGCCGGGCAGCCCGTGCTGCAAGGCATGTCCCTGGACGTGCAACGCGGCGAAATCGCCTGCCTGATCGGCCCCTCGGGCTCGGGCAAGTCCACCCTGCTGCGCACCCTCAACGGCCTGACGCCGATCGACGCGGGCAGCATCGAGGTCTGCGGCCTGGCGGTGAACGCCGGCACCGACCCGCGCGCCCTGCGCCGGCACATCGGCATGGTGTTCCAGAGCTACAACCTGTTCCCCCACCTGAGCGTGCTGCAGAACATCACCCTGGCGCCGCTGCGGGTGCTCGGCGAGCAGCGCACCGAGGTCGAGGCGCGGGCCCGCGAGCTGCTGGCGAAGGTCAACCTCCACGGCAAGGAGAACGCCTATCCGGCGCAGCTCTCCGGCGGCCAGCAGCAACGCGTGGCCATTGCCCGCAGCCTGGCGATGCGCCCGGACGTGATGCTGTTCGACGAGGTGACCGCGGCGCTCGACCCGGAGACGGTCAAGGAAGTCCTGGCGACCATCCGCGCGGTGGCCGCCAGCGGCATGACCTGCCTGATCGTCACCCACGAAATGCGCTTCGCCCGCGAGATCGCCGACACCCTCTACTTCACCGACGGCGGGCGCATCGTCGAACAAGGCGCACCCGCCGAGCTGTTCGGCAACCCCCGTGATCCGCGCACCCAGCGCTTCCTCGACCGAGTCCTGTGACATGAACGATAAACGCCGCAACACCTGGCGGCCGGACACCCAGCTGACCCACCTGGGGCGCGACCCGGCCAGCCACCAAGGCACGGTGAACATCCCGGTGTACCGTGCCTCGACCTTCATCTGGGACTCCCCGGAAGTGCTCGAGGACTACCGCCACCACGGCCAGGAGCCGGACTACCGCGGGCACCTCTACGGGCGCAACGGCAACCCCACCACTGCCGCCTTCGAAGACGCCGTGGCCGAACTGGAGGGCGGCTTCCGCGGACTGGTCATGCCCTCGGGGCTGGCCGCCATCGTCGGCGCGGTACTGGCAGTGGCGCGCAGCGGCGAGCATGTCCTGGTGACCGCCAACTGCTACTGGCACGCGCGCCAGGTGTTCGACAGCCTGCTACCGCGCTACGGCATCGAGGTGAGCTACTTCGAGCCCATGGCGGGCGAAGCGATCGCCGAGCTGATCCGCCCGCAGACCCGCGCGCTCTACCTCGAAGCACCCGGCTCGAACACCTTCGAAGTGCAGGACGTGCCGGGCCTGGCGCGCCTCGCCCACGCCCACGGCCTGGCCGTGCTGCTCGACAACACCTGGGCCACGCCGTTGTTCTTCAAGACCTTCGAGCATGGCGTGGACATCTCCATCCACGCCGCCACCAAGTACCTGGTCGGCCATTCCGACGCCATGCTCGGGATGCTGGTGACCACCCGAGACTGGTTCGTGCCGGTGCGCAACCTGGTGCGCGAGATGGGCTATATCGCCAGCGCCGACGACGCCTACCTCGGCCTGCGCGGCCTGCGCACCCTCGGCGTGCGCCTGCGCCAGCACGAGCGCTCGGCCCTGGCCGTGGCGCACTGGCTGCAAGGGCGCCCGGAAGTCGAGCGGGTGCTGCACCCGGCGCTGCCCGAACACCCCGGCCACGCCTTCTGGAAGCGCGACTTCCGCGGCGCCTCCGGGCTTTTTGGCGTGGTCCTCAAGGCCCGGCCCCAGGCCGCGGTGGATGCCTTCCTGGCCCGTCTCACGCTGTTCGCCCAGGGCGCCAGCTGGGGTGGCTACGAAAGCCTGGTCCGCCAGCAGTCGCCACGCGAACCGGGACCGGCCGAACGCCTGCTGCGCCTGCACGTCGGCCTGGAGGCCGTGGAGGACCTGTTGGCCGACCTGGCCCAGGCCTTCGAGGCGCTAACCCCCTAGCCACCACGAAACCGACACAAACGACAACAGGCGGACAACCGGCCTGCCGTTCATAGCCCCCGATGAATCAGGAGTTGTCCATGACCACGCCCCACCCCACCGAAGCCCTGTACACCCTCTGCCCCCTGCCGATCGCCTCGAACATCGCGGTCGAACTGGGCTGGCTGGACGAAGAGTTCCAGCGCGTCGGCGCCCGGGCGCGCTACCTGCGCTCGCTGCCCGACAACCAGGGCTGGCTGCCGCATTTCCGCCACTCCCGCGACGACCTGATCCGCGACGGCGGCGCGGTGCCCGCGCTCTGGGCCCGCGCCGACCTCAGCGACACCCTGCTGGTGGCCAGCACCGCCAGCCAGCGGCCGGGGCAGATCCTGGTCCGCGCCGGCGCCGGCATCCGCCGGGTGGCACAGCTGGCCGGACGCAAGGTCGGCGTACCGCGCAGCGCCAACCGCGAGCGCATCGACGTGCTCAATGCGCTGGCCGAGCAGACCCTGCACTACAGCCTGGAACTGGCCGGACTCGACCGTGAGGAAGTACAGGTGGTGGAGTTCGAAGACCACGGCGACCCGCGCGAACTGCAGCCGGCGCAGCGCCCCGCCGCGCTCTGGGCACAACTGCGTGAACATCACCAGGCCGCTGCTGCGGTGCAGGCGCTGGCCGACGGCGCTATCGACGCCCTGGTGGTGCAGGCCTGGCAGGCTCCCGGCCTGCTCCAGGACGGTCGCTTCACCGTCATAGAGGACCTCGACCGCTACCCGGACTGGACGCTGAAGAACATCAATGGCCCCCATGCCACCGTGGTCAGCCGCCGTCTCGCCGAAGAACATCCCGAAGTGGTGGTGGCCTTCCTCCGCGCGGCGATCCGCGCCGGACGCTGGATCAACGCCAACCCGCAGGCGGCCGCCGAACTCCTGCCACGCTTCAGCGTCCTGCGTAGCGCAGCCCAGGCCCGGCAATGGCTGGCCGGCCTGGACCTGGTCCCGCAACTGGGTGCGCGCAACCTCGCCGCCCTGGAACTGAAGAAAGACTTCCTGCACCAGCGCGGCTACCTGCGCCACGACTTCCGCGTCAGCGACTGGGCCGACGGGCGCTTCCTCGCCCAGGCCCTGGACGAACTGGACGAGCACGCCACCACGCGCCACTGACACCCCAGGAAACCCACCGCCTCCGGCCAGCCCCGCTGGGCCGGACGGCTTCCCTCAGCCCAAGGAAAGACAAGGCCGATCGATGAAAGCTCTGGCACCACAACGGAAGTTCCCCACCCGCTACCCTCTGCTAGGCAGCCTGCTGCTCGGTGCGCTCACCTGCGCCACGGCCCAGGCAGAGGAAGACGACACCCGCCTGGAACAGGTCCAGGTGGTCGGCGCACGCGTCACCGAGGCGAGCCTGGCCACCGGTGTCGACCACATCAGCAATACCCAGTCCATCTCCCACCAGGCGCTGCTCTCGGCGCCGGCCGGCACCTCCGGGCTGAAGATGCTGGAGTCGCTGGCCGGGTTCAACGTGCAGGTCAACGATCCCCTCGGGCTCTACGAGTTCGGCAACTCGGTGTTCGTCCGCGCCTTCAATTTCCAGCAGATCGGTTTCTCCATCGACGGCGTGCCGCTGGGGCGCAGCGACCAGTTCGGCGGCAGCCCGATCTACCGCTACGTGGACAACGAGAATACCGAGCGGGTGACCGCCTCCACCGGCGCCGGCGACGTATCCCAGCCCGGCTACGCCTCGCTCGGTCCCTACGTCGACTATCAGACACTGATGCCCGCCAGCGAGGCCGGCATCAGCACCTCCTACAGCCTCGGCAGCGACGCCTTGCGACGCAGCTTCGTCAAGCTGGAGAGCGGCGAGCACGATGGCCTTTCGGCCTACCTCAGCCGCTCGAAGATCGATGGCGACCTCTGGCGCGGCCCCGGCACCATCGACCGCGAACACGTCGAGGCCAAGGTCCGCTACCGCTTCGGCGAAGGCCATGAGCTGAGCCTGCGCAGCATCTACAACGACTTCTACGACTACGACTCGCCCTACGTCACCCTGGCCCAGTACCAGGGTTCGGCGGCCGATCCGTTCGGCCGTTCCGGGCGCGATTTCCCGTACATCGACTACCTGCCGAAGCTGCCGCAGACAGCCCCCGGCGTTCCCTTCAGCAACACCGCCTACAACCAGTACTACAAGCAGGCGACCAACCAGCGCCGCGACAACCTGACCACCCTGCGCGGCAGCTTCGCCCTGACGCCGGACCTGCGCAGCGTCAGCAGCCTCTACTACGAGGGCAAGCGCGGCTACGGGGTATCTCCCGAGGCCTACGCCACCTCCACGACGCTGCACAACGCCGAGGCCGGCAGCGTGGCCGGCCTGTTCGATCCGCTTGGCGTGCAATACGGGCTGTCGAAGATCAGCGGGCACCGCTATGGCCTCAGCCAGGCCCTGCAATGGCAGCTCGGCGAGCATTTCCTCGAGGCCGGCGCCTGGATCGAGAAAGACGTGTTCAATCGCCTGCAGGCCCGCTACAACCTCACCGACGGCAGCCCGGCCGGCCAGCCACTGCTGGACCAGCCCGTACACCTGCAAGGCGACTTCACCTCCACCCGCGACTCGCTGCAACTCGACCTCAAGGACACCTGGTCGCTGCTCGACGACCGCCTGCGCCTGCAATACGGTTTCAAGCGCCTCGACCTGGATTACCGCATCGAGGGCCAGCGCAACGCCGGCGACTACATCGCCGGGCGCCAGCCGCGCCTGTCGACCTCCTGGAAGGATGACTTCCTGCCCCAGGCCGGCCTGGTCTACGACCTGGACGGCCGCTCGCAGCTGTTCGCCTCCTACTCCGAGAACATGGCCCTGCCGCGCGGCGCCGACGACGTCTACCGCGCCGCCAGCCCCAACGCTCCCGCGCCGGAGGCCGAACGGGCGAAGAACTACGAGGTCGGCTACCGCTTCAACCGGCCGACATTCAACGCCTCCCTGGCCTTCTACCGGACCGTCTTCGACAACCGCCTGCAGGCCTTCGCCGCGCCGGTGCCCGGCAGCAGCCAGGCGGAGACCTACTACCAGAACGTCGGCCGCGCCGTCGCCTACGGCAGCGAGCTCAGCGGCCAATGGAAGCCGCCGCTGCCCGGCGGCGGACTGGTGATCAACGGCAACCTGACCTACAACGTCGCCCACTTCAAGGACGATGCCGGCGGCCTGCAACTGAGCGGCAACACCCTGCCGGACAGCCCACGCTGGCTGGCGCAGGCCGGCGCCACCTATGAAATCACCCCCTGGGCGGTGGCCAACTTCACCGCGCGCTACATCGACTCGCGCTACAGCAACTTCACCAATACCGAGTCCATCGGCGGCTACACGCTGTACAGCGCCTACCTTGACCTGGGCGGACGGCAGTGGGGCGGCGGGCCGCTGAAGAGCGTCAAGCTGCGCTTCAACATCGACAACCTGTTCGACAAGAACTACCTCGGCTTCATCCTCACCAGCCCCGACGGCCCGGCGCTGTTCCGCCCCGGCCCGCCCCGCAGCTTCCAGACCACCCTCAGCGCGGAGTTCTGATATGCCTCCGCCGATCCTGTACCGGCTGCTCGCCGGCACTCTGATGGCCTGCTGCGCAGCAACGAGCACCCAGGCCGCGGAGGGGGTTTCCGCCACGGCCCTGGCCCTGCACCAGCGCCTGCTGGTGCTGGACAGCCACCTGGACACACCCATCCAGCTGTCCCGCCCCGGCTGGGACATCCTGCAACGCCACGACACGCTCACCGACGGCAGCCAGGTCGACCTGCCGCGCATGCAGCAAGGCGGCCTGGACGGCGGCTTCTGGGCCATCTATACGCCCCAGGGCCCGCGTACCGACGAAGGCCGCGCCCAAGCCAGCGCCTATGGCCTGGCCACGCTGACGCGCATCCGCGACCTGGTCGCCCGCCATTCGGCGCAGTTCGCGCTCGCCACGACGGCCGCGGACGCTCGCGCCATTGCCGCCCAGGGCAAGCGCGTGGTGTTCATCAGCATGGAGAATGCCGACCCGCTCAGCTCCGACCCCGGCCTGCTCTGCACCTACTACCGGCAGGGCCTGCGTATGCTCGGCCTGGTGCACTTCGCCAACAACGAACTGGCCGACTCGGCCACCGCCCTGCCCGAGTGGCACGGCCTCAGCGCCAAGGGCCGCGACCTGGCGCAGCGTGCTGCACGCCTGGGCTTGCTGCTGGACGTCTCGCACGCCTCGGACGCGGTCTTCGACCAGTTGCTGGCCAGCTCGTCGGCGCCGCTGATCGCATCGCACTCCAGCAGCCGAGCAGTCAACCGCCACCCGCGCAACCTCGACGATGCGCGCCTGCGCCGGCTGGCAGCCAAGGGCGGGGTGATCCAGGTGAACACCTACAGCGACTACCTCATCCCGCTGAAGGCGGAGCCCGAGCGCGAACGCGCGCGCCTGCAGTTCTACGCGCGCTACCGGAACATGGCCGCGCTGAGCCCCGAACAGGTCCAGCAGCTCTATGCCGACATCCGCGAGGTCGATCGCAAGTACCAGCACCCGCGCGCCGATTTCGAGGTGTTCATGCAGCACCTGCTGCACATCCTTCAGGTGGTCGGCCCGGAACATGTCGGCATAGGCGCGGATTGGGATGGCGGTGGCGGCGTGACAGGCCTGGAGGACGTCAGCCAGTTGCCGAAGATCACCCAGCGCCTGCTCGACGCTGGCTACAGTGAACAGGACCTGGCCAACATCTGGAGCGGCAACCTGCTCCGCGTACTCGACCAGGCACAGCGGGCGGCTGACCCGGCCGCAGTGGCGGCCTGTTTGGAAGGTAGATGAAGCGGGTACTGCGCGGTCGGTTGCAACCGGGCAGAAGCTGTCAGATACCGAGGGGCGCAGTGGTCGGGATTGCTGTTTATTTTTGCTGCCGCTAGCCTCACAAAAATTCAATAGCACGAATCAAGGGCATGCCGACATATAGCAGCGCTTGATGAAAGGTATTAGTACAGACCGAGAAAAGCGAGTATGAATGTACGCCCGGCGACCGATAATGACCAAGCTGCTCTTTTTGACGTGCATCGGGCTGCCTTCCAGGGCCACATCGAGAAAATATGGGGCTGGGATGAAAGTTGGCAGCTCTCAAATTTTGCAGCAGAGTTCGCACGTGCAGCCACTTCGGTTATTGAAACCAATGGCCAGATTATTGGATATGTCCAGATCCTGGACGAGGACGATCGAATCTACGTTCAGAACATCGCTCTTTCACGAGAGTCCCAAGGTAATGGTATCGGCACCCAAATTCTAAAGGAGCTCCAGTTGGCCGCCGCGACCCGAAAGGTGCCCTTGCAATTGAGCGTTTTCCGAACGAATCCATTGGCGCAGAAGCTCTATGAACGTCTGGGCTTTCGCCGAACGGGTGAAACCAGGACGCATATCAAGATGTCTTGGGTAGCGACCTGAGCAGACGCCTTGGGCAGCTAACGGCTGTTTGTTACCTGTCACGCCCAATAGCTCTGGCTCGGTAGCTGTCGCTGACAAATAACGGCCATCGGCGGTGAATTCAAGCGATGAAAGCGAAAGCTGGTGTCATTTCGACGCGATGGACGAGCATCATCTAGACATATGGCAATCTTGGTTTGGGCAGCAAGGCCTGAGCCATCTAATCTCCTGAGAAACATCATCGTTAAGGGATTGCGCGGAGGCGTAGCTATGGATGGCCAACCCGGATGGTCCTTCAAGGAGTTCTTGGCGGGTACCCAACCTTTATGGAGGTCGCTCTGGCTCTTCTACTTGCCATGCATGGCATTAGGAGTGGGGACTACAGCCCTGGTACTCGCTTTCTGGGGAGCCACTGAGCAGGGAATGCAGGCCCTGGTGTGGCTCGTCACTATGCCTGTATCCATTGGGCCGCCTGTTGTAGCGATTTCCTCGCTTTTGCCTCTCACACTAGCGTTGACTGCAGGGTCGATTGGGGTATGGAGATGCGCGCCAAATGCTAGTACCAAAACTACTTCGACCATTGCTCGCTACCTCATAGTGC
The DNA here is from genome assembly GCF_030268185.1 of Pseudomonas sp. NBRC 100443. Lineage (NCBI taxonomy): Bacteria > Pseudomonadati > Pseudomonadota > Gammaproteobacteria > Pseudomonadales > Pseudomonadaceae > Pseudomonas > Pseudomonas sp. NBRC 100443. The sequence continues at coordinate 51,386 of NZ_BSQE01000008.1, forward strand.
TTATAGCGGCCTGGGCACTCCTAAAAATCACGCGGGCAGCATACGGATTGATGCACATTTGGTGAGACGATCATCAAGTCCTCCTTCATCATCGTCAGCCTCCACCCAATAGCGGACGTTTGCTAGGCGCTGCGTCCAGCGTCCTTCAGATATCCTGTCTCTCACCTGCAAAGCATCCATTTGAGAGCGAGTCGTGTGCCCACGATTGACCAAAGACGCCTGAAAGTATGGCAAGCCCTTTCCGAACTGTTCCTGGACACCGAAATCGATGGCAGGACTTTCGCCTACGTGGCGCAGGCCGTCACGGACAGCGGATACTCACTGGGAGACATTCAAACCATCCTCTGGGGAGAGGTTTTCCCAGTCCTTGAGGCGAACTTGCGAAGCATCACTGGCGAATGGGCGGGGTGGACGGATGATTGGCTACTGGAGCATCTCAATGTGTACGAAGGGCCCGTACCCCCAGCGAGAGTTGGCAGCGTTGCCGCAGAAATCAGCCGTTGCTGGAAAGAGGTAGCGTCCCGGCTCCCATCCACGCTTCATTCATCTCCCTGAACCCAAAATCTGTTTGGGCCGGAAGCGGACGCTGGCCAAGGTCAGACATCAACCCGACACAGACGTTGATACTCAAGGGTAAGCCCCAATACTGAGCGAGGCTCGGGCGCGTGACGTTATCCGCGAGTCTCTCCGGCTATGATGATGGTCCTTGCCCGATGGCGCGTAGCAACTCTAGATCGAAGCCTGTTTTCAGACCTGTGACCCAGGAGCCCTGGGCCGCGAACGGGCAAAGCAGTTGCCTGTCACCATGGCGCACAATATTGAATTTCTGCTCGTAAAGGACCTTGCCAGTCTGGCCGGAGAGCAAACGCAACACGGCCCCCTTCTCCAGTCGGCGCGCTTGCAGGATAGGGCTATCGACTCTGGGAGGCTGGTTCGCCCAATCGCTGCCCTGTTGCGGATGGGGTTCGAGGAAGGCGTTCCTGGCTTCCTCGCTGAGCGTGTAGTGCTGCATGCTGGGCAATGACAGATAGGGCTCCTCTGTAGTGAGCCGAGGGTCGATATCTAGCGTAACCACCGTCCCTGGCGCGAGCAGCGGGGTGCCCACTCGGGTCAAAGGCATACGGCAATATTCGGCCCGGGTGAAAACCATGGATGGCGACAGAAAAGAGTCACGTTCCTGATCATTGGCCCAGGCGTTCTGCCGCAGATGCAGCACGCTTCCTGCGAGCACGAACAGCCCGGCGAACGGCAGTAGGGTCTTCGCGCCGAAGGCCGTGATCAGGCCTGCGCGGTTGGCTGCTGCGATGCTCAGCAGGCCCAGCGAAATCAACCAGGCCAGGGCACCCCATCCCCAACTCAGAACAGGAAGGACCAGCATTGAGCCCTCGTCCCTGAAGACACCCTTGAACGCTGGGAGAGTACATGCCAAGGCAAGCATCGGAAGGATTGTCCAGCGTGGCGAGCGCCCTGAAATGAGCATCAGTGCTGCGGCGCAAAAGAACAGGTTCGCGTACGCCGCCCAGCCTCCTACCGCCCAGCCGAACAGGATTCCGAAGAACAGAATCTCAATGCCCCAGTATGGTCTGGCTTGTGAGGCGACCATGAATCCCGGCAAGGCCAGCGACAGGCACCACGCGGCGCAGGCGACCAGTGTCAGGGAATAGGCAAAGTTCGGTGAGGCATGCACTGCGCTGGGCTTGGTCAAAGCGGTAGATCCTTCTATCCGTGATAGCTATTGGTCGTAGAATCTACTGCCCGAAGAGAAGGAGGACAACAGGCCAGGATGTTGCTCTGCGGAGCCGAATAAAGCTCAGCCCAAGGCGTCTTCGCCTGCTAGAACAGGTGCTAGGGTTTTGTATTTTCAAACAGGAGGAAACAGAGCCAGGTCAATGACTGCTTCTGGCCGAAGCTCTGTAAAAAAGTTCGCTCAAATTCGAAGTTCACGTTGCTACGTAAAATTTCTGGAGATCTTCCAGGTGACCTGGCTGGAATTCGCGAGGAAGCGCGAAATTTGCTCACTTTTTTGAGTAGCCCCATTCTCGAAAACGTTTTTACACGGTCAGGGCCGATAGCGAACCATGGTTCGTTTTTCAAAGATGAACCTTGGCCATGATCGTCTACAAGGCAGCTATCGGCCAGAAGCGGACTGTTGCCCAGTAAATAAATCTGTCCCCTTTTCCAATCTGATTAACACCTAAGCCAGTTGTGCCCGAGCAACACAACTGGCCACGTGTACTTACGCTAAGTCATTGTGACGGTGGATCCAGTGGGCAGGGATGAGTCCGTCGTCCTTGCTCTGCCACGCCGCTACGGGCACGGTGTCAGCGACCTGTCCCCAGATGTCCGGGCCAGCATGTTCAAGGACAATGATCTGAATGAAATGGCCTGCACGCTTGAGGCCTTCAGCCAAGACTTCGAAGATTCGGCGCGTGGCAACGACATCCGCTGGCCGGGCTTGATTCACCGCTTCGAAACCCGCATCCAGTGCGTTGATGCCACCGGTATTGCTTGGGAAATAGACCTGGCTCGGCTGGTCGATCACGATGAAGCTGAAAGGCGGGAGCCTGCGATTCTCTTCCTTCGACAAGTATTCATGGATCCCGAGGAACGTCGCGATGTGATAACCCATCCAGTTCGCACCACTGCCGATTTCCCAGAGGTAATCCCGCTGGCCGTGAGAATCGAAACGAAGCGTGAGCTCTTTTCTGTCCAGATAAATCTCAGCGCCAGGCGTTCCGTTCAAGCCGAACTGATCCGCATAGCCCTCGAACATCGGGGCCAACTGGGCATCCACCTTGCGCTCTTGCTCAGCCATGTCGGTCAACGACATCTGGAAGTTGTAATGCCGAATCAGGCCTTCCAGCTCGGTCATGCGCTTCTTCAGACCTTCATCCGCTTCAGAGCCATCCAGTTGCTTGATCAGTCTGCTGATCTCACCCGCCACATAGTAGATCTGGCCAATGGCATTTCGGGTACGCTCATCCTCTTGGATCAAGCGCGCCTGCTCCCGCATCAAACGCGACAGCTCACGCTCCTCTTTGGCGCGCTGCCGTTTCAGCGTTGCCAGTTGCTTGTCGACGACGGGGTTGTCCTTGAGCGCGTCCGAAATCCGGGTAACCTTGTTGACTTTCTCTTCCAGGTTCTCGATCACCATAGGCAAGGCGTTGGTGAATGAGCCGCAGGCCACACAGTGCCCACCATCAGAGACGCTCTGCTTGAGCCAGTCGAGCCCAATGACATGGGACTTCTCAGTATCAATCGCTGCGACGAATTGCTTGCTGTTACGCGCCAGGTGGTCAAAGCCATCGATCTGGGCATCAAGTTCGTCAACGATACGTTGTTGCTTCCCAACTTCCTCGATGACCACCTTCAGCTTTTCTGAGATATGCAGTCGTTGAGGTTCCAGGAGTGTCTGCTCAAGCCGCCCTTCATGGGTAGCGATGACGACCTTTTTAAGCAGTTCGACTTTCTGAGCGCCCTGGGGGCTTGTGCGTTCAAGCAAGCCCAGCTGAATGCAGCGATCAAACAGTTGGTCGACGTCAGCGTAGTGGCTCGCCTTGGCCGCATCGTGGACTGCTAGCTGCTTACGCAGCCGATCCTGCTCGCGCTGCGCTTCATCCCGACGCCGTTCATTCATGATGTAGTTTGCATCCACCATACCGAGCGCGTAGGGCATGGCTCGCGTCAGGCGCTCCTTGTGAGCAAACGAGTCGGTTTTGAAGAACAGGGTGTTGGGGTTTGCCACGATGTGCTGAGGCAGGAAGTTGAACGCCGCCATGTCGCGGTAGGAGCTGCGGCGATCGAAGCTGGACGGCTCCTCCTCATCGGAGTGGGGGAGGTCACTGACCCGAACCATGCCATCAAAGGCGGCTTTGTACTGCCCCAAGGAGTGGGTACGGTAAACGGAGTTCGGGATCTGTTCATCGTCGACCTCCAGCATGCAAAGCTCGTTGGAGCCTTGGGAGTTTCCTGGAGTGCGTCGCGCTACGATGTAGGTGGTATCGAGAAGGCGGATTTTCATCCCGAACCACTCGACTGTGTCGCGGATTATACCGATTGGAATCTGGCACTTGGTCGCGCCCAGCACATAGTCAATGATGTGGACAATTGACGACTTGCCGGTGCCGCTCAGCCCATAAATGATGTTGATCTTCCCGTCTTGAAAGGGAATGACTCGTGGCTCCAAGCCAGGGCAGCGAGGCCAGAGGATGACTGCGTCAATCGTGAATTTCATTGGGAATCCCAAACAAGAGCTTGTACAGGTTTTCTGTCGTGTCGGTGGCAAACCACTTCGCCAGTTTCTCAGTGGTCTGCAGCATGGCCGCGGGGATGGTGCTCTTGATGCCTCGTGGCCAAGGATCGACCAGGACTTGGAAGCTGGTCTCACCTCCCTTGGGGCCGATCTTTCCAACCAAACGCGAAGAGACGGCGAGATTGAGCCCTTGTAGGGTGGTAGCCGCATGAGCGGACACCCTTCGCTGCAGATCAATTTTCAACACCGGGGTATCCCTGAGCACTGCACCCAAGGTGGAGCGGCTGGTGCGCTTGCTCAACGCGTCGCGTGAGCGCTGATTCCACACCAGCGGCAGCACCAACATCAGTTTCGGTAGATCCGGAGTTTGCCCGAGCCCTGCCTCTTGGTATTCGCCTATGAAGTGCGTCAGGAGAAAGCAGGCCAATGACGAGTTGTGGATCAATTGATGATCCAGATACACCTCACTCATGACTCATCCTCCGAGGTCGGTGCGTCACGGTGCCAATGGATGGGCGAGTGTGTTCCATCGGCGTTGGCCATCCTGTGATAGGTGCCGCTGAACAGGTACTGAGCCGTGGAGTTCACCCGTCCAACCTTCATGGGAAAGGTTTCTGGAAACAAGGTTTTTGTCATCACAGATCTGTAATCAGCAGTGTCGTAGTCATCTAGCGACGTCATATTGTCCAACTGGTGGCGGTCGTTGATCGCCTCCCAGCGATCACTGAGCACACGCTCAGCTACATCAAAGTCCTTGGCCAGAACTGCACCTGATTCCAGAAGGCGGATGCGCTCAGAGTAGGCGGCACAGTAGAAGCCAAATTGCTTCATCAGCAGGTCTTTCGGCATGTTGATTTTGTTGAGTTGTTCCACGAACAGCATGTCCGCAGGGTCGATTTTCTCAGCCCACTCTGCGAACTCGGTTTTCTCGAAGGGCAACGGTTCCCAAGGGCCATTCATGAACGCTTCAACGAGCGTTTGGCGCTTGTTGTAGTAAGGCTGAGCGGTCGTCCAGAAAGGCTTTCGGGCTACCCAGGTCTCTTGGCAACGGTCGAACAGGAAACCGACCAGACCATGGTAGATGTCCTCAGCATTCGCCACCGCGTCTTCCGGCAGGTGGAGAGAAGCGATCACACGCTGCTTCATCTGGGCATTGAGCTGGCCGTCCTCAATGGACATGTGCTCGATCAGAAATGCCAAGTCGGCGTCCGAGTAGGCGATGACATCCCGAGCGATCTCGCCAGGCTTGCCTGTCATGCCACCGGCATGCGTTCGAAGCGCAATGACCGCGTCTGCCACATCTTGCTTTGAAAAGGCATCAGAAAGCCGCATAGCCAGCGTGCCTTTCTTAAGCACGCGGTTCGTGACGAGGAGAAACTGCAATTCCTCATACTCTTTTCGAGCAGCCGCTAACCCGCTCAACCAGATGCGGAGTGTCTTCCACAGGTTTTTACTGCTGTCTTGCAGTGGGTTTTTGCGAGGTTGGACAGAGAGCTTCGCTTGCTCTGACACACGCCGAGAACCTGTCTCTGTCTGGCTGACCTCTTCAACATCATCAGCCGTTTCAATGCCGAACCTGGTCTGCGCGTTGGGTGCCGTGAAGATGCGGTACAGCGCGCGTTCGTACTGGTAGCCATACCCCGCTGCGCTGGAGCTAGCATCTGGATCCTTCATCCTTCTATCTCTCAGTCCATATCCGTTTAACGGCGGGGCCGAGCCCCCATTCCTCTTTCCATGGAGCAACGGGTACAGGAATGTACCGGCGAAGATGTCATTTGGCCATAATTTTGAGGGTGCTAAATCGCCCTTTGTTTGGTAGATACCTCAAGTGGCTGCAAAGGGTCGGTAGCGGCCCTTGGTCGAAGGCAGCAATCGGCCACAAGCAGACGCAGATTCGGATAAGCCCCCCGCTCTCCCTCACCTTCATAGTCCGTTCTGTCCGGCTCGTCAGAAGACAGCCTTTCCCGAAATACAGTGCTGTACTTCCCCACCCACCCAGATCGTCCCGTTGACGCCTTCGATCTGTAACCGACCTCGGCGCCCCATAACCGTACCCTGGCTGACCGTATACCGATCACGAAGGATGCCTGCGCCGACCAACCACTGAGCCAGTCCTGCATTGAGGCTTCCCGTGACCGGGTCCTCGTTGCATTCCTCCCCCATGAAAGTTCTGACCTCCACATCTGCTTCAGCCTCGAGTCCTGCCCAAGGAGCAATGACGCCGACATTCAGCCCCTGCAGTGCGGCGTAATCGGGTTTGATCGCCAGGATCTCATCACGACTGGCCAGCAACACTCCCGCCCAGCCAGGACCATTGTCCACCCATTGGCTAGCCAAGATCTGTCCCGCAGCAAGACCGAGCCCCTGCTCGATCTGATTCAGCGTCTTCGCGTCCAACGGGCCGCTGCGCAGCAGCGGTGGCGCTGAGAAAGCCAAATAACGACCCTGCTTGCGCACACGAATCAAGCCAGCCGAACACTCTTGAATGATCTCAACGTGCTCGCGGTTACCTTGCTGTTTCAACCATACCTCGCAACTCCCCAGGGTAGGGTGGCCGGCGAAGGGTAACTCCCGTAGCGGGGTAAAGATGCGTACGCGGTAATGCGCCTCTGGCGCTTCAGGTCTTAGCAGAAAAGTGGTTTCACTGAGTTGCGTCCAGCGGGCAAACGCCTGCATCTGCTCGGTTGTCAGCTCGTCGGCCCCCACTACTACGGCCAGCGCATTACCCTCGTAGGGACGCTCGGCAAATACATCGACCTGTTCGAATTGCAGACAAAACGGCATCAGACTTCCTGGGTAGCTATCGGCTGAACATCGCCAACTGGAGGGCGAGGCTAGTCGCTACGCGGAAACAATGGAAGGGTGCTCAGATCACGATACCGCCGAGGAAGGCGACTATCGGCCAAAAGCGATCAATCTGTCCTATAAATAAATCCGTCCCTTCGCAGGCAGGGATACTCTGGCGGCGAGCGTTGTCCCTGTGCGTCGGTGATGGACGTCGCTCGGAATGCCTGGGGTGCCTGTGAAGCGCCTCTAGGATTTTGAAATGCGACTACCCTTCAAGATCGTGGCGCCTGCCGTCCTGCGCCTCAGGAGAGTCACATAGTCCTTCTCCATTTTGGAGGCAACAGATGAATGCATGGCGCGCAACCTTTTTGTTTCTTTCGAGCTTTTTTCTAATGCAGTTAAGCTGGGCTCAAGGCAGCCCCTGTGACTCCATCCTGACGGATGGAACTATGGCAAGGGCCGACTATAGAACCAACACGGAGTTACGACGGCTCTTGCATTGGCGGTATGCCAGTCAAGACTTGAATAGTTCCACTAATGACACATCCTTTGGCGCAACCATTCCGATCAAAGGTGTACTGGTCGGAGCAGATTTTTCTGAGGCCGAGCAGTCCGACGTGCAGCGCGCCATTAGTAGCTCGCTCGACATGGAACTGATTAGAAACTACACGCTTTCGTACATGCTGACCTCTGGGGATCCGGTGATTGCGGATGCTTGGTCGACCTGCATGCTAAAGAACGCCGGGTTCTATATTTGGTTTGGGCCACGTAAAGGTGCAGTTACAACGGTTAATGTTGAGTTCCAATCGCCAAACGACCGTTATCAAGAGTTTAAGGTGTCAGAAGTTCAGTGGTCTCAGATTGAGATCAATGGGAGCAAGCGTGAGATGACGCCTATCAAGGGCAAATGCTTGGAGTCCGGTCGCAAGTATAAATCTGGTGATAAATGCTCGTTTGTGCTTGATACAGTTGAATCGTCAACTGGCCTGCTGCTTGTCGTTAATGGCATGCAATCCAGCTGGTGGCAGTTGTGGGGGGGGACGACTTACTCAGCGACTGCATTTCTGCCACCCAACATGAAATGGGTTCCCTCCAGCGATCGGCTCGTAACAACACTGCTGGATCCTCCCATTATTTCTTCTGAATCAATGCATTATTGGGAGAGAGGAGTTCGCCAACTACCCCGGGTATGCGTTGAGCGTTCGAAGGTTGGGGGCGATGCAGTAACGTTCATTAAGGCTACGGCCAAGTCCTGGGCATTTGAACATTGCAACGGTACGGATGGTTTTTGCGTAGGGAGCCCTGTAGATGTCTCAGACGAGAAATTTTGCTGGGGAGGGTCAATGAGAACTGACAAGAATGGAAACTCGTGTATTTGCAGGGTTGCCGCCGAGATTGAAGTAATTAAGTCTCGCTGGCAGCCGGTGAGCCTAAGCTCGGTTGCTGCTTCCAAGTAACTCCGTTGTTACTTAAACCGAGTGATTAACTTAACAGGCATGAACGAAGGCCTGAAAAGGATGCCACGTCTCTTAAGTTCGCTTGCTGTAAAGCGTGGCTTCGATCTCTCCAAGGCATGGCCCCGTAGCTATGAATCGTTCCAGGTTTCGTAGACGCTCAATAACTCAAATCGAGCTTAGGTAAACGTCCGCTTTTGGCCGATTGCTGCCGGTAACGACCGGCAGCTTAGGTTAGAAATAGCCGGTCAAAAAAGCCCAAACCAGCCAAAATTGCGCAAAAGCATTTGCGCAACTTTTAGCTCCTCGCACAGCCACCATCCGAGAAGTAATGAGCCTACCCCCTCAAAACTGAAGTTCGCGAGAGCGATGGAGCGACATCCCTGAAACGCTGTTCCCCATAGCAGCCATGACACTACCATCCAGAACCGGCATCCCGTCGATACGAATGGTCAGATGCCGGCTGGCAGCCTTCACCCTACCCTGCTCCAACAGATCGAGCCGATTGGCCCAGTCCTGCATCATCTTGCGCCGGGGCTCTACGTACTGGGCATGGTTGTACGTAGCACTCACCTTGTTGGGATCAGCATGGGAAAGCTGGGCGTCCACCCACACAGCGGGATAGCCAATCTCGTTGAGCGCCGTAGAAAGCGTGCCGCGTATCCCGTGCCCAGTGAGCAGATCCTTGTAGCCCATCCGCGTCAGCGCGGAATTCAGCGTGTTCTCACTGATCCGTTTCTTGAGGTCGCTACGGTGGCTCAGCAGATAGCGCTGGGCCGGCTTGACCTGGTCCAGCAGGTAACGAACGATCTCAATGGCCTGGGTAGGCAAGGGCACGATGTAGGGCGGAATATCCTGGATGCGCTTGCGGCGCCTGCGCATGCCCTCCTGCAGTTGCTTGACTACCTCAGGCGGGATGGTCCAGAGACCGCGCTCCAGATCAAATTGACCAGGCGTGGCCAACCGCAACTCACCCGTACGCACCCCCGTCAGCAACAGCAGGCGAATACCCAGCCGAGTGGTGAGGCTTCCCCGATAGTCGCGCAGCTTGCACAACAGTGCCGGCAATTCGGCTATGCGCAAAAAGGGATTATTGGCGACCAGGGGCTTGGGGACCGCAACCACGTCCAGGTCGGACGCCGGATTACCTTCTAGCCCCTCGACTTTCACCAGGGCGTAGCGGAACAGTTGCCGAAACCAGGTACGCACCTTTTCCGCAACCGTGAATGCCCTGCGCTGCTCGATCCGATCCAGCACATCCAGCAAGTCGGGACGACGGACGTTGTAGATGGACACCGAGCCCAATGTGGGGAGCACGTCCTTGCCAAAGATGCGCCGAATCTGCGAAAGCGTACTCTGCCGCCCTTCCTTGAGCTCCAATTCACGGTGGCCGAGCCACTGCCGATACACCGATTCGAAGCTGTTTTCCGCAGCCAGGCACACAGCCCGGAACTTCTGCTTGCGATCGATCTTGGGATTGATGCCTTTCGCCAGCAGCGCGCGCGCCTCGTCGCGCAACGCACGCGCCTCGAGAAGGCTGACCTCCGGATAGGTTCCGAAGGACATGCGCTGCTGCTTGGCAGCCCAGTAGTAGCGGAAATGCCAGGACCTGTTGCCCTTGGCGGACACGGCCAGTGACAGGCCGTCGAAATCAGGAAGGGTGTAGTCCTTGCCGGTAGCCCGGGCTTGCCGGACCACGATGTCTTTGAGTGCCATGACCTGGCTCCTGAAAGAGAGTCAGGACCAGATGCTTGTCTCGCCGACCACGCTCCTCCAGCAAGAATCCGGAAAGCGCCCTCCCCCGAAAAGCCTGTACTTAAAAATGGACTTGAAAGTCCTGGCTGGGGGTGGATTCCAGTGGTCTTCGCTGGAACGAAAAAAGGACCTTTCGGTCCTTTTTTCAATGACTTACAGACTTCAGTGGATGTCTGTAGATCATAATCTGGAGCGGGAAACGAGACTCGAACTCGCGACCCCGACCTTGGCAAGGTCGTGCTCTACCAACTGAGCTATTCCCGCGTCGTGTTGACGGGCGCCATTCTATCTTTTTCTGGAGCCTCGTCAACCCTTTGATTCAAAAAAAGTTATTTCTCTTTCGGGGTGGTGCTCAGGTGCGGCCAGGCGGCCAGCAGGTAGTGCAGCATGGACCACAGCGTCAGGGCCGCGGCGACGATCAGCAGCCCGTAGCCCAGCAGCACCCAGAAGGTGAACACCGGGGCGTTGGCCAGCAGGATCACCAGCGCGGCCATCTGCGCGGCGGTCTTCCACTTGCCCAGGTTGGATACCGCGACGTGGGCGCGGGCGCCCAGTTCGGCCATCCATTCGCGCAGCGCCGAGACCACGATCTCGCGGCCGATGATGATCACCGCCGGCAGCGTCAGCCAGAGGTTGGCGTGCTCTTCCACCAGCAGCACCAACGCCACCGCCACCATCAGCTTGTCCGCCACCGGGTCGAGGAAGGCGCCGAAGGGCGTGCTCTGGCCCAGTTTGCGCGCCAGATACCCATCCAGCCAGTCGGTCGCTGCGGCCAGGGCGAATACCGCGCTGGAGGCCAGGTGGCTGCCCGGGAACGGCATGTAGAACAGCAGGATGAAGATCGGGATGAGCAGGACGCGTAGCAGTGTGAGCAGGTTCGGAATATTCATCGGGACCACTGGCCGGTGAGTTGAGCCCGGCATTCTACTCGCTGTGCAGGGCAGCATAAATCTGCTCGGCCAGCTTTTTGCTGATGCCCGGGGCCTTGGCGATCTCATCGATACTGGCGCGGCCCAGTTCCTGCAACCCACCGAAATGCTTGAGCAGCTCGCGGCGGCGCTTGGGCCCTACCCCCGGCACCTCTTCCAGGGTCGAGGTGCGCCGGGCCTTGCCGCGGCGGGCGCGGTGGCCGGTGATGGCGAAGCGGTGCGATTCGTCGCGGATCTGCTGGATCAGGTGCAGCGCCGGGGAATTCGCCGGCAGGGTGAATTCGTGCTCGGCATCGTTGAGGTAGAGGGTCTCCAGGCCCGGCTTGCGCGTCACGCCCTTGGCCACGCCGAGCAGGATCAGCCCGCTCACCGCCAGCTCCTGAAGCACTTCCCGGGCCATGGCCAGCTGGCCCTTGCCGCCGTCCACCAGGAGGATGTCGGGCATCTTGCCCTCCCCCTCCTTCAGGCGGCTGAAGCGCCGCGTCAGGGCCTGGTGCATGGCGGCGTAGTCGTCGCCGCCGGTGATGCCCTCGATGTTGAAGCGCCGGTAGTCGGACTTCAGCGGGCCCTCGGGACCGAACACCACGCAGGAGGCCACCGTGGCCTCGCCGCTGGAATGGCTGATGTCGAAGCACTCCAGGCGCTGCGGCGGCTCGTCCAGGTCCAGCGCCTCGGCCAGGGCCTCGAAGCGCGCGGCCACGTGCTGGCGGTTGGCCAGGCGCGCGGCCAGGGCCTGCTCGGCGTTGGTGATCGCCAATTGCTGCCAGCGCGCGCGGGTGCCGCGCACCCGGTGGCTGATCTCCAGTTCGCGGCCACGGGCGCTGGCGATGGCCTCGATCAGCACCGGGAAGTCCTCGTGCACGGCGTTGACGATCAGTTCCGCCGGCAGCTCGCGCTCGTGGTGGCTCAGGTAGTACTGGCCGAGGAAGGCCAGCAGCACCTCGTCGACCTCCTCTTCTATGCCCACCTGGGGGAAGAAGTTCTTGCTGCCCAGCACGCGCCCGCCGCGCACGCTGATCAGGTGCACGCAGGCGCCGCCGGGGTTGACCATGGCGGCGATGACGTCGACGTCGCCGTTGCCGCCCTCCATGCTCTGCTGGTCCTGCACGCGGCGCAGGATGGCCACCTGGTCGCGCAGCTCGGCGGCGCGCTCGAACTCCAGGCGCATGGCCGCTTGCTCCATGTCGGCGCTCAGCTCATCGGCCAGCTGGTTGCTGCGGCCTTCGAGGAACATCACCGAATGGCGCACGTCCTGGGCGTATTCCTCGGGGCCGACCAGACCGACGCAGGGCCCCTTGCAGCGCTTGATCTGGTACTGCAGGCAGGGCCGGGTGCGGTTGCGGAAGTAGCTGTCCTCGCATTGCCGCACCAGGAAGGCCTTCTGCAGCAGGGCCAGGCTCTCGCGGATGGCGCCGGCGCTCGGGTAGGGCCCGAAGTAGCGGCCCTTGGCCTTCTTGGCGCCTCGATGCAGGGCCAGGCGCGGGTATTCGTCCTCGCTCGACAGGTAGACGTAGGGGTAGGACTTGTCGTCGCGCAGGAGGATGTTGTACGGCGGCCGCCATTCCTTGATCAGCGTCTGCTCCAGCAGCAGCGCCTCGGTCTCGTTGGCGGTGATGGTGGTCTCGACCTGGGCGATGCGCGCCACCAGGGCGGCGGTCTTGGGCGCCAGGCCGGTCTTGCGGAAGTAGCTGGCCAGGCGCTTCTTGAGGTTCTTCGCCTTGCCGACGTAGAGCAGCTTGGCCTGCTCGTCGAACATCCGGTAGACACCGGGGCGGCCGCTGCAGGTGGCGAGGAAGGCCGCCGGATCGAACACCGCGCTCATCTAGTTGCTGGCATCCACCATGCCGTGGCGCACCGCCAGCAGCGCCAGCTCGACGTCGCTGGTGATGGAGAGCTTCTCGTAGATGCGGTAGCGGTAGGTGTTCACCGTCTTGGGCGACAGGCAGAGCTTGTCGGAGATGCTCTGCACCTTGTGGCAGTTGGCGATCATCAGGGCGATCTGGATTTCGCGCTCGGACAGCGAGTCGAACGGCGAACCGCCCTTCTCCGGCTCGAAGGACTTCAGCGCCAGGCTCTGGGCGATCTGCGGGCTGATGTAGCGCTGCCCGGCGAAGACCTGGCGGATGGCCTGGACCATTTCCTCCAGCGCCGCGCCCTTGGTCAAGTAACCGGAGGCGCCGGCCTGCATGAGGCGGGTGGGGAACGGGTCTTCCTCGCAGACGGTCACGGCCAGCACGCGCACGTCCGGCTGGCTGCGCATCAGCTTGCGGGTGGCCTCCAGGCCGCCGATGCCGGGCATCTTCACGTCCATCAGGACGACGTCGGGCTTGAGTTCCCGGGCCAGGCGCAGGGCGTCCTCGCCGGATTCGGCCTGGCCCACCACCTGCAGGCCCTCGATGTCGGCCAGCATGCGGGTAATTCCGGTGCGCACCAGATCGTGGTCATCGACCACCAGCACCTTGATCACACAGCACCTCATGCATAACTAGAGTGGAATCCGGCGCTGTGCGCGCCATCGAATCCGCGAACCTTAACAGAAAGCGATGCCCTGACCTAGCTTGGAACACAGCTGTCAAATTGCAAGCGCCAACGAACCAGCAAGCACCCCCGAAGCGCCCGCGCCAAGCTGACCAGGCGCCGAGCGAAGCGTCAAGGATGGGCATCACGACCATTCTTTCGGCTGAGACCGGTTGTCGCGGGGCGAAGCGGGGCTGACAGTGCCAACCCAGGCATCGACGCACGCCACCGCGGCCACGGCACATCCCCCGGCGCCGCCCTGACGGACGTCCGCCCGCGTTACAAAAGTGCCCGCCGTGCATCAACATGACGCACGACGAGCGCCGGACGTTACCGTTCGATGCCCATCCAGCCCCCCGCCGCCCGCCTCCATCCCAACCAAATCGCCAGCGAATCAACGGCTTGTGTCTCGATCACCGATCCTGGCACGGCATCTGCTTAATTGCATTCATGGATAATTGGATACAAAAATCCAAAAGGAGCGCGCCATGCGCCTGGTACCCAGCTACGACCGCCAACCCGTGACCGCCGAGGAAGAGGCCTACAGCTACCTGCTGGACGCCATCTGCAAGGGCCAGTACCGCACCGGCGACCGCCTGATCGCCGAAGACATCGCCAACGACATCGGCATGAGCCGCATGCCGGTGCGCGAAGCCTTCCGCCGCCTGGCCGCCGAGGGCCTGGTGACGCTGCGGCCGAACCGCGGCGCCATCGTCAGCGGGCTGAACATCGAGGAGATGCGCGAAGTCTTCGAGATGCGCAGCGCCCTGGAAGGCCTGGCCATCCGCCTCGCCGTGCCGAAGCTGGGCGAACGCCAGCTGGCGCGCCTGGAGCGGCTGCTCGACGAGATGGACGACTACCGCGACGACAGCGCCGAGTGGGTCAGCCGCCACCGCGTCTTCCACGAATACCTCTGCAGCCTCGCCGAGCGACCGCGCCTGCTGCGCCAGATCAACGCCCTGTACTCGGTGATCGAGCCGCACATGCGCCTGTGGCTGCAGCACGTCGACAAGCCGATGAGCGCCCGCGAGGAGCACGCGGTGATCCTCGACGCGCTGCGCAGCGGCGACGCCCGCGAAGCCGAGCGGGTGCTCTGCGAGCACATCGAGGGCACGGTGCCCTCGCTGCTGAAGTTCCTCGAAGCAAAGGGCGCCTGAGACCCACGCTTCGCCTGTCCCGTTGAACTGCCCCGGCAACCTCGCCCACTGGAGCTGAACATGTTCGTACGCAGGATCCCGCAGTGCCTTCTCGCCCTCTGCCTGGCCGCCCCGCTGGCGCACGCCGACGCGGTGAAAATCCCCGACCGCCTGAAAACCGCCGACAAGGTGGTGTTCTGCGGCGGCATGGACTCCCCGCCCATGGGCTTCTACGACGCCTCGCAGAAACTCACCGGGGTCACCGTCGACCTCGGCGAAGCCATCGCCAAGCGCCTGGGCGACAAGAAGATCGAATGGCGGGTGACGCCCTTCTCCGGGCTGATCCCGGCGCTGCTGGCCCGGCAGTGCGACATGCTGGTGGACCAGCTGTTCGACAAGCCCGAGCGGCGCGAAGTGATCGACATGGTCAACTACATGTACTCCAGCCAGGCCGTGGTGGTGGCCAAGGGCAACCCCAAGGGCATCCACACCCTCGACGACCTGTCCGGGAAGAAGGTGGCGGTGCTCAACGGCTCGACCATCCGCACCCTGCTCGACGCCCACAACGAGAAGCTGAAGCAGGCCGGCAAGGCGCCGATGAAAGTCGTCGTCTACAACACCGACACCGACGCCTTCCAGGCCCTGCGCATCCAGCAGGCCGACGCCTACGGCACCACCGTGGAAACCGCCGGCTACTACCAGGGCATGGCCCCGGACCTGTTCGAGATCGGCGTGCCGGCCTTCGCCCGCATCCTCACCGGCCTGGGCATCCGCAAGGAAGACAAGCAGCTCAGCGCGGCGGTGCAGCAGATCATCCAGGACATGCAGGCCGACGGCAGCTACCAGGCGCTGCTCGCCAAGTGGCACATCGAAGGCGACAAGCTCGACTGAGCCGAGGTGACCGACCATGAACTTCAGTTGGGACGTGTTCTGGCAATACCTGCTCAAGCCGAGCGACATCTATCTGTACGGGCTCTGGCTGACCTGCGTGATCGCCGTCAGCGCCATGCTCCTGGGCTGCGTGCTCGGGCTGCTGGCGGCGCTGATGCGGCTGTCGTCCAACCCGCTGCTGCAATACCCGGTGCGCTTCTACGTGTGGCTGATGCGCGGCACCCCGCTGCTGGTGCAGATCGTCTTCCTCTACACGGCGCTGGCCGCCGGCGGGGTGTTCCGCTTCGAGGACCTGGACCTGGGGCTGTTCGTCCTGCCCGGCAACATCCAGGCGGCGATCATCGCCCTGGGCCTCAACGAGGGCGCCTACATGGCCGAGATCATCCGCGCCGGCATCGGCGCGGTGGACAAGGGCCAGTACGAGGCCGGCAAGTCCCTGGGCATGACCTTCGCCAAGCTGATGCGGCGCATCGTCCTGCCCCAGGCCTTCCGCGTCATCGTCCCGCCGCTGGGCAACGAGTTCAACGTGATGCTGAAGAACACCACCCTGGTCAGCGTGATCGGCGTGCAGGAACTGCTGCTGAGCACCCAGATGGTCACCTCGGCGACCTTCCGCGTGTTCGAGCTGTACCTGGTGGTGGCCATCTACTTCCTGCTGCTGACCACCCTCTGGGGCTTCTTCCAGCGCTGGCTGGAAAAACGCTTCGGCAAGTCCGAAGGCAACGCCCCGGCGGCGCCGAGCCGGATGTTCGGCCAGCAGGCCATGAAACTGCTGAGGGGGCGCTGAGATGATCCCAACCGCGAAAGACGTGGTGATCCAGGCCCGCGACGTGCACAAGGCCTTCGGCGAGCTGGAGATCCTCAAGGGCGTGTCCCTGGACGTGCACCGCGGCGAGGTGGTGGTGCTGATCGGCGCCTCCGGCTCGGGCAAGACCACCTTCATCCGCTGCATTAACCACCTGGAAGACATCCAGGGCGGCAGCATCCGCGTCAACGGCGCGCTGATGGGCTACCGCGAGCGCGCCGACGGCAAACTGGTGCGCGACTCGGAAAGCAACATCGCCCGCCGCCGCCGCGACATCGGCATGGTGTTCCAGCGCTTCAACCTGTTCCCGCACATGACGGTGCTGGAGAACATCATCGAGGCGCCGGTGCAGGTGCTCGGCGTGCCCCGCGGCGAAGCCCTCGAACAGGCGCGCCGCCTGCTCGCCCGGGTGCGCCTGGCGGACAAGGCCGAGCACTACCCGGCGCAGCTCTCCGGCGGCCAGCAGCAGCGCGTGGCCATCGCCCGCGCCCTGGCGATGAAGCCCCAGGCGATGCTCTTCGACGAACCCACCAGCGCGCTGGACCCGGAAACCGTGGGCGAAGTGCTGCAGGTGATGAAGGAGCTGGCCGAGGAAGGCATGACCATGGTGGTGGTGACCCACGAGATGGGCTTCGCCCGCGAAGTGGCCGACCGCGTGGTGGTGCTGCACCAGGGTGAGCTCATCGAAGAAGGCCCGCCGGCCCAGGTGTTCGGCAACCCCCATCACCCGCGCACGCGGGAATTCCTCAGCCGCGTACTCTGATTCAAGGACGCCCTCCATGCTGCGTTTCTCCGCCCACGAATACCCCTACGCCTCCCAGCGCCAGAGCGTCTTCGCCCGCAACGGCATGGTCGCCGCCTCGCAGCCGCTGGCCGCCGAGGCCGGCATCGCCATGCTGCGCGCCGGCGGCAACGCCATCGACGCGGCCATCGCCACCGCGGCGGCGCTGACGGTGGTCGAGCCCACCGGCTGCGCCATCGGCGGCGACGCCTTCGCCCTGGTCTGGGTCAAGGACCAGCTGCACGGCCTGGACGCCAGCGGCCACGCGCCGGCCTCGCTGTCCATCGATGCAGTGAAGGCCGCCGGCCACGGGAAGATGCCGGTGCACGGCTGGCTGCCGGTCACGGTGCCGGGCATACCCTCGGCCTGGGCCGAGCTGTCCGCGCGCTTCGGCAAGCTGCCCTTCGCCGATTTGCTGCAACCGGCCATCGCCCTGGCCCGTGACGGCTTCCCGGTGTCGCCGGTGGTGGCCCACCAGTGGGAAATCGCCCGCCGCGAATACCAGGCCAGCCGCGCCGCTGAACCGGTGCTGCAAGCCTGGTTCGACACCTTCACCCTCGACGGCGAAGCGCCGCGCGCCGGCCAACTGTTCCGCAACCCGGCCCAGGCGCGGACCCTGGCCGAACTGGCCGAGACGAAGTGCGAGAGCTTCTACCGCGGCGCCATCGCCCAGCGCCTGGCCGCGCACTCCGCGGCCAGCGGCGGCCACCTGGGCGCGGCGGACCTGGCCGGCTACCGGCCGAAATGGGTCGAGCCGATCAAGGCCAACTACCGCGGCTACGACGTCTGGGAAATCCCGCCCAGCGGCCAGGGTCTGATCGCCCTGATGACGCTGAACATCCTCCAGGGCTTCGACTTCGACCAGCGCGACAGCCAACTCACCTGGCACCGCCAGCTGGAAGCGATGAAGAAGGCCTACGCCGACGGCCTGCACTACATCACCGACCCCGAGCACATGCGCGTGGCCGCCAGCGCCCTGCTGAGCGAAGACTACGCCGCGCGCCGCCGCGCCGAGATCGGCGAGCGCGCCCAGGCGCCGCAACACGGCGACCCGCACGCCAGCGGCACCGTGTACATCGCCACCGCCGACGGCGAAGGCAACATGGTCTCCTTCATCCAGAGCGCCTACCACGGCTTCGGCTCCGGCGTGGTGCTGCCCGACAGCGGCATCGCCCTGCAGAACCGCGGCTCGGAATTCAGCCTCGACCCCGGCCACGCCAACGCCCTGGCCCCGGGCAAGCAGACCTTCCACACCATCATCCCCGGCTTCCTCAGCAAGGACGGCGTGGCGGTCGGCCCCTTCGGCGTGATGGGCGGCTACATGCAGCCCCAGGGCCACGTGCAAGTGGTGATGAACCTGGTGGACTTCGGCCTCAACCCGCAAGCCGCGCTGGACGCCCCACGCTGGCAGTGGTTGGGCGGGATGAAGGTGGGCATAGAACAGGGCGCCCCGCGCGACCTCGCCTTCGCCCTGGCCCGCCGCGGCCACGAGGTGGAAGTGGCCTGCGACCTGACCGACTACGGCCGCGGCCAGATCATCGTCCGCGACCCGCAGACCGGCGTGCTCTGCGGCGGCACCGAACCGCGGGCGGATTCGCATATCGCGGTGTGCTGATCGCGGACGGAGTCCGCTCCTACGCGCCATGCCATTCCCATGTAAGCGGATTTATCCGCGATTTCGCCGGCAAGGCCGGCGCTCGGTCATTCCCGTAGGATGGGTTGAGCGAAGCGATACCCATCACCGGGACCGCATGGGTTTCGCAAGCTCAACCCATCCTACGAAAGGCACCTCGGCGCAAGCCGGAACACCGCGCCCCAAAACCGCCCATCCCCCGCCGACCGATCAGAAATTTCCATTGCCCGAATCAGCGGTTTCAAATGGAACGCTGCCTTCCCCCCTGCGTATCCTGCGCGCCGCGCCGGCTGGCGCCGTTCTTGCTTATTTTTTTGTGACAAATTCATGACAAGCGTTGTCTGCTATTACAGATGTATGTGGCAAGCAGTATCAGGGGGTGCCCATGGGTAGTGCGATCAAGGAACGGGCGACAGTGATCTGCCGTCAGGACGACAAGATCCTTTTCGTGCGCAAGGCCCGGCGCAAATGGAACCTGCCCGGCGGCCGCATCGAGGCCAACGAGGCCCCGCGCCAGGCGGCCCAGCGCGAGCTGGCCGAAGAAACCGGCCTGCAGGTGGAGGCCATGGCCTACCTCGCTCCGCTGGAGCTGTACCAGACCCTCCACTATGTGTTCGAAACGGCCCTGCCCGAGCCGCAGAACCCCCAGCCGCAGAACGAAATCGCCGACTGCCGCTGGTTCTCCCTGGACGAACTGGCCAAGCGCAACGTCAACAAGGCCATCAAGCGCCTGCTCAAGGACTGCCAGCGCCCGCCGCAGTGAGGCGGCGGGCCCCTCCGCTCAGAATGGCAGCGTCAGTTTCAGCCAATAGGCGTCACCCTGGGCGCGGTTGCGCACGTCGGTTTCCTTCGACCACTTGGCGGTGACGAACCAGCCGTCCTTGCCGCTGTACTTCAGCGACGGGCCGATGGCGAAGCTGCGGCCCTTGTTGTCCTCGATGCGCTCGCCGTCCTGGCGGTCATCGGTGGTCTGCCGGTAATAGTAGCCGCCCACCCCGGCCACCCAGCCGTTGCCGAAGCCCCAGCCCACCGCGTAGTCGACGTGGAATTCCTGCCCGGAGCGGTAGTCGGTGTCGGGGTTCTTGCGGTTAAAGTCGTACATCACCTTGGCATCCAGGTTCGGCCCGTTCGGGTCGACGTAGCTCATCGCGTACACCGGCTCGAACACCCAGTAATTGCGCCCGGGGTTGGCCAGGTCGTCCTTATCGTAGCGGCCGGTGGGGGCGATCATGTCGAAGGCCAGGATGCTGTGTAACTTCTCGCTGTGATGGAAGCCCAGCGCCGGGCCGAAGATCATGTCGCCCAGGCCGCGGTTGTGCTGCGACTGGCCGTTGAGGTCGACCTTCAGGTCCACCAGCGGGACTATCGCGTGCAGCGCGAAGCTGCCGCCGAGCAAGCTGTAGTCGCTCACCCAGATCAGCCGGGGAACGATGGCGTTGGCGCGCACGCGGAAGTCCACCGGCAGCTTGCGGCCGTCGTTGCCACGAAGGTTGTCGGCCTCGTAGTGGTTGACGAACAGTTGGCCGTAGAAGCCCGGCGGCGGCATGGCGCCGGACATGTAATTCTCCGCGCCCAACGGGTAGGAAGTACCGCCACCCTCGGTGGCGCGGGACAGGTTGGCGACGCCGAACAGCAGGGCGCAGGCGGCGAAGCGGAGCAGGTACGCAAGGGGCTTTTTCATCGGGGCAACCTTTGTTGTTGTTATCGGTCGGGCGCACCCCGGCCCCCGCGCAGGAGCGAGGTGCCGGGCAGCAAGGTTTCAGATGCGCTTGAACAGGGCCGAGCGCTGGCCCTCGGCGGCACCGTCGGCGGCGCTGTAGAAACGCTCCATGAAGATGTCGCGCTCGAACAGTCGGCCCTGCATCAGACAGGTGATGGCCGCGTCGATCATCGGCGGCGGGCCGCACAGGTAGGCCTTGTGGCCGCCGAAGCGACCATCGAAGTGCTTCTTCGCCGCGTCGTGGACGTAGCCGCGAAAGCCGCTCCACTGGCCGTCCTCGGCGGCCTGGCTGAGCGCCGGCACATAGGTGAAGTTGGCGTATCGCGTGGCCAGTTCCTCGAACAGCTCGCGGTTGTACAGCTCGGCGCGGGTGCGCGCGCCCTGGAACAGGGTGATGCGCCGGGCATCGCCCTGCTCCAGCAGGTCGAGGATCATCGATTGCGGGCTGGACAGTCCCGAGCCGCCGGCGATGAAGATCAGGTCGCCGGCCTGGGAGCCGCGCACGAAGAACTGCCCGTAGGGACCGGAGACTTCCACCGCGTCGCCCTCGCGCAGGCCGTCGTGGATGAAGCCGGTGGCGGCGCCGCCCTCGACCAGGCGCACATGCAGCTCGACCTCATCGGGGCGGCTCGGCGGATTGGCCAGGGAAAAGGCACGGGTGCCCTCAATGCCCGGCAGTTGCAGGTTGACGTACTGCCCAGCCTGGAAGGCCATGGGCCGGTCCAGCTTCAGGTGCACGCCCTTGATGGTCGGCGACAGGTCCACCAGGCGGCTGACCACCGCGTGGTAGTCGCGCACCGGGTGGCCGGCAAAGTCGGGGTCGACGTCGATGTCGGCCTCGATCACCAAGTCGCTCTGCGGAATGGCGCAGCAGGCCAGGACCTTGCCCTCGTCGCGCTCCATGTCCATCAGCGCGAAGGACGAGGCGGCGCCCAGGTCCACCTCGCCTTCCAGTACCTGGCATTTGCAGGTGGCGCAGGTGCCATGGCCGCAGGCGAAGGGCAGCCACACGCCCTGGCGCAGGGCGGCCTGGAGGATGGTCTGGCCCTCCTCCACCTCGATCTGCTCGCCGGTGGGTTCGATGGTCACTTGATAGCTCATGGCGGCGCCCTCAGTTACGGCTGCCGCCCAGGCCTTCCAGGCCCGGGGTATGCAGGTGCAGCAGGCTCTTGTGGCCCACGCCGTTGGCGGCCAGGCCGCGGGCCGGGTCGGGTGCGAAAGGCGCATCGTCCAGGCGCCACTGGGCGGCGGCGAAGTCCACCCGGGCGGCGTCCGGATGCAGGGCGATGGCCGGCTTGACCACCTGCTCGACGAACTCGGCGAAGGGCTGCGCCGGGTCCACCGGCAGGGTGAAGGGCGCGCAGAACAGCAGGTGGTGCTCCCAGCACAGGTAGACCAGTTGGGCGCCGTGGAAATTGGCCTGGCGGTCCAGGGGCTCGGAGATATAGGTGCCGATGGCGGTCACGGACATGGTGGTGTTCCTCTTGTTCTTGTCGAGGGGCGCGGCGGGCGCGCCCGCCTTGTGCTTCAACCGGCTTTCTGCGCCTGCCAGCGCTGTTGCTCGGGGGAGCCCTGGTACTCGAAGTTGTCCTGCCCGGGGGCGATGTTGTAGTAGTCGCGCACCACCGCCTCGACGTCGCCGCCGCCGCAGTTGCCCTGGAGAATCTGGTGCACCGGCAGCCAGGCCTGCACGTACTTCTCCGGTTCATGGGCGAAGATGTCGCAGCAGCCGTCGGAGCAGAAGTGATAGCGCTCGCCCCCGTGCACCAGGCTGCGGTGGCTCAGGCGCGTGGCGTCGTCCGGCTCGGTGAAGGCCAGGGGGATCTGGCAGATCTGGCAGAGCATCGGCAGCGTCGGGTTGTAGAAGCGCTCGCCGCGCGCCTGCAGTTCGCGCCAGTGCTCGTAGCGCGGCCGGTAGTACTTGTCGAAGGTCTCCGGGTACTTGGCCGAGAGCCAGTCCAGCTCCTCGTCGGTGGGTATCCAGGTGTGGAAGTTGGTGGCCTGGCTGTACTGGTAGAAGATCGACCAGGCCTGGTGGCTGATGTGCTCCTTGCCGATGGCGGTCTGCTCGACGTATTTGGGCGGGCGGATGCCATAGCGTTCCAGGTCCTTGAACAGCGCGCCGCCGGCCTGCTCGAAGTACACCTCCCAGGCCTCGGCCCAGGACATGACTTTGTTCGGCAGCATGTAGTCCATCATCATCCCGACCAGGGTCAGCAGGCGGTAGCCGCGCCAGAACCACTTGTCGATCCAGCGCTGGACGATGGGTACGTTGTCCTCGTGCTGCTCCAGCAGGAACTTGATCACCTCCAGGCCCAGGGTCATGTGCCGCGCCTCGTCGGACTGCGCCGAGAAGCCGAAGGTGACCGTGGCCATGTCGCCGTTGTAGGCGGCGCCGGACATGAAGGGCACGAACAGCAGGTTGGTCAGCACGTACTCGAAGGAGAACGAGATGGCCGTGAGGAACTCGAACGGGCCGGCGGTGCGGGCGTCCTCGAAGAACGACTTGGGCACTGAGAGGAACCACACGCGGTCGTGCATGTGGGCGAAGTCGTGCAGGCCGTTGAAGTGCTTGTTGTAGTGGCTCATCGCGTGCACCTGGGTCTGCACGTGGCGCAACTCGTCGATCGCCTGCATCTGGCAGGCGACCCGCGCCCCTGCCCCGCCGAAGTGCCGGCCGACCCGCGCGAAGCCCTGGTAGGCCTGGTATTCCAGGGGCGTGACGCCGCACAGGAACAGCTTCAGGGCGTTGACGTAGCGGGCGTCGGAGATGTTCTGGTGGCCGTTGTTCTGGGCGAAGGCGTCGAAGATGGCGTAGAGCTTCTTCTCCTTCTCGGCCTGGTACTTCCAGTAGGCGTCCATGGTCAGGCGGAAGGGGTCCTCCCACTTGTCCCAGTCGGTGATCTTGATGCCCTCGAAGCGCTCGTAGGGGTAGATGTCTTCCTTGCGCTGGTAGCTCGGCTCCCAGCCCAGGTCGCGGGTCAGGCAGCGGTACTTGTCTTTCTGGTTCAGGCGTTTGGCGGCCATGGCGGCTCTCTCCGGATTCTTGTCGTTGTGCGGATCAGTTCCAGTGCAGGGCGAAGCGGTCCTCGTCCTCCTCGACGTTGCCACCGAGGGTGATCACGTCGATCAGCATTTCCTGCACGTCCCACTCGCGGCCGAGCCTCTCCTCCACCGTGGCGCGGTGGATGTCCAGGCGGCCTTCGGCCTGCACGCGGATCATCGCCGGCTGGTGCTGGACCTCGGCGTGGGGGTTGTCCTGGACGATGGCTTCGACGATGTAGCGGGCGGCGTCGTTGTCCTGGAAGGCGATGTAGACGAGGGAAGTCATGCTGCTGCTCCACTGAGGCCGAGTTTCTTCAGGCGTGCGCCGAAGGCGCCGTCGACGGCGTCCAGCGCCTCGTGGCCGGGGCCGATCTCGGCCAGCGGCGCCAGGGCCTGCAAGGCGCGCTCGCGCCAGTGGGCGACCCAGCCCTCGACCAGCGCGCGATTGGCGTCGCTCTCGGCGACCACCGTCTTCACCAGCGCGTCGACCCAGCGCTGGCTCTCGGCGAACCACAGGCGCATGAACTCGGTGAGCATGCCCACCTGTCCCGCCCCGGCGGCCACCAGTTGGGCGTCGAAACGCTCGAACAGCAGCGGATACAGCAGGCCGTCGCTGACCAGGTTCTGCGCCAGGCTCAACTCGAACCAATCGCGTACCACCAGCGTGTCCTCCACGTAGCGGCGCAGGCCCTGCCAGGCCGGCTCGTCCAGCCAGCACCGCTTGGCCTCGGCCAGCAGCGCCAGGCCGTCGTCCTCCAGCAGCAGGCCGATACGCGACAGGTACTGGGCGATAGCCAGGCGGTCCATGGCCTGGAACATGTGCATCTGGGTGACGCTGGTGCCAAAGGCGTCGGCGGCAATGCCGCTGTTGTTCATGTTCGCGCCCAGTTCGGCGTGGCGCAGCGGCAGCAGAAGCTGGGCGATCAGCGCACGCTTTTCCCCGGGCAGCTGGGCCAGCAGTTCGCGCTTCTCGCAGAAGGCAAAGTCGTGCTCGGCGTTCTCCTGCATCCGCGCCCGGGCCTGCACGTAGGCGCCGTAGTAGTACTGGCGCGGGTCACTGACGGCGTACCAGTCGGCCATGCGCACGGCAGTGCGGGTGGGGTCGTTGAGCAGCTTGTCCGGCTGCCACAGCGGGCGGTAGTGGAAGTTGGTCGCCGCCTCGATGTCGAAGCTGGCCTCCTGGTAGCGGCTGGCCGGCTTGTCGCCGAAGCGCCGGCGGGTGTGGCTGAAGGTCTGGCGGATGGGCTCCACCGTGGCCGTCTTGATCTCGATGCTCATGCAAGGCGTCCCGTAGTTGTTGTTGTGGGGCGACGCAACGGAAGGCGCGTCAGTCGTCCTGGCCACGGCTTTCGCCGTAGCGCCATTTCTGCATGTCGGCGTCGATGGCGGCGGCCATCTGCGCGTCCATGTGATGCACCCGGTTGCTCCGGCAGAAGCTGGCGAAGGCCGCACGCGGCAACACCAGCTCGACGAAGAGGTCCGGGTAGCCGATGGCGAAGTCGAACTCGACGAAGGCCGCGTCCGGCTCGCTGCGAACCCGCACGTAGCGGGGCATCTGGTCGAAGGGGGTGGCGTTCATGCTCGGGCTCCGGTGGCGTCGAAGGGGCTTGAGCAACGCCTGTGCCAGGACCGTGGAAGGCGCTCGAAAATAAATTTAACCAACTGAAACAAAAGGTTTTTTTAGAAATATCGCGACTTGCGAAGAGGCCCGCCGAAGGGTTGCAGCCTGGCCCGGACGGCTACTGCGATTGATCATTTGCTCAAGCCGGCGGGGACCACTGCAGCAAATGGCGAAGGCCGGGGCCGGATTGACTTTTCCCGCCCCTTCAGGCGATTTGGAAAAAGAGCGACGCCCCTCCGCCTTGCCTGAACCGCGGCGGCGTCGCCGGCGCGAGCCACCCCGCCACAGCCTGGGCGGGACGCGCCACCACCCCGTACAACGACAATTCAGGGGCGCGATCGATGATTACCCAATACAAGGCGCCGGACCCCGCTCCGGCGCTCAAGGACCTTACCGAGCGGGTCCGCTTCCTCAGCACCGAGGGCAAGGTCTGGCTGGACGAACAGCGCATGTTGCTGGTCCAGGCAGCGATGATGGCCAGCATGCGCCGCGAGCTGATCGAGATGCTCGGTGTGGAGCGGGCCAAGGGCTTCTTCCTGCGCATGGGCTACCAGTCCGGGCTGAAGGACGCCGAGCTGGCGCGCAAGCTGCGCCCGCAGGGCAACCCGGTGGAGATGTTCTTCATCGGCCCGCAGCTGCATTCGCTCAAGGGCATGGTCAAGGTGCGCCCGCTGCAGCTGGAAATCGACCTGGACAGCGGCCACTTCTACGCCGACATCGAATGGCAGGACAGCTTCGAGGTGGAGAACTGCCAGGCCGAGAACCTGCACTCCGAGCAACCGGTGTGCTGGATGCTGCTGGGCTACGCGATCAGCTACAGCTCGTTCTTCCTCGGCCGCCAGGTGCTCTACAAGGAAGTCAGCTGCCGTGGCTGCGGCGGTGCGCAGTGCCGCATCGTCGGCAAGCCGGTGGAGCAATGGGAAGACGCCAACGACTTCCTGCGCTACTTCCAGAGCGACCCCATCATCGACGAACTGCAGGCCCTGCAGGTGCAGGTGGCGAACATGCGCCAGCGCCTGCAACTGCAGGCCGGGCAGTTCTACGGCATCGGCCAGGCCCCGGCCTACAAGCGTTGCTGCGCGCTGATCGACAAGGTTGCCCCCGGCAAGGCCTCGGTGCTGCTGCTGGGCGAGACCGGCACCGGCAAGGAAGTCATCGCCCGTAGCCTGCACCTGCGCAGCGAACGCGCCGGCAGCCCCTTCGTGGCGCTGAACTGCGCGACCATCCCACCGGACCTGATCGAGGCCGAGCTGTTCGGCGTCGAGAAAGGCGCCTACACCGGCGCCCAGCAGTCGCGCATGGGCCGCTTCGAGCGGGCCAACGGCGGCACCCTGTTCCTCGACGAGATCGTCGAGCTGACCCCGCGCGCCCAGGCCAGCCTGCTGCGGGTGCTGCAGGAAGAGGAACTGGAGCGCGTCGGCGACAGCCGCACGCGCCAGGTGGACGTGCGCGTCATCGCCGCCACCCACGAGGACCTGGAGCAGGCGGTGAAGCAAGGCCGCTTCCGCGCCGACCTGTTCTACCGGCTGAACGTGTTCCCGGTGCGCATCCCCGCCCTGCGCGAGCGCCGCGAAGACATCCCGCTGCTGATCGAGCACTTCCTCGCGCGCCTGCACGAAAGCTACGGCAAGAAGACCCTCGGCCTCAGCGACCGCGCCCTGCAGGCCTGCCTGCAGTACGACTGGCCGGGCAACGTGCGCGAGCTGGAGAACCTCATGGAGCGCGGCGTGATCATCACCGACGAGAACCAGAGCATCGGCCTGGACGCCCTCTTCCCCCACGCCCCGCCGGAAGCCGAGAGCATCGGCCTGGCCAGCGACGGGCGCCTGGTGGCCAGCGCCGGGCAGGCGCCGTGGGTCGGGCAGATCATCGACAGCGGCATCGGCCTCGACGCGCTGGAGGAAGCACTGATGCAGGAAGCCATGGCCCGCAGCCAGCAGAATGTCTCCGAGGCCGCTCGCCTGCTGGGCATGACCCGCCCGGCGCTGGCCTACCGGCTGAAGAAGTCGCCGGGCGAAGGCGCCCCCGGGCGGGCTTGAGCATTTGGACGAAGGCCGGCCGGGCACTTCACCAAATGCTCGACCGGCCTGCCCCTTTCGCCGTCCAGAAAAAACAGAACTCCTTTTATATCAACAAGTTGAAAGATTGGCACCGTCTTTGCTCAGCCACCTTCGCGGTACCTGACGACAAGACCAACAAGGTGAACCCCATGACCGTGAAGATTTCCCGGACTGCCGAAATCCAGACCTTCTTCGAAGAGGCCGCCGGCCTGCGCAACGAACAGGGCAACCCACGCCTGAAACAAATCGTGCTGCGCATCCTGCAGGACACCGCCAGGCTCGTCGAAGACCTGGAAATCACCGACGACGAATTCTGGACCGCCGTCGACTACCTCAACCGCCTGGGCAACCGCGGCGAAGCCGGCCTGCTGGTGGCGGGCCTTGGCATCGAGCATTTCCTCGACCTGCTCAGCGATGCCCGCGACGCCGAAGCCGGCAGGACCGGCGGTACCCCGCGCACCATCGAGGGCCCGCTGTACGTGGCCGGCGCCCCGCTCAGCGAAGGCGAGGCGCGCATGGACGACGGCAGCGACGCCGGCATCCCGATGTTCCTGGCCGGCCGCGTGCTGGACCTGCGCGGCCAGCCCATCGCCGGCGCCACCGTCGACATGTGGCACGCCAACACCAAGGGCCTTTACTCCTACTTCGACCCGAGCCAGGCCGAGTACAACCTGCGCCGGCGTATCCGCACCGACGCCGAGGGTCGCTACCGCGCCCGCAGCATCGTGCCCAGCGGCTACGGCTGCCCGGCCGACGGCCCGACCCAGCAATGCCTGGACCAGCTCGGCCGCCACGGCCAGCGCCCGGCGCACATCCACTTCTTCATCTCGGCGCCCGGCCATCGCCACCTGACCACCCAGATCAACCTGGCCGGCGACCGGTACCTGTGGGACGACTTCGCCTACGCCACCCGCGACGGGCTGATCGGCGAGGTCAACTTCGTCGAGAATGCCCACGGCATCGCAGGCCGTTGCGCCGAGGTCGTCTTCGACTTCCAGTTGCAGCCCGCCAGCGAAGCCACCGATGAGCGACGCAGCCAACGCCCACGCGCCCTGCAGGTCCAGGGCGCGTAGGGCTCCTTCGTACCCATTGCCGGGCAAGGCACGGCGCGCACCTTGAGGTACGGCATTTCCCGGAGGGACAACTGCCGACAGCGCCGAGGCGCCCATCGCCCCTGCCCGACCGGGCACCGGCCGTCCCACCCGCACCGTGCCCCTGCAGGAGCGAGCCCTGCGTGCGAAATCGCGGGCAGGCCCCGCTACAGGTAGCTGGGATGTATTGAGCAACGGTCTTGCCGGCCGCGCCGGGGTGCTCGCTCCTACGAGAAGCCGTCCGGCTGCAGCCCACGGATCGCGCTGGGCACCAACCCCGTCCAGCGCTTGAACGAGCGGCGGAAGTTGGTAGTGTCGGTGAAGCGCAGGTACTGCGCCACCTCGTCGTTGCCGTAGCCGCGTGACCAGTACAGGTACAGGGCGACGTGCTTGCGCACTTCGTCGTGCAGGGCCTGGAAGTGCGTGTGGTGCTTCTGCAGCTTGCGCTTGCAGGTCGCCGGGCTCATGCCCAGGCGTGCGGCCAGTTGCTCCAGGCTCAGCGGGTCGTGGGCCTCGCGTTGCAGCAGGCGGTACAGGTGTTCGAGGAAGCCCTCGCGCAGACCCAGCGCCTGGCGTTCGCGCTGGGCGTCGCGCCGGGCCGCCTGGCCGGCGGTGGCGGCGGCCCGTGGCCAGGGTTTCACCAGGTATTCGCGGGGGATCAGCATGGCGTCCACGTGGCTGTCGAACTGCAGTTGCAGGCCCAGGTGCGCCTGGTACTGCTCCAGGTAGCCCGGCTGGGCATGGGCGAACAGGTAGCGCCAGGGCAGGTGCTCGCCGGCCAGCCAGCGGCACAGCGCGGTGACGGCCGTCATGCTGCTCTCCACCAGGAAGCGCCGGGTGCCGCCCAGGCCGCAGGCGTCCACCCAGTACAGGCAGGCGTAGCGCTCCTCCAGCAGCAGGCGCGGCGCCAGCAGCGGGCAGAAGCGCGCGCGGTGCTGCAGCAGCAGGTCCAGCGCCTCCTGCAGGTTGCCGGCCAGGGCCAGGGCGCTGCTCGCCGCACCTCTGCCAACCCTAACTCCGCACCCCCTCCCTAACCCTCCCCCGCAAGCGGGAGAGGGAACCGTTCGGCATGATGCGGAATCACGAAGCTCCCTGGCTCAACGCAGCCATGTTGGGTGCATAACACCCCAAGCATCGCGGTCGTAGGAGCAACCGTCTTGCCGGCTGCGCCGAGGTGCTTTTCGTAGGATGGGTTGAGCTTGCGAAAACCATGTGGCCGGGGTGATGGGTATCGCTTCGCTCAACCCATCCTACGGGGCTGAGCACAGCCGGCAAGACAGTCCGTAGGGCGCATAACACTCCAAGCGTTATCCACCCCACCCGCACCCTCCCCATGTAGGAGCGCGCCCTGCGCGCGATTCACGGGCAGGCCCCGCCGCCTCAGGGCGGGGCCCAATACACTCCCTGGCCGCTCAATCCCCGCCCTGGGCGCGGGCCGCGCGGTAGCGTCCGGGGCTCATGCCGGTCCACTGGCGGAAGGCGCGGTGGAACGCGCTGGGCTCCTGGAAGCCGCAGCGCGCGGCGATCTCGGCGATGCTCAGGCTGGCGTCGTCGAGGCACTCGAAGGCCAGCGCCCGGCGCACCTCGTGCTTGATCATCTGGTAGGAAAAGCCCTCGCGCTCCAGTTGGCGGCGGAAGGCCGATTCGCTCAGCGCCAGCTGCGCGGCCATCTGCGCCTGGGATGGCCAGTCGAGGTCACCACCGGCCTTCAGGCGGCGGTAGACCTTGGCCGACAACCCGGAACGGTTGCGGAAGCGCACCACCACGCCCTCCGGGGCCTGGCGCAGGAACTGCTTGAGGCTGGCGAAGTTGCGGATCACCGGTAGCGCCAGTTGCTGGGCGTTGAACTCCAGCTCGGTGTGGTCGGCGTCGAAGCGGATCCACGGCCCCCACAGCAGCGGCTCGGCGCCGTGGGGCGGCTGTGGGTGGCCGAAGCGGGCGCGGTCGGGGTTGATGCGCCGCCCCACCAGCCAGCAGGCCACGCCGATGACCATGCTCAGGTAGATTTCCTCTGCCACGCAGCGCAGGGTGGCGTCGTCGATGCGCGTGTGCAGCACGATGGCCGCACGGTTGCCGCGCAGCTCCAGGTGCGCGCGGATATCGCGCAGGAACAGGTTGAAGCCGGCCAGGCACTGGCGCAGGGCGCGGCCCAGGTCCGGCTCGTGCAGCACGCTGCGGCAGACCATGGCGAAGGCGCCGCGCGGCAGGCCGGCGGAATCGAAGGCGAAGAACTCGTCGCCCAGCTCCTCGGTGAGCAGCAGCCACAGGCGCGTCACCGCCTCCGCCGGCACCCGGTGCAGCGGCTCGTCCAGCCAGTGCGGCTCGATGCCGGCCTGCGCCAGCAACTCGGCGGCGCGCTGCGGGCGGTCGGCCAGGCGGTGCAGCGCGGCCTTCACGAAATAGGCCGCCACCGAGTCGCGCCGGCGCGGGGTGGCCGTCCGTTCCTCGGGGCCCAGGGCGGGTTTCATCATCCGATATGTCCAAATTCGTCGGCCGGGACTGCGCAATTCTGGCATAGGACGCCGCCGCATCGCCTTCTAGACTGCTCGCCATTCTGCCAGGAGCCCTTCCCATGCACAGACCAGAAGTCTTCGTCGTCAGCGCGGTGCGCACCGCCATCGGTACCTTCGGCGGCACCCTCAAGGACACCCCTCCCGCCCAGCTCGCCACCCTGGTCACTCAGGCCGCGCTGGCCCGCGCCAACTGCGACGCACAGCGCGTCGAGCACGTGGTGTTCGGCCACGTCATCCCCACCACGCCCAAGGACGCCTACATCAGCCGCGTGGCGGCGCTGCAGGCGGGCATTCCCAAGGAGGCCCCGGCCTTCACCGTCAACCGCCTGTGCGGCTCGGGCCTGCAGGCCATCGTCAGCGCGGCCCAGGGCCTGATGCTGGGCGACTCGCGCATCGCCATCGCCGGCGGCGCCGAGTGCATGAGCCAGTCCGGCTACCTGGTGCCCAGCGCCCGCTGGGGCGCGCGCATGGGCGACGTGAAGATGCTCGACTACATGCTCGGCGCCCTGCAGGACCCGCTGCACGGCATCCACATGGGCATCACCGCCGAGAACATCGCCAAGCAGCACGGCATCACCCGCCAGGACCAGGACGCCCTGGCCCTGCAGAGCCAGCAGCGCGCCGCCCGCGCCATCGCCGAAGGGCGCTTCGCCGGGCAGATCGTCCCGGTAGAAATCCGCAGCCGCAAAGGCACCAGCCTGTTCGAGGTGGACGAGCACGTGCGCGCCGAGGCCGACCTGGAGCAACTGGCCAAGATGAAACCGGCCTTCCTCGAAGACGGCAGCGTCACCGCCGGCAACGCCTCGGGCCTGAACGACGGCGCCAGCGCCCTGCTGCTGGCCAGCGCCGAGGCGGTGAAGAGCGAGAACCTGCAGCCTATCGCGCGGGTGGTGGCCTACGCCCACGCCGGCGTCGAGCCCACCCTGATGGGCCTCGGCCCGATCCCGGCCACCCGCCTGGCCCTGCAGCGCGCCGGCCTGAGCGTGGCCGACCTGGACGTGATCGAGTCCAACGAGGCCTTCGCCGCCCAGGCCTGCGCGGTCAGCCGCGAGCTGGGCTTCGACCCGGAGAAGGTCAACCCCAACGGCTCGGGCATCTCCCTGGGCCACCCCATCGGCGCCTCCGGCGCGATCATCGCCACCAAGGCCATCCACGAGCTGCAGCGCATCCAGGGCCGCTACGCGCTGGCCACCATGTGCATCGGCGGCGGCCAGGGCATCGCCGTGATCTTCGAACGCGTCTGATCGGGCCGGCCGGCCCCGGAGGCGCCCAACCCACGAAACGGGCGCGCCGCGGCCGGCCGCCCTTTCGGCGCGCCTTCCCGGCAAGCAGCCCGATACGACGCACAGGTGCCCAGATGACCGCCTCCCCCGGCTCGCGTTTCGCGCGCAACCGCCCCAAGGCCCTGGAGCTCTTCGCCCGGCGCGGCTTCGCCCAGGTCAGCCTGCGCGAGCTGGCGCGCCACCTGGAGCTGACCGCGGGCTCGCTCTACAGCCATTGCGCGAGCAAGGAAGAGCTGCTGCTGGAGTTCATCGAGGAACACTACCTGGCGCTGCTTTCGCTGTTCGACCAGCGCCGGCTGCGCGGCTGCCCCAAGGCCGCCCTGCAACGGGTGGTCGAGGGCCTGGTGGCGTTGTACGAAAGCAATCCCCTGCACTTCCAGCTGGCCACCCGCGACGCCGGCTGCCTCAACGACGAACAGCGCCAGTGCGTCGAACGGCTGCGCCGACAGCTCGGCCAGAAGCTCGATGCGCAGCTGGGCGCCGCCGGCTACGCCAGCCCCGGCCAGGCCTGCCAGCCCACCCTGGAGCTGTTCGAACACCTGCCCCTGTGGCTGGCCCGCTACCCGCTGGACCAGCAGCAGCGCTGCGTCGCCCTGCTGCGCTCGCTGACCGCCGCGCTGGCGCCTGGCGCATCGTCGATCCGCTCCGAGTAACGGTACTGGCGCCGCGCCTGCACACCAGCTAAACCCGCTAATAGGGAAGACGCCGGGCCAGGGCGCAGGTCGGTTTCAGGATGCGCCGGGTCGCTTGGGTGCAAACCCCGGGCGAGCAGGATGGCAAGCTTGCAGGATGCCCCCGGACCGGTGCGTCAAGACACCCGGCCGGCGGCAGGGAGGGCGACCGAGTGAACCACGCAGCCGTGACGTGGACGGTACGCCGCAGCCGAAGACACCGGAGGTTTGCCGCCAAGGCAGGCCGGTCCGCGATGCCGAGGTACGCTGTATGCCTGATGAGACGCTTCACCTGCCCCTGATCCACGACGTGCTGGCACGCGAGAAGGACGCCCCCGGCGCCCTGCTGCCGATCCTCCACGCCATCCAGGACGGCTGCGGGTACGTTCCCGACCTCGCCGTCGCGGAAATCGCCCATGCCCTCAACCTCAGCCAGGCCGAGGTGCGCGGGGTGATCAGCTTCTACCACGACTTCCGCACCGCGCCGCCGGCGCGCCACACCCTGCGCCTGTGCCGCGCCGAGTCCTGCCAGAGCATGGGCGCCGAGCGCCTGGCCGCGCAGCTGCGCGAGCAGCTGGCGCTGGACGACCACGGCACCAGCGCCGACGGCAGCATCAGCCTGCGCCCGGTGTACTGCCTGGGCGCCTGCGCCTGCTCGCCGGCCCTGGAGCTGGACGGCCGGCTGCACGCGCGACTCACCGCCGAGCGCCTGCGCGAGCTGGTCAACGGCTGCCTGGAGGATGGCGCATGCTGAAGCTCTTCCTCCCCCGCGACTCCGTCGCCCGCGCCGTGGGCGCGGAACAGGTGGCCGCCGCCCTGGCCCGCGAGGCCGAGCGCCGGCAACTGCCGCTGGAACTGCGCCGCACCAGCTCCCGCGGCCTCTATTGGCTGGAACCGCTGCTGGAAGTGGAAGACGCCGACGGCCGCCGCCTGGGCTTCGGCCCGCTCAGCGAGCAGGACGTGCCCGCCCTGCTCGACGCCCTGACCACCGACGCCAGCACCCATCCGCTGGCCCTGGGGCCGGTGGAGGACATCCCCTACCTGAAGAGCCAGCAGCGCCTGCTGTTCGCCCGCGCCGGCATCACCCGGCCGCTGTCCCTGGAGGACTACCGCGCCCACGGCGGCTTCGAGGGCCTGGCGCGGGCCATCGCCCTGGACGGCGCCGAGGTGGTCGCCGCGGTGCTCGACTCCGGCCTGCGCGGCCGCGGCGGCGCGGCCTTCCCCGCCGGCATCAAGTGGCGCACCGTGCGCGAGGCCCCGGCCACGCCGAAATACGTGGTGTGCAACGCCGACGAAGGCGACTCCGGCACCTTCGCCGACCGCATGCTGATGGAGGGCGACCCCTTCCTGCTGGTCGAGGGCATGGCCATCGCCGGCCTCGCCGTGGGCGCCAGCCTGGGCTACATCTACGTGCGCTCGGAATACCCGGACGCCATCGACACCCTGGAGCAGGCCCTGGCCATCGCTCGCGAGGCCGGCTACCTGGGCGCCGACGTGCTGGGCAGCGGCCGCGCCTTCGACCTGCAGGTGCGGGTGGGCGCCGGCGCCTACATCTGCGGCGAGGAAACCGCCCTGCTCGATTCACTTGAGGGCAAGCGCGGCGTGGTCCGCGCCAAGCCGCCGCTGCCGGCCCTGCAGGGCCTGTTCGGCCAGCCGACGCTGGTGCACAACGTGCTCACCCTGGCCTCGGTGCCGGTGATCCTGGCCCGCGGCGCGCCGTTCTACCGCGACTTCGGCATGGGCCGCTCGCTGGGCACCATGCCCTTCCAACTGGCCGGCAACGTGCGCCACGGCGGCCTGGTGGAACGCGCCTTCGGCCTGACTCTGCGCGAGCTGGTGGAAGGCTACGGCGGCGGCACCGCCAGCGGCCGCCCGCTGAAGGCGGCGCAGGTGGGCGGCCCGCTGGGCGCCTGGGTGCCGCCGGCGCAGTTCGACACCCCGCTGGACTACGAGGCCTTCGCCGCCATGGGCGCCATGCTCGGCCACGGCGGCGTGGTGGTGGCCGACGACAGCCTGGACATGGCGCGCATGGCCCGCTTCGCCCTGCAGTTCTGCGCCGAGGAATCCTGCGGCAAGTGCACGCCCTGCCGGCTCGGCTCCACCCGCGGCGTGGAGGTGGTGGACCGGCTGATCGCCGCCACCGACCTCGGCGCGCGCGAGGAACAGGCGCGGCTGCTCGTGGACCTCTGCGACACCATGCAATACGGCTCGCTCTGCGCCCTGGGCGGAATGACTTCCTACCCGGTGACCAGCGCCCTCAAGCACTTCCCCGCCGACTTCGGTCTGGCGAATACGGAGGCCGACCAGTGATCAACCTCTTCGATCCCTCCACCGACATCGTCGACCTCGGCACCCCGCCCCGCGACAGCGAGGCGCAGGTCAGCCTGAGCATCGACGGCCGCGAGATCAGCGTGCCCGCCGGCACCTCGGTGATGCGCGCCGCCGCGCTGCTGGGCACCAGCATTCCCAGGCTCTGCGCCACCGACAGCCTGGAAGCCTTCGGCTCCTGCCGCATGTGCCTGGTGGAAATCGACGGCATGCGCGGCTACCCCGCCTCCTGCACCACGCCGGTGGCCGAGGGCATGGTGGTGCGCACGCAGACGCCGAAGCTGGCGACGCTGCGGCGCAACGTCATGGAGCTGTACATCTCCGACCACCCGCTGGACTGCCTGACCTGCCCGGCCAACGGCAACTGCGAGCTGCAGACCGTGGCCGGCCAGGTGGGCCTGCGCGAGGTGCGCTACGGCTATGCCGGGGCCAACCACCTGAGCGAGGCCAAGGACGTCTCCAACCCCTACTTCGACTACGACCCGAGCAAGTGCATCGTCTGCAACCGCTGCGTGCGCGCCTGCGAGGAAATCCAGGGCACCTTCGCCCTGACCATCGACGGCCGCGGCTTCGACTCGCGGGTGGCGGCGGCCGGCGGCGGCGACTTCCTCGACTCCGAGTGCGTGTCCTGCGGCGCCTGCGTGCAGGCCTGCCCCACCGCCACGCTGATGGAGAAGAGCGTGGTGCAGCTGGGCCAGCCGGAGCGCAGCGTGGTCACCACCTGCGCCTACTGCGGCGTGGGCTGCTCGTTCCGCGCCGAGCTCAAGGGCGAGCAGCTGGTGCGCATGGTCCCGGACCGCAACGGCCAGGCCAACCACGGCCACGCCTGCGTCAAGGGCCGCTTCGCCTGGGGCTACGCCACCCACCCCGAGCGCATCACCAAGCCGATGATCCGCCAGCGCATCAGCGATCCCTGGCAGGAAGTCAGCTGGGAAGAAGCGCTCAACCACGCGGCCGGCGAATTCCGCCGCATCCAGCTCAAGTACGGGCGCGACTCCATCGGCGGCATCACCTCCAGCCGCTGCACCAACGAAGAGACCTACCTGGTGCAGAAGCTGGTGCGCGCCGCCTTCGGCAACAACAACGTCGACACCTGCGCCCGCGTCTGCCACTCGCCCACCGGCTACGGCCTGAAGCAGACCCTCGGCGAGTCCGCCGGCACCCAGAGCTTCGACTCGGTGATGCAGGCCGACGTCATCCTGGTGATGGGCGCCAACCCCACCGACGCCCACCCGGTGTTCGGTTCCCAGCTCAAGCGCCGCCTGCGCCAGGGCGCGCGGCTGATCGTCATCGATCCGCGGCGCATCGACCTGGTGGATTCGCCCCACGCCCGCGCCGAGCTACACCTGCAACTGCGCCCGGGCACCAACGTGGCCATGCTCAACGCCCTGGCCCACGTCATCGTCACCGAGGGCCTGGTGAACCAGCGCTTCGTCGAGCAGCGCTGCGAGGCGGCGGACTTCGCCCACTGGCGCGACTTCGTCAGCCAGCCGCAGAACGCCCCCGAAGTGCTCGGCCCGGTGTGCGGCGTGCCCGCCGAACTGATCCGCGCCGCCGCGCGGCTCTACGCCACCGGCGGCAACGCGGCCATCTACTACGGCCTGGGCGTCACCGAGCACAGCCAGGGCAGCACTGCGGTGATGGGCATCGCCAACCTGGCAATGGCCACCGGCAACGTCGGCCGCGAGGGCGTGGGGGTGAACCCGCTGCGTGGGCAGAACAACGTCCAGGGCTCCTGCGACATGGGCTCCTTCCCCCACGAGCTGCCCGGCTACCGGCACATCTCCAACGCCGAGGTGCGCAGCCAGTTCGAGCAGGCCTGGAACGTCACCCTGCAACCCGACCCGGGCCTGCGCATCCCCAACATGTTCGAGGCGGCCCTGGACGGCAGCTTCAAGGCGCTGTACTGCCAGGGCGAGGACATCGCCCAGAGCGACCCCAACACCCAGCACGTCACCGCTGCCCTGTCGGCCATGGAATGCGTGGTGGTGCAGGACATCTTCCTCAACGAAACCGCCAAGTTCGCCCACGTGTTCCTGCCGGGCAGCTCCTTCCTGGAAAAGGACGGCACCTTCACCAACGCCGAGCGGCGCATCTCGCGGGTACGCAAGGTGATGGAGCCGCTGGGCGGCAAGGCCGACTGGGAGGCGACCATGGCGCTGTCCAACGCCCTGGGCTACCCGATGAACTACCGGCACCCGTCCGAGATCATGGACGAGATCGCCCGCCTGACGCCCACCTTCGCCCGCGTCAGCTACGCCGAGCTGGACCGCCGCGGCAGCCTGCAGTGGCCGTGCAACGACGCCGCGCCCGACGGCACCCCGACCATGCACATCGACCAGTTCGTGCGCGGCAAGGGGCGCTTCATGCTCACCGGCTACGTGCCCACCGACGAGAAGGTCAACAACCGCTACCCGCTGCTGCTGACCACCGGACGCATCCTCAGCCAGTACAACGTCGGCGCCCAGACGCGGCGCACCGGCAACGTCGCCTGGCACCCCGAGGACCGCCTGGAGATCCACCCCAGCGACGCCGAGAGCCGCGGCATCGCCGACGGCGACTGGGTCGGCGTGGGCAGCCGCGCCGGGCAGACGGTGCTGCGCGCCAAGGTCAGCGAGCGGGTGGCGCCGGGGGTGGTCTACACCACCTTCCACTTCCCCGAGTCCGGCGCCAACGTGATCACCACCGACAACTCCGACTGGGCCACCAACTGCCCGGAATACAAGGTCACCGCGGTGGAAGTGGTGCGCGTCTTCCAGCCCTCGGAATGGCAGAAGCGCTACCAGGCGTTCAGCGACGAACAGCGCCGCCTGCTGAAGGAACGCCGCCACGCCGAGAAAGCCGAGGTGCGCCGATGAGCATCGACAACCTGGTCAAGATGGCCAACCAGATCGGCCAGTACTTCGCCAGCGAGGCCGACCGCGAACTGGCCGTGCGCGGCGTGCGCCAGCACCTGCAGAGCTTCTGGACGCCGGCCATGCGCCGCGACCTGGGGGCCTGGCTGGCGCAGCACCCGGAGACCGACCTGCACCCGCTGGTGCAGGAAGCGCTGAAGGAGCCGGCGGAGAGCGCCTAGCGGGCACGTAGGGGGCGGCCGGGCTATGATGCCGTCCCCGACCGCTGGCGCGCCGGGTCCTCTTCCACCCTCGGGACGCGTGAACATGAGCGAAACCTTCCACGGCAGCTGCCTCTGCGGCCATATCCGCTACCAGCTGTCGACGCCGCCCAAGGCGGTCTCGCACTGCCATTGCAGCCAGTGCCGCAAGGGCCATGGCGCCGCCTTCGCCACCTACGGCAGCGTGCCGCGCAGCGCCCTGAGCCTGCAGGGCGCCGAGCTGCTGAAGACCTTCCACTCCTCGCCCTCGGTCAGCCGCCAGTTCTGCGGCCAGTGCGGCGCCACGCTGTTCTGGTCGGACAGCCAGGGCGACTACCCGGACTGGATCGCGGTGGCCCTGGGCACCCTGGACAGCGACTTCCACTGCGCCAGCCAGAAGCACATCTACACCGCGTCCAGGGCGAGCTGGTACGAGATCGACGGGCACTGGCCGCAGGAGCCCTGAGCGGCCTGCGCCGCGCGGGGGGCGGCGCAGGCGGGTCTCAGCGCAGGGTGTAGCCGCTGTCGACGACCAGGTCCTGGCCGTGGATGCCGCGGGCCTGGTCCGAGAGCATGAAGAGGATCGCATCGGCGACCGCCTCCGCCTCCAGGAAGCGGCCGTCCAGCAGGCGCCCGTTGACGCTGGCGGCGACCTCGCCCAGGGCCTCGTCGTCCAGCCCCAGGGTGCCCCAGATCGGCGTCGCCGTGGGCCCGGGCGATACGACGTTGACGCGGATGCCCTCGCCCGCCAGCTCCACCGCCAGGGTGCGCGCCTGGGCCTTGAGCGCCGACTTCGAGGCGATGTAGGCGGCCAGCCCGGGGAAGCTCACCTGGGACAGGAAGGTGCCGATGAACACCACCGAAGACGGCCGCGCCATCTGCCCGCGCAGGGCGGCCAGGGTGTTCAGCGCGCCGGCGCCGTTGACCGCCCATTGCCGCTGGAACGCCGCCTGGTCCAGGCCGTCGGCCAGTTGCGCGATGCCGGCGTTGGGCAGCAGGTAGTCCACCGGCCCCAGTTCCCGGGCCAGGTCCGCCAGGCACTGGAGGTCCTCGGCGCGGGTGACGTCGCCGCTCAACCAGCACAAGTGGCCGCCGGCCTCGTCGAGTTCGGCCGGCGGCACCTCGCGCCGGGCCATGGCCACCACCCGGGTGCCCTCGCGCAGCAGCCGCCGGGCCACGGCCAGGCCGATGCCGGAACCGGCGCCGGTGATCACCGCAAGGGGGGACCTGGAATCATTGCTTGGCATGTACATGCTCCTGATGGTCGTCAGTGGGATCGCTCGCCACGTGGGTGCTCCACGTGCCGTCGCCAGGAACCTCCACCAACTTCCGTGCCATGGCGAAACCATCGATTTTTCAAGGTGTTGAAAACCACTGAAGTCATCATGACTCACCGTATAGCGAGTTCTTTCGACTACAAACGAGGTACTTAGGACTTGATGGCGAACCCGAGCGTCCATGTCTTTCCTTCACGCCGGGCATTCTGCAACGTAGCGGCAGAAGGCTATCCTTCAGATAATTCGGAAGGATTCTGCGACGTCGCCTGAGGGGGCGTCCGCCGACCGAACGCTCCGGGGCGCGCACCGCCCCTCGGCAAGGGAGCCGCCGACTTCGCCACCCATTCCAGTTCCGGGAGCCGGTATGCCTTGCCAGCCCTTCGCCAGATTCGCCGTGTCCGCTCGCCGCTGGCTGGGCATCGGCCTGCTTGCGTTCGTAGCCACGGCCGATGCCACTGAATACCCGCCGCTGCGGGTGATGACCGACTACTGGCCGCCCTTTCGCATCGAAGGCGCCGACGGCCGCATCACCGGCCTGGACATGGACCTGCTGGCCGAGCTGGAAAAACGCACCGGCCTGCGCTTCGAAGTGCACCGCGCGCCCTGGGCCCGCGGCCTGGCCGCCCTGCAGAGCGGCGCGGCGGACCTGATGACGGGCCTTGCGCGCACCCCGGAGCGCGAGCAGTACATCGACTACCTGCCGCAGCCCTACTACGCCTGCGCCCCGCGCCTGTACGCCTCGCCGCAGGAGGCGCCGCGCATCGCCCGCTACGACGACCTGCTCGGCCCCACCATCGGCTACGTGCTGGAGTCCGCCTACTTCGAACCCTTCGACTCCGACAAGCGCCTGAAGAAATTCGGCGTGAACAACGAGACGCAACTGCTGCAGATGCTCTCCCTCGGCCGCCTGCAACTGGTGATCGGCACCGACTGCCAGGTGGACTACGAACTGCGCGACCCGCGACTGGCCCGGCAGATCGTGCGCACCCGCTTCCAGCCGGACAGCCGCACCGAGCTTTACCTCGGCTTCTCCCACCAGCGCCCGCTGACGGCCGAGCGCCAACTGATCGAAGGTGCGCTGCGGCAGATGCTCGACGAGGGCTGGGTGCAACGGGCGGCCGCGCGCTATCAGCGCACGGATGGGCAGTAGCGCGCCGAACGGGCGAACGGGCGGAGCGCTGCGCAAAACGCTTACAATGGCGGGTTATTCATCTCATTTTTTGTCGTGGTAAACCCGCATGGAAATAAAGGTTAATTTCTTAGATAACCTTCGGCTCGAAGCCAAGTTCGACGATTTCACCGTGGTGGCCGACCAGCCCATCCGCTACAAGGGC
The DNA here is from genome assembly GCF_030268185.1 of Pseudomonas sp. NBRC 100443. Taxonomy (NCBI): domain Bacteria; kingdom Pseudomonadati; phylum Pseudomonadota; class Gammaproteobacteria; order Pseudomonadales; family Pseudomonadaceae; genus Pseudomonas; species Pseudomonas sp. NBRC 100443. The sequence continues at coordinate 92,363 of NZ_BSQE01000008.1, forward strand.
GATGGCTCCGCACCGGGTCCGTTCGACTACTTCCTGGCTTCGTCGGCGCTGTGCGCGGCCTACTTCGTCAAGCTGTACTGCCAGACGCGCAATATACCCACCGACAACATCCGCCTGTCGCAGAACAACATCGTCGACCCGGAGAACCGCTACAAGCAGATCTTCAAGATCCAGGTGGAGCTGCCGGCGGACATTTCGGAAAAGGACCGCCAGGGCATTCTGCGCTCCATCGAGCGCTGCACGGTGAAGAAGGTGGTGCAGACCGGGCCCGAGTTCGTCATCGAGGAAGTGGAAAACCTCGACGCCGACGCCCAGGCGCTGCTGATGCCCAGCGCCGACGCGGATTCGCGCACCTACATCGCGGGCAAGGACCTGCCGCTGGAGCAGACCATCGCCAACATGTCGGCAATCCTCGCCGGCCTGGGCATGAAGATCGAGATCGCCTCCTGGCGCAACATCGTGCCCAACGTCTGGTCGCTGCACATCCGCGACGCGCAGTCGCCGATGTGCTTCACCAACGGCAAGGGCGCGACCAAGGAAAGCGCGCTGGCCTCGGCCCTGGGCGAGTTCATCGAGCGGCTGAACTGCAACTTCTTCTACAACGACCAGTTCTGGGGCGAGGACATCGCCAACGCGCCCTTCGTCCACTACCCCGACGAGCGCTGGTTCAAGCCCAGCCGCCAGGACGAACTGCCGGCGGAAATCCTCGACGCCCACTGCCTGGCGATCTACAACCCCGACGGCGAGCTGCGCGGCTCGCACCTGTACGACACCAACTCGGGCAACGTGGCGCGCGGCATCTGCTCGCTGCCGTTCGTGCGCCAGTCCGACGGCAAGGTGGTGTACTTCCCCTCCAACCTGATCGAGAACCTCTACCTGAGCAACGGCATGAGCGCCGGCAACACGCTGGCCGAAGCCCAGGTACAGTGCCTGTCGGAAATCTTCGAGCGCGCGGTGAAGCGCGAAATCCTCGAAAACGAACTGGCCCTGCCGGACGTGCCACAGGAAGTGCTGGCCAAGTACCCCGGCATCCTCGCCGGCATCCGAGGCCTGGAGGAACAGGGCTTCCCGGTGCTGGTCAAGGACGCCTCCCTGGGCGGCCGCTTCCCGGTGATGTGCGTGACCCTGATGAACCCGCGCACCGGCGGCGTGTTCGCCTCCTTCGGCGCCCACCCCAGCCTGGAGGTGGCGCTGGAGCGCAGCCTCACCGAACTGCTCCAGGGCCGCAGCTTCGAAGGCCTGAACGACCTGCCGCAACCCACCTTCGAAAGCCAGGCGCTGACCGAGCCGAACAACTTCGTCGAGCACTTCATCGACTCCAGCGGCGTGGTGTCGTGGCGCTTCTTCAGCGCCAGGGCCGACTTCGAGTTCGTCGAGTGGGACTTCTCCGGCCGGTGCGGCTCCAGTGAAAGAAAAGAGTCCAACGCCGAGGAAGCCGCCACCCTGTTCGGCATCCTCGAAGACCTGGGCAAGGAAGCGTACATGGCGGTGTACGAGCACCTGGGCGCAACGGCCTGCCGCATCCTGGTGCCGGGCTACTCGGAGATCTACCCGGTGGAGGACCTGGTCTGGGACAACACCAACAAGGCGCTGGCCTTCCGCGAGGACATCCTCAACCTACACCGCCTGGACGACGCCCGCCTCGAAGCGCTGCTGGAGCGCCTGGAAGGCTGTGAGGTCGACGACTACACCGACATCACCACCCTGATCGGCGTGGAGTTCGACGACAACACGGTCTGGGGCCAGCTGACCATTCTCGAACTGAAGCTGCTAATCAACCTCGCCCTGCGGCGCTTCGAAGAGGCCAAGGAACTGGTGGAGGCCTTCCTCCAGTACAACGACAACACCGTCGAGCGCGGCCTGTTCTACCAGGCCCTGAACGTGGTGCTGGAGGTGGTGCTGGACGACGAACTGGAGATCGCCGACTACGAAGCCAACTTCCGCCGCATGTTCGGCAACGAGCGGATGGACGCGGCGCTGGGCTCGGTGGACGGCAGCGTGCGCTTCCACGGCCTGACGCCGACCAGCATGAAACTGGAAGGGCTGGACAGGCACCTGCGGCTGATCGACAGCTACAAGAAACTGCACGCGGCGCGCGCCAGGCTGCAGCCTGTGCAGGACAGCGCCGCCGACGCGGGAAGCGGCCTCAAGCCGCGGCGCGTGGCGATTCGCAAGCGCTGATGATGGGGCTGCACCGAGGGGTTCTTCGTAGGATGGGTTGAGCTTGCGATCCCCATGGGATCCCGGTGATGGGTATCGCTGCGCTCAACCCATCCTACGGGTGCGGTGTCGGGCGCCCCGGCGGCACGGCCAACGGCGCATAACCGCGAACGGCCATGCGCCCTGCGAACTCGCCGGCTGACGCTGAACTATCCGTCCACGCCGAACGGCCCCCTCTCCCTCCGGGAGAGGGCTGGGGTGAGGGTGCGGAATCCACCCGACACACCGCAGCCACCGGTAAACCCCATTCGCGGACGGAGTCCGCTCCTACACCCGCGCCCAGCCGGTCAATACCTCCGATGGCGAAAACCCTCCGGCGCCGAACATTGACCGAGGTCAATCCTTCTCCGGCCGACGCCATTAGATTCCACAACATCTTGTTGTCTTGAAAATTCAAAACACATCATGTTGTGGAATCCAGTCCAATGACCCAGACCCGAAACGCCCCTCTCCCCACCCGCCTGCGCAAGCGCAACGGCGCCGCCGCCCCCTTCGACCCGAGCAAGATCGAACGCGCCATCGCCGCCGCCGGCGAAGCCAGCGGCGAGTTCAGCGCCGCCCATGCCCAGGCGCTGACGCGCCGCGTGCTGTCGCGCCTGCCGGAGGGCGAGCTGGACGTGGAGCAGGTGCAGGACGTGGTCGAACGCATCCTCATGGAAGCCGCGCACTACCCCACCGCGCGGGCCTACATCGTCTACCGCGAGCGCCACGGCCGCCTGCGCCGCGAGCGCAAGACGCTGGTGGACGTCGCCGCGTCGATGAACGAGTACCTCTCGCGGGAAGACTGGCGGGTGCGCGCCAACGCCAACCAGGGCTATTCCCTGGGCGGGCTGATCCTCAACGTCTCCGGCAAGGTCACCGCCAACTACTGGCTGGACGAGGTCTACGACGAAGCCATCGCCGCCGCCCACCGCGAAGCCGACCTGCACATCCACGACCTCGACATGCTCGCCGGCTACTGCGCCGGCTGGTCGCTGCGCACCCTGCTCAACGAAGGCCTCAACGGCGTGCCGGGGCGCGTCGAGGCCGGGCCGCCGAAGCACCTGTCCAGCGCCCTCGGGCAGATGGTGAACTTCCTCGGCACCCTGCAGAACGAGTGGGCCGGCGCCCAGGCGTTCAGCTCCTTCGATACCTACCTCGCACCCTACGTGCGCAAGGACGGCCTCGGCTACGACGAAGTGCGCCAGGCCATCCAGGAGTTCATCTACAACCTCAACGTGCCGTCGCGCTGGGGCACCCAGACGCCCTTCACCAACCTGACCTTCGACTGGGTCTGCCCGGAGGACCTGCGCGAGCAGATCCCCTACGTCGGCGGCGAGGAAATGCCCTTCGCCTACGGCGAGCTGCAGGCGGAGATGGACCTGATCAACCGCGCCTACATCGAAGTGATGCAGGCCGGCGACGCCCACGGCCGGGTGTTCACCTTCCCCATCCCCACCTACAACATCACCCACGACTTCCCCTGGCACAGCGACAACGCCACGCGCCTGTTCGAGATGACCGCGCGCTACGGCCTGCCGTACTTCCAGAACTTCCTCAACTCGGACATGCAGCCCAACCAGGTGCGCTCCATGTGCTGCCGCCTGCAGTTGGACGTGCGCGAACTGCTCAAGCGCGGCAACGGCCTGTTCGGCTCGGCGGAGCAGACCGGCTCCCTCGGCGTGGTGACGCTCAACTGCGCGCGCCTGGGCTACCGCCACCGCGGCGACCTCGCCGGGCTCCACCGCCAGCTGGACTACCTGCTGGGGCTGGCCTTCGACAGCCTGGAAGTGAAGCGCAAGGTCATCCAGCAGCACATGGACGCCGGACTCTACCCCTACACCAAGCGCTACCTGGGCACCCTGCGCAACCACTTCTCCACCATCGGCGTGAACGGCCTGCACGAGATGGTCCGCAACTTCACCGGCGACCGAGAAGGCCTGCACAGCGAGGCCGGCCGGCAGATGGCGCTGGAGCTGCTGGACCACGTGCGGGCGCGCCTGGTCGGCTTCCAGGAAGACAGCGGCCACCTCTACAACCTGGAGGCGACGCCCGCCGAGGGCACCACCTACCGCTTCGCCCGCGAGGACCGCAAGCGCCACCCGGACATCCTCCAGGCCGGCACGCCGGAGGCGCCCTACTACACCAACTCCTCGCAGCTGCCGGTGGGCCTCACCGATGACCCCTTCGAGGCGCTGGAGCTGCAGGACGCCCTGCAATGCAAGTACACCGGCGGCACCGTGCTGCACCTATACATGGCCGAGCGCATCTCCAGCGCAGAGGCCTGCAAGACCCTGGTGCGCAACGCCCTCGGGCGCTTCCGCCTGCCCTACCTCACCGTCACGCCGACCTTCTCCATCTGCCCGGTGCACGGCTACCTCGCCGGCGAACACGAGTTCTGCCCGAAGTGCGACGAAGCCCTGCTGCAACAACGCGCCGCCAGTTGCTGCGGCAGCTGCGGCGGCTGAGCCGGCGACACCCCGCTTCACCAACCGCAAGAAAGGAGCTCTACCGATGAAAGCCAACCAACTGCCCGAAAACCAACGCCAACGCTGCGAAGTCTGGACCCGCGTGATGGGCTACCACCGCCCGGTGTCGGCCTTCAACGCCGGCAAGCAGTCCGAGCACCGCGAGCGCTGCCACTTCCGCGAGACGCGATGAGCGCTGAGCTCAGGGTCGGGGGCCTGGTGCCCCTGACCACCCTCGACTACCCCGGCCTGCTGGCCTGCGTGCTGTTCTGCCAGGGCTGCGCCTGGCGCTGCCGCTACTGCCACAACCCGCAGCTGATCCCGGCGCGCGGCGAGGCACAAATCCGCTGGGCGGACGTCCTGGCCTTCCTCCAGCGCCGCCAGGGCCTGCTGCAGGCCGTGGTGTTCAGCGGCGGCGAAGCGACCCTCCAGGCCGCGCTGCCCGGGGCCATGGCCAGGGTGCGCGAGATGGGCTTGCGCACCGGCCTGCACAGCGCCGGCATCCAGCCGCGCGCCTTCGCCCGGGCGCTGCCGCACACGGACTGGGTGGGGTTCGACGTGAAGGCCCTGGCCGAGGACAGCGACGCCATCACCGGCGTGCCCCGCAGCGGCCAGGCCAACTGGCGCAGCCTGGAGCTGCTGCTGGAAAGCGGCGTGGCTTATGAATGCAGGACCACAGTGCATTGGCAGCTGTTCGACCTGGAGCGACTACGGCGCCTGGCCACGCGCCTGCGCGGGGTGGGCGTGGAAAATTTCGTGGTGCAACTGGCCCGCAGTGGGCGGCAGCTCGATCCGCAGCTCATTGCAACACCGGCCCCGCAGGGCGCAGCGGCATTGTGGCGCGAGTTGGAAGCGCTGTTCCCGCGATTCGAATTGCGGGATGCCTAGCGAGTTCCTGCTCGCGGAGGGTGTTCGCCGGTTGCCGGAAATCGCGGACGGAGTCCGCTCCTACGCTATCCCACCCACGCCATTCCCCTGTAGGAGCGCGCCCTGCGCGCGATTCGCGGGCAGGGCCCGCTCCTACAAGGAGACTCGGCGCAAGAGGCCGAACGGTAGGAGCGGATTCATCCGCGATCCGGCCGGCAGGCCGGCGTGTGTTGGCAATCGCGAGGGAAACGCCGTCGTAGGATGGCGTTGAGCGAAGCGATACCCATCACCAGGGGTCGATGGGTATCGCAAGCTCAACCCATCCGTTGAGGCGCGCCTCGGCGCAGTAGGCAAGTGTTTCGGCGTTATCCGGCCAGCACAGGGATTGCCGGCGGAAACCCGGCCTCCTCTCGGCACGGGCTAGCTCCCTCTCCCTCCGGGAGAGGTCTGGGGTGAGGGGCTCTTGGACCTGGCATCGATGCCCAGCCTGCAGCCGAAAATCGCGGACGGAGTCCGCTCCTACGCAATCCCCACCCACGCCATTGCCCTGTAGGAGCGCGCCCTGCGCGCGATTCGCGGGCAGGGCCCGCTCCTACAGGGAGGCTCGGCGCAAGAGGCCGAACGGTAGGAGCGGATTCATCCGCGATCCGGGGGAAAGCCCCAGCGCCGAGGTAGATGACGAAGCTCGATCATGAGTAAAACTTGATTTCATAGCAAATAAATTGAGTTTGTCTCATGAACCACCGGTCCCGAGAATCCCTCCACTGGTTTTTCAATGGAGAGATTCACCCATGGCATTGGCCCACAACCTCGGCTTCCCGCGTATCGGCCGGGACCGCGAACTGAAGAAAGCCCTGGAAGCCTTCTGGAAAGGCGAGCTGGACGAAGCCGGCCTGCGCGCCGTCGGCAAGCAACTGCGCGCCACTCACTGGCAGGCGCAGAAGGATGCCGGCATCGAGCTGCTGCCGGTGGGCGATTTCGCCTGGTACGACCAGGTGCTGACCCACTCGCTGACCTTCGGCGTCATCCCCGAGCGCTTCCGCGGCCATGGCGACGCCAAGCCGACCCTGCAGACCCTCTTCGGCATGGCCCGTGGCGCCGTGGCGACGGACCGCAGCGACAGCTGCTGCGGCGGCGCCCATGCGCAAGAGATGACCAAGTGGTTCGACACCAACTACCACTACCTGGTCCCCGAGTTCACTGCCGACCAGCAGTTCGCGCTGAGCTGGGAACAGCTGTTCGAAGAGGTCGACGAAGCCAAGGCCCTCGGCCATGACGTCAAGCCCGTGGTGATCGGCCCGCTGACCTACCTGTGGCTGGGCAAGACCAAAGGTGCTGATTCTGAAACGAACAGCTTCAACAAGCTCGACCTGCTCGACCGCCTGCTGCCGCTCTACGGGCAGATCTTCCGCCGCCTGGCCGCACAGGGCGTGGAATGGGTGCAGATCGACGAACCGATCCTGGTCCTCGACCTGCCCCAGGACTGGAAGAACGCCTTCGAGCGCACCTACAACCTGCTGCAGGGCGAGCCGCTGAAAAAGCTGCTGGCCACCTACTTCGGCGGCCTGGAAGACAACCTCGGCCTGGCCGCGAACCTGCCGGTCGACGGCCTGCACATCGACCTGGTGCGCGCGCCGGAACAGTTCCCGAGCATCCTCGACCGCCTGCCGGCCTACAAGGTCGTGTCGCTGGGCCTGGTCAACGGCCGCAACGTCTGGCGCTGCGACCTGGAAAAGGCCCTGGACGTGGTGCGCCACGCCCAGGAACGCCTCGGCGAGCGCCTGTGGCTCGCGCCCTCCTGCTCGCTGCTGCACAGCCCGGTGGACCTGGAACGTGAAGACAAGCTGGATGCCGAGCTGAAGAGCTGGCTGGCCTTCGCCGTGCAGAAGTGCGCCGAAGTGGCCGTGCTGGCCCGCGCCGCCACCGAGCCGCAGGCCGCCGACGTGGTTGCCGCCCTGGAGCAGAGCCGCGCCGTACAGGCCAGCCGCGCCGCCTCGCCGCGCATCCACAAGCCGGCCGTGCAGGCCCGCCTGGCCGCCATCCAGCCGGCCGACGCCCAGCGCCATTCCGCCTTCGCCGAGCGCATCGCCAAGCAGCGCGCCGGCCTGGACCTGCCGGCCTTCCCCACCACCACCATCGGCTCCTTCCCGCAGACCTCGGCCATCCGCCTGGCGCGCCAGTCGTTCAAGCAGGGCAAGCTGAGCGAGGCCGAGTACACCGAGGCCATGCACAGCGAAATCCGCCACGCGGTGCAGATCCAGGAGCAACTGGGCCTGGACGTGCTGGTGCACGGCGAAGCCGAGCGCAACGACATGGTCGAGTACTTCGCCGAGCAGCTCGACGGCTACGTCTTCACCCGCTTCGGCTGGGTGCAGAGCTACGGTTCGCGCTGCGTGAAGCCGGCGGTGATCTACGGCGACCTGAGCCGCCCGAAGGCCATGACCGTGGAGTGGATCACCTATGCCCAGAGCCTCACCGACAAGGTGATGAAGGGCATGCTGACCGGCCCGGTGACCATGCTGATGTGGTCCTTCCCGCGCGAGGACGTGCCCCGCGAGGTCCAGGCGCGCCAACTGGCCCTGGCCATCCGCGACGAAGTGGTGGACCTGGAAGCCGCCGGCATCAGGATCGTGCAGATCGACGAAGCCGCCTTCCGCGAAGGCCTGCCGCTGCGCAGGAGCGCCTGGGCGCACTACCTGGACTGGGCCACCGAGGCCTTCCGCCTATGCGCCTCGGGCGTGCGCGACGAAACCCAGATTCACACCCACATGTGCTACAGCGAGTTCAACGACGTGATCGAATCCATCGCCGCCATGGACGCCGACGTGATCACCATCGAGACCTCGCGTTCGGACATGGAGCTGCTGGAGGCCTTCGAGAAGTTCGACTACCCGAACGAGATCGGCCCGGGCGTCTACGACATCCACTCGCCGCGCGTGCCGAGCCGGGAAGAGATCGTCAAGCTGCTGCGCAAGGCGGCCCAGCGCATCCCCGCCGAGCGCCTGTGGGTGAACCCGGACTGCGGCCTGAAGACCCGCGCCTGGCCGGAGACCGAAGCGGCCCTGGTGAACATGGTCGCGGCGGCCCGCGAGCTGCGCAACGACCTCGCCGCGCTGGCCTGATCCACCCGCCATGGTGATGGGTATCGCTTCGCTCGACCCATCCTACGGTCAATGACGAAACGGGACGCCTGGCGTCCCGTTTCGCTTTGCCGTGGAACCCACCGCCCGCGCGTTGCAGCCCTCTGCGGCGCCTGCCCGAAACGAATTGCCCGTTTCTCGATATCCGACGTCCGAAACTCGCAAGACGGACGGACACGTACTGCCTAGCATAGGACCTCCGCCAAAAACGATGGCCGCGCCAGCGCGCCGGCCGCCCCTTGCTGCCCGGAGTCCCATGTCCACTACTGCCGCCCCCACGGCTGCCGCGTCCGTCGCCAGCCAAGCAAGCCCCCTGGTCATGCGCGTGATCGGCGCCTGCGCCCTGGCCCACCTGATCAACGACCTGATCCAGGCGGTGCTGCCGTCGATCTACCCGGTGCTCAAGGCCAACTACGGGCTGAGCTTCACCCAGGTCGGCCTGATCACCCTGACCTTCCAGCTGACCGCCTCGCTGCTGCAGCCCTGGGTGGGCTACCACACCGACCGCCATCCCAAGCCCTGGCTGGCGCCGGCCGGCAGCGTCTGCACGCTGGTCGGCATCCTCCTGCTGGCCTTCGTCGGCAGCTTCCCGGCCATCCTCCTGGCCTCGGCGCTGGTGGGCATCGGCTCCTCGACCTTCCACCCGGAAACCTCGCGCATCGCGCGCCTGGCCTCGGGCGGGCGCTACGGCCTGGCGCAGTCCACCTTCCAGGTCGGCGGCAATGCCGGCAGCGCCTTCGGCCCGCTGCTGGCCGCGGCCATCATCGTGCCCTACGGCCAGGGCCACGTGGCCTGGTTCGGCCTGTTCTCGGTGTTCGCCATCGGCGTGCTCTACGGGCTGAGCCGCTGGTACCGCAACCACCTGAACCTGTTCAAGCTCAAGCAGGGCGGCAAGGCCACCCACGGCCTGTCCAGGGGCCGGGTGAACGCCGCGCTGGTGGTGCTGGCGCTGCTGGTGTTCTCCAAGTACTTCTACATGGCCAGCTTCACCAGCTACTTCACCTTCTACCTGATCGAGAAGTTCCAGCTCTCGGTGGCCAGCTCGCAGCTGTACCTGTTCCTGTTCCTCGGCGCGGTGGCCGCCGGCACCTTCTTCGGCGGCCCGGTGGGCGACCGCATCGGGCGCAAGACGGTGATCTGGTTCTCGATCCTCGGCGTGGCCCCCTTCACCCTGGCCCTGCCCTACGTCGACCTGTTCTGGACCGGCGTGCTGAGCATGATCATCGGCTTCATCCTCGCCTCGGCGTTCTCCGCCATCGTGGTGTTCGCCCAGGAGCTGGTGCCCGGCAACGTCGGCATGATCGCCGGGGTGTTCTTCGGCCTGATGTTCGGCTTCGGCGGCATCGGCGCCGCGCTGCTCGGCCACCTGGCCGACATCCACGGCATCGAGTACGTGTACAAGCTGTGCTCCTACCTGCCGCTGCTGGGTTGCCTGACCGTCCTGCTGCCTTCCACCAAGCGGGCCTGACGGCGCGAAGGCGCTCGAAGGAGCACCTTCTGCGCCAGCGGTTCCGCCCTCAGCGCCTTGCGCGCCGCGTGTTCGGCGCACAGCGCGCCAGTTCCGCGGCGAGATAGGCCGCGGTCCTGCTGCCCTTCGCCCGCGCCAGCTGTTGCGGGGTGCCGCTGGCCACCACGCGGCCGCCAGCCTGGCCGGCGCCCGGGCCGACGTCGATCACCCAGTCGGCCTGGCTCACCACGCGCATGTCGTGTTCGATCATCACCACGCTGTTGCCGGCATCGACCAGCCGTTGCAGTTGCAGCATCAGCCGGTCGATGTCCGCCACGTGCAGGCCGGTGGTGGGTTCGTCCAGCACGTACAGGCTGCGGCCGCGCTGGCTGCGTTGCAGTTCGGTGGCCAGCTTGATGCGCTGCGCCTCGCCGCCGGACAGCTCGGTGGCCGGCTGCCCCAGGCGCAGGTAGCCCAGGCCGATCTCGCGCAGCAGCCGCAGCGGGCGCGCCACCGCGTCCTCATCGGCGAAGAAGTCGCCGGCCTCCTCCACCGTCATGCCCAGCACCTCGGCGATGTTGCGACCATTCCAGCGCACCTGCAGCGTGGCCTCGTTGTAGCGGGCGCCGTGGCAGCTGGGGCATGGCGCGTACACGCTGGGCATGAACAGCAGCTCTACGCTGACGAAGCCCTCGCCCTCGCAGGTGTCGCAGCGCCCCTTGGACACGTTGAACGAGAAGCGCCCGGCATCGTAGCGGCGGCGGCGCGCATCGGGCGTGGCGGCGAACAGCTTGCGCACGTGGTCGAACAGGCCGGTGTAGGTGGCCAGGTTGGAGCGCGGCGTGCGGCCGATGGGCTTCTGGTCCACCTGCACCACCCGCTGCACCGCCGTCAGGTCGCCGGCCAGTTGGCCGCCGGTGCTTTCGAGGATCGCCGGGCCTTCGTCGGTGGCTGGCGCGCCATCCTCCTCGGGCTCGTGCCCCAGGTGCGCCAGCATCAGCTCGGGCAGCGCCTGGGCGATGAGGCTGGACTTGCCCGAACCGGAGATGCCGGTGACCGCGGTGAGCACGCCCAGCGGAATGCGCGCGTCCACCCCGCGCAGGTTGTGCCGGTGGATGCCGCGCAGTTCCAGCCAGCCGGCGGCCTCGCGCCCATGGCTGGGCGGCGCGGGAATCTCGTCGAACAGGTAGCGGGCGGTGCGCGACTCCGCCACTTCGCGCAGGCCCACCGGGGCGCCGCTGTAGAGCACCCGGCCGCCGCGCTCGCCGGCGTCGGGCCCGACGTCCACCAGCCATTGCGCGCGGCGCATCAGTTCCAGGTCGTGCTCCACCACGAACACCGAGTTGCCGGCGTCGCGCAGCCTGTCCAGGGCGTCGTACAGGGCCTGGCTGTCGGAGGGATGCAGCCCGGCCGAGGGCTCGTCGAGCACGTAGACCACGCCGAACAGCATGGAGCTCAGCTGCGTGGCCAGCCGCAGGCGCTGCAGCTCGCCGGTGGACAGGCTCGGAGTGGCGCGGTCCAGGCTCAGGTAGCCCAGGCCCAGCTGCTGCAGCGTGCGCAGCCGCGCCACCACGCCCTCGGCCAGGCGCCGCGCCGCCAGTTGCTTCTCTTCCGAGAGCGCGGCGCCGGGCTGGGCGCGGAAGTCGCCCTGGGCGATGGGCTCCAGCAGCGCCGCCACCTGGTCCAGGGGCAACTGCGCCAGCGCGCCTATGTCCACCCCGCCGAAGGTCACCGCCAGCGCCTCGGCCTTGAGCCGCTTGCCGCCGCACGCCGGGCACGGCCGGCCCTCCATGAAGCGCGACACGCGCCTTCTCATCAGGGCGCTCTGGGTGCTGGCGAAAGTGTGCAGCACGTAGCGCCGCGCACCGGTGAAGGTGCCCATGTAGCTGGGCTCCTGCTTGCGCTTGAGCGCGGCGCGGGTCTCGGCGGGGGTCAGACCGGCGTACACCGGCGCCGTGGGCGTTTCCTCGGTGAACAGGATCCAGTCGCGGTCCTTCTTCGGCAGGTCGCGCCAGGGCCGGTCGACGTCGTAGCCCAGGGTGACGAGGATGTCGCGCAGGTTCTGCCCGTGCCAGGCCGGCGGCCAGGCGGCGATGGCCTTTTCGCGGATGCTCAGCGACGGGTCCGGCACCATCAGCGCCTCGGTCACCTCGTACACGTGGCCCAGGCCGTGGCAGGCCGGGCAGGCGCCCTGCGGCGTGTTCGGCGAGAAGTCCTCGGCGTACAGCAGCGGCTGGCCCGGCGGGTAGGTGCCGGCGCGCGAATACATCATCCGCACCAGGCTGGACAGGGTGGTCACGCTGCCCACCGAGGAGCGCGCGTTGCTGGCGCCGCGTTGCTGCTGCAGCGCCACCGCCGGCGGCAAGCCGTCGATGGCGTCGACGTCCGGCACGCCCACCTGGTCGATCAGGCGCCGGGCATAGGGCGCCACCGACTCGAAGTAGCGCCGCTGCGCCTCGGCATACAGGGTGCCGAACGCCAGCGAGGACTTGCCGGAACCCGACACGCCGGAGAACACCACCAGCGCATCGCGCGGGATGGCGACATCCACGTCCTTGAGGTTGTGCTCGCGCGCGCCGCGCACTTCGACGAAACCGCTGGCGCCGGGGGCGCCGGCCGGGGGCTTGCTGTGGGGCATGGGGACGGACTCGGGGCTCTGTTGGCCAGGAGTATGCCTGAGGAGGCCCGCGCTGACCGAGGGCCTCTATCAGGTGGCCGGCCGCCCCGGCGGCGCCGTCAGGCCTCGCGGTAGGTGCCCTTCTGCTTGGCGGCGTGGGTGGCCAGGGCGTCCATCAGCGGCGGCGACAGGCAGTCATAGGGCTCCAGGTTGAGTTCGCGCAGGCGCTGGCGGATGGCGTCCATCTGCGCCGGCGGGGTGCCGCCCTCGATCACCGAGGAGACGAAGGCGGCGAAGCCCGGCGCCGACCAGCCCTCCTGCGGGGACAGTTCGGTATGCACGAAGTCCAGGCCGTAGAAGGCGTGCCCCGGGTTCTCGATGCGCCCGAACAGGTGCGCGCCGCACTCGCGGCAAGCGTGGCGCTGGATGACGGCGCTGTCGTCGACGATCTGCAGCTTCTCGGGGTGGGCCACCACGCTGACCTTGTCCCGCGGCACCACCGCCACCACCGAGAAGATCGCCCCCGCGGGTTTCCAGCACTTGGTGCAGCCGCAGGCGTGGTTGTGCAGCGTCTGGGCGCCGACCGCGACCTCCACCTTGTCGGTCGCGCACAGGCATTGCAGGGTGCCGCCGGCAAAATCGGCGCGGGCCGGGCGGATGCCGTTGTCCAGCGAGGGGTGAATGTGAATCGCGCTCATGGGGTTGACCTCCTGGCGTTCGCTGCGCCAGGGCCGGCACGGCGACATGCCGCGCCGCGAAGCCCTGGCGGTCGAAATGGGTGGCGCGAGGCGTGGACGGTGAGTCCACGGCAGCGGAAACCGATGGGTTTCGCAAGCTCAACCCATCCTACGAAAAGCGCTTCGGCATAGCCTGCAGCATAGTTGCCCGGCAGCGGAACCGTAGGATGGGTTGAGCGAAGCGATACCCATCGCCATGGCCCGATGGGTTTCGCAAGCTCAACCCATCCTACGAAGAGCGTCTCGGCATGGCCTACGCCTCGCCGCCGGCCACCAGGCGGATGCTGTCGCGCCCGCCGCGCTTGGATTCGTACAGCGCCGCGTCGCCCAGCTCGATCAGCGTCGCCAGGCTGGCCGGCGGCCGGTCGAACAGGCTGGCGCCGATGCTCAGGGTCACCGCCTCGGGTGTGGCGAAGGCCTGCGCGGCGGCCCGGTGGAACTGCTCGCGCAGCGCGCTGCCCAACGCCACGACACGCTCGTCGGTCACGTCGCCGAGCAGGATGACGAACTCGTCGCCGCCCAGCCGGGCCGCGAGCGCGCCCCCGGGCAGCAGCGCGCGGATCATCTCGCTCAGCATGACCAGCAGCCGGTCGCCGGCGATGTGGCCGTGCAGGTCGTTGACCAGCTTGAAGTTGTCGATGTCGATCAGCAGCAACGCGCCCGGCCGCGCGCTGCAGACCTCCTCCAGCAACCGCGGCGCGCGCACTTCCAGGGCGCGGCGGTTGTACAGCGCGGTCAGCGGATCGCGGGCGGCCAGCCGGGCCATGCGCTTCTCGCGGCGGTAACGCTCGGTGCCGGTCATCGACAGCGCGATCAGCATGATCGCCATCGCCCCTTCCACCAGCGAGACCTGGATGATCGCGCCGCGGAAGGCCGTGAGGTCGATCAGCGTGCCCGGCACCAGCGCCGTCAGCGGCTTGCCCAGGTAGAACAGCCCGTGCAGCAGCAACACGTAGCGCAACTGCCCGGCGCCCACGCTCAGCGACTTGCCGTGGGGCCGCAGCAGCGCGCTGGCGCGCAGCGTCGGCAGCGCCACCAGCAGCGAGTTGGCCAGCAGCATCACCTTCGACCACGCCTGCCCGTCCGGCAACAGCAGCATGGCCGTCCAGGCGACGAAGATCAGGTACCAGGCGCGGGACAGGCGCGCCTCGGTGAAGCGCGCCACGCCCAGCAGGAACAGCCAGTGGGCGATGATCAGCAGGCCGTTGGCGAACCAGATGCCCAGGAGCGGGAAGCCGCCCATGCGCAACAGGGCGAGGGTCGAGCCCACGGCGATGGTGGAAAAGCCCGCGCTCCAGAACAGCAGCGAGGGTTCGCGAACGTTGCGCCATTCTATGGCCAGGTACAGGGCGGCGGCCGCAGCCAGGGCGATCGAGAGGGTCAACATCGTGGGAGGATCGAGCGCCATGACTTCTGGACGGAGCTGCCTGGACGGTGGGGGGCGGATTCTAAGCGTTCGCGGCGTTTTTTCGCAGGGCCTTTCCCGCCCTGCCGACGGGAAGCCCGCGACAAGCCGAAGCCCGCTCCCACGCGCATAGCCGCTTCGCCGGGTCACGCTGGCGAGGCCGCACCTGTCCCGCGGCCCCGGCCAGGGGTCAGAACCGATCCAACCTGTAGGCGTCGAGCCCCGGCAGGCCGTGCGGCGCATTGCCCGTTGCCGGCACGGTTGCCAGCCGGGCGACATGCTCGGCGGTGATCGCCGCCTGGGTCAGGCCCAGGTGCTGGTGGCCGAAGGCGAGCAGCACCCTGCCCTCGCACACCCGGTCAATGATCGGCAGCGAGTCCGGCAGCGACGGGCGCATGCCCATCCAGGGCGTGGCCGCCTCGGCGCTCAGGTCGCGGCCGAACAGGCCCTTGCTGAGCCGGTGCAGTTGCCAGGCGCGCTCCATGCTCGGCGGGCTTTCGAGGCCGGCGAACTCCACGGTGCCGGCCAGCCTCAGGCCGTCGGCCATGGGCGTCATGATGAACCGGCGTTCCAGCGAGGTGACGGCGAACGGCAGGCGATCGTGCTCGTGGGGCAGCATCAGGTGATAGCCGCGCTCGGTGTCCAGGGGTACCTTGCGGCCGGTCAGCGCCGCGGTGAGCCCGGCCGAGTGGGCGCCGCAGGCGATCAGCACCTGGCGGGCCCGCAGGCCGCCTTCCGCCGTGGCCAGCGCCACGCCGTCCTGCCGCAGTTGCCCGCCGAGAACCTTGCGCTGGAGGAACTGCACGCCCAGGGCACGGGCGGCGTCCACCAGTTCGCGGACCACGAGGTAGGGGTCGATGAAATGCCCCGTGCGCGGAAAGAACAGCCCGCCCAGCAGACGCTCGCTGAGTTGCGGGGCGGCGGCGCGCACGGCCTGCGCGGGCCAGAAGTCGACCGGCACCGCCTGCTGGCACATGCGCGCCTGCAGCGCGTCCAGCGCCTGGCGCGACTCGGCGCGCTCGAACACCAGCAAGGAACCGTCCTCCTTCAACAGGCCGGGGCGCTCGATGGCCGCCAACATCCGCCGCCAGGCCTCCAGGCTGCCCTCGTTGAGCGCACGGATACCGGCGACGGTGCGGCGGAACGGCGCCGGGCGCAGGTTCAGCAGCAGCCGCACGAACCATGGCAGAGCATGCGGCAGGTACTTCCAGTCCAGGCGTAGCGGGCCCATGGGGTCCATGAGCATGGCCGGCAGGCGCCTGAGGATCGACAGGTCGGCGATGGGGAACACCTGCTCGGTGGCCAGGTGACCGGCATTGCCGAACGAGGCGCCCTGCCCCGGCGCCTGCTGGTCGACGACCTGCACCCGCAGCCCCTGGCGCGCCAGTTGCAAGGCGCAGGCGACGCCGACGATGCCGGCGCCGATCACGGCGATGTCCGCCTGGGGTTGCGGGCCGTTCGAAGCCTGGACGTCACGCATGTTCCCGGGCTTCCCTCTGGCCATCGAGCAGGCGGCGCAACTGCAGCGGGTTGCCGTGGCGCAGCGCGGCGGGCAGCAGGGCGTCGGGGAAGTCCTGGTAGCAGACCGGGCGCAGGAAACGCAGGATGGCCGCGGTGCCGACCGAGGTGGTGCGCGTATCCGAGGTGGCCGGGAAGGGGCCGCCATGGACCATGGCATCGCACACCTCCACCCCGGTCGGCCAGCCGTTGACCAAGAGGCGACCGGCCTTGCGCTCCAGGGTCGGCAGCAGCGCACGGGCGCTGTCCAGGTCGGCCTCGTCGAGGTGCAAGGTCGCGGTTAGCTGGCCTTCCAGGTGCTCGGCGACCTGGCGCACCTGCTCGTCGTCGGCGCACTCCACGATCAGCGACGCGGCGCCGAACACCTCTGCCTGCAACGCCGGCTCGGCGAGGAACGCCTGCGCCCGGGTCGCGAACAGATGGGCCTGGCCCTGGTTGGGCCCCCCGCCCTCCAGGCCCTTCGCCAGGACACGCGCCTGGGCCTGCCCGGCCAACGCAGCGACGCCGGCTTCGAAGGCCTGGAAGATCCCCGGCGTCAGCATGGTCTGCGCCGGGCTGCGCCGCACCCGCTCGGCGGCCGCGGCGATGAAGCGCTCCAGCGCCGGCCCCTGGCGGGCGACCACCAGGCCCGGGTTGGTGCAGAACTGGCCGGCGCCCTGGGTCAGCGAGGCGACGAAGCCCTGCGCCAACGCCTCGCCGCGGGTCTGCAGGGCCGCGGGGAAGAGGAACACCGGGTTGATCGAACTCATCTCCGCATACACCGGGATCGGCTCCGGGCGGGACTGGGCCACCCGGCACAGGGCCAGGCCGCCGCTGCGCGAGCCGGTAAAGCCCACCGCCTTGATGCGCGGGTCGGCCACCAGGGCAGTGCCAACCTCGCGGCCGGAGCCGAACAGCAGCGAGAAGACGCCTTCCGGCAAGGCGCACCTGGCCACGGCGCGGGCCACGGCGCGCCCCACCAGTTCGCTGGTGCCGGGGTGGGCGCCATGGGCCTTGACCACCACCGGGCAGCCAGCGGCCAGGGCCGAGGCGGTATCGCCGCCGGCAACGGAGAAGGCCAGCGGGAAGTTGCTGGCGCCGAACACGGCCACCGGCCCCAGCGGCACCTGGCGCTGGCGCAGGTCCGGGCGCGGCAGCGGCTGGCGCTCGGGCAGCGCCCTGTCCACCCGCACGTCCAGCCACTCGCCGGCGCGCACGGTGCGGGCGAAGGTGCGCAACTGCTGGCAGGTGCGGCCACGCTCGCCCTGGATGCGCTGGCGCGGCAGGCCGGTCTCGGCCATCGCGCGCTCGATCAGTTGCTCGCTCAGGGCCTCGATCTCCTCGGCGATGGTTTCAAGGAAGCCGGCGCGCGCCTCCAGGGAGGTTTCGCGGTAGCGGTCGAAGGCGGCCCAGGCCAGGGCGCAGGCCTGCTCCACCTGCTCGCCGGTGCCGCCGGCATAGGGCGGCTGGAGGGGTTCATTGGTGGCCGGGTCGATGGCCCGGGTCGCCTCGCGGCGCCCGGCGACCGCCTGCTGGCCGATCAGCATGCTGCCTGTCAGGTTCATGGTGCGTCCTGGATCAAGAAAGTGGGCCCCTTGCGCGACGCCCGTCGCGCAGGGGGCGGATCGCGGCGGGGCATCGGGCCCCGCCGCCGGCCGGTTCAGGCGAGGTTCTGCTCGGCCGACCAGTTGGCGTACCACTGGCGGAACAGCGCGTACTGGTTCTCGGCGTAGCGGCGCTGGGCCTCGCTGAGCACGTCGGTTTCGTTGAAGTGCAGGCTGTATTCCCTGTCGCCGTTGAGCACCATCAGGTGCTTGTAGTACAGCACCAGGTCGCAGCCCTCGTCGAAGGACGAAAGCACCGCCAACGCCGCCTCCAGCTCGCCGGCCAGGCGGCGCGCCTTGACGTCGCCCTTGGCGGCCTGCCTGCTCAGGGCCACCAGTTGCAGCACTTCGCGCGGCAGGGCGTTGCCGATGCCGGTGATGGCGCCGGTGGCGTTGCAGTTGACGAAACCGTGGACCACCTGGGTGTCGACACCGACCATGAGCGTCACCTCGTCGTCCTGGGAGGTGATGTTCTCGGCCGCGTAGCGCAGGTCGGCGCCGCCGCCGAACTCCTTGAAGCCGATCAGGTTGGGGAACTCGCGGCGCAGTTCGAAGAACAGGTCGGCGCGGGTGGCGAAGCCGTAGTAGGGGCTGTTGTAGATCACCGCCGGCAGTTCCGGGGCGGCCGCGAGGATGGCGGAGAAGTGGGCCTTCTGCGCGGCCGGCGAAGCGCCGCGGGAGAGCACGCGGGGAATCACCATCAGGCCGTGGGCGCCGACCCTCGCGGCATGCGCCGCGTGGGACACCGCCTCGCGGGTGTTGACCGCGCCGGTGCCGACGATGGTCGGCACGCCGGCGGCCACCAGGCGCGCCACGCCCTCCTGGCGCTCGGCCTCGGTGAGCAGCGGCCAGTCACCCATGGAGCCGCAGTACACCACCGCGCTCATGCCGACGTCGATCAGCTCGCGGCCCTTGGCGACCAGGGCGTCGAAGTCCGGCTTGCGCTGGGCGGTGCAGGGGGTCATCAGCGCGGGGATGCAGCCGGTGAAGATGTTGTCGCTCATTGTTCGGGCTCCTTGAAGCACTCGTTCGGGTAGGGAAAAACGGCGTGGGGGCTCAGATGCCCCACGCGAAGGGGTCCTGTTCGTCGATCAGCAGGGTGCTGTCGGCGGTCATGTAGGCGCGGCCGGTGATGAACGGGCGGATGCGCTCGCCTTCCCATTCGTAGCGGCCTTCGAAACGGCTGCCGGTGATGCCGGCCTGCACCCAGGCCTGCCCGGGGGCCAGCTTGCCGTCGGCGGCCAGGCACGCCAGCTTGGCGCTGGTGCCGGTGCCGCAGGGCGAACGGTCGTAGGCCTTGCCCGGGCACATGACAAAGTTGCGGCTGTCGGCCTCCTCGTCGTCGGCGAACAGCTCGACGTGGTCGATCGGCGCGCCGCCTTCGCCGTGGATGCCCTGGGCCTCCAGGGCCTGGAGCAGCGCCCAGGTGAAGTCGGTCAGCGCCTCGACGTTGTCCAGCGCCAGCCGCTGGCCATGCTCGGATACCAGGAAGAACCAGTTGCCGCCCCAGGCGATGTCGCCGTACACCCGGCCGTGGCCGGGCACCTCCACCGGCACCTGCCGGCGGTAGCGGTAGGCCGGCACGTTGCCGATGGTGACGGCGCCGTCCTCGTGCAGGGTGGCGCTGACCGGGCCCACCGGGGTGTCGATCTTGTGCACGCCCGGGCCGATCAGCCCCAGGTGCTGTAGCGAGGCGACCAGGCCGATGGTGCCGTGGCCGCACATGTTCAGGTAGCCGGCGTTGTTGAAGAAGATCACCCCGCAGGTGGCGTCCGCCGACACCGGCTCGCAATACAGCGCGCCCACCAGCACGTCGTTGCCGCGCGGTTCCAGCAGGCAGGCGCGGCGCCAGTGGTCATGCTGCTCGCGCAGGGCGTTGCGCTTCTCGACCAGGCTGGCGCCGGCCAGCTCGGGGAAGCCTTTCATCACCAGGCGGGTGGGTTCGCCGCCGGTGTGGGAGTCGATGATGTGTACGCGTTTCATGTAGCCGTCCAGTGAGAGAGCCCGAAGGCGTTGAGGGCGCGGGCCGTCAGGACGAAGCCTGGGCGTAGCCGCCCAGGGGGCGCTGGTCGCCGGCCACGTCGGCCTCGGCGTCGCTTTCATCGTCGCCGCTCAGGCGAACCAGGTGGGCAGGCACGCCGGTGGCCGCGCCCCAGTAGTAGATGCCCATGGCACAGGCGGCCACGGCCAGGGTGTCGAACGGATGGCCGAGCACGCCGATGCCACCGAAGCTGCCGAGCCAGGACAGCACGATGGTCACGGCATAGAAGCCGATCAGCCAGGCCGAGGAGCGCACCTGCTGGCGCAGGTCCAGGTGGCGGGTCGGCACGAAGCGGCCGCACAGCAGGTACACCACGAACATCAGGATCTGCAGGCCGAGCAGCCAGGACACCGTGCCCCAGCCCGACCAGTAGACGATCAGCGCGGCGATGATGAAGGACAGCGGGCCGAGCACGCCCATGCCCTTGACCAGGAACGGGCGCGGCATGCCGGGCGCGCTGCGGCGCAGGGCGGCCACCGAGACCGGCGCCACGGCGTAGCTGAGCACCAGCGCGGCCGACACCACGTTGATCAGCGCTTCCCAGGAGGGGAACGGTAGGGTCCAGAACACCGACAGGCCGAAGGTCAGCCACAGCGCCGGGCGCGGGATGCCGGACTTCTCGTCGACGCGGGTGAACAGCTTGAAGAAGGTCCCGGTCTGCGCCCAGCCATAGATCACCCGCGGGGTGGCGTTCATGTAGATGTTGCCGCAGCCGCTGGGGGAGATCACCGCATCGGCCACCACCAGGTAGGCCAGCCAGCCCACCCCAAGGGCCAGGGCAATGTCGCGGTAAGGCAGGGCCAGTTGCCTGGACACGCTGGCCCAGCCGTTGGCCAGCATTTCCGTGGGCACGCCGCCGAGGAAGGCCGTTTGCAGCAGCACGTAGATGGCCGTGGAGAGCAGCACGGAAAGGATCAGCGCGAAGGGGATGGTGCGCTGCGGGTTCTTCACCTCGCTGGCCACCGAGATGATCGGCGTCAGCCCCAGGTAGGCGAAGATGACGCCACCGGCGGAAACCGCCATCTCCACGCCCGACAGGCCGAAGGGCGCGAAGCCCTGGGCCGAGAAGTTCTCCGGCTTGAAGAAGCAGAACAGCACGCCGATGACCAGCAGCGGCACGATGAACTTGAACATGCTGATCAGGTTGTTGGCCTTGGCGAAAGTCTTCACGCTGCGGTAGTTGAGCAGGAAGAACAGACAAAGCAGGCCGAACTGCACCAGCCAGCCGATGGCCGTGGGGTCGCTGGAGCCGGACTTGGTCAGCCCGGGGAACCAGGCGGCCGCGTACTGGCGGGAGGCGACGACCTCGATCGCCACCAGGCTGGAGAAGGCGATCAGGGTGATGAAGCCCATCAGGTAGCCCAGCAGCGGGCCGTGCGAGTACACCGGGTAGCGCACCACGCCACCGGCGCGCGGGAGGGCCGCCCCCAGCTCGCAGTAGACGATGCCCAGCAGCAGCACGGCGAACCCGCCCAGCAGCCAGGAGAAGATCCCTGCCGGGCCGGCGATGGCGGAAACGTGGCTGGCCGCGAACAACCAGCCGGAGCCGAAGATGGCTCCCAGCCCGATAAACGTAAGGTCCATCAACGAGAGTTGCTTCTTGAACTTGCCTGACATGGCGTTGCCTTCTTGTGCGTTGTTGGATAGGCAGATGCATTGCCACTCGACGCTGCGCTCCGGGTGCTGCCCGCAGGGACGAGTCGGCCGGCGGCAACCGCTTGTTCTATGAAGTTCGGCTGCACGCGTTGGCCATAGAGTGGACCGGGGCGGCGCCGGCGCGCTTGATGGTTTTCTTCAGCACGAATGACGAAATCGGCACAATTGCCCCGCTCGTCCGCGCCTGGATCGCGCCGCCTCTGCATACCCTCGACAGGCTGCGAGCCTTGCGGCAAGCTGCCCGGCAGCTTGTTGCCAGGCGGCTTTCGGGAGGCTGGAAACCATGTCGCAGAACGTGCTCGCCATGCTGTGCCAGGGGCATGAACTGCAGCGCCCGGAGAGCATGGAGGCGTTGCTGGCCAGCGTGTCGATGCTGCTGCCGATGCTGGACGTGATCCCCAATGCCGCGATCTTCATCAAGGACACCCAGGCGCGCTACGTCATGGCCAACCGCACGCTGGTCCAGCGCTGCGGCCTGAAGCAGTTGCAGCCGTTGCTGGGCAAGACCAGCGCCGAGGTGTTCCCGGCGCAGCTGGGGCCGGGCTATACCGAGCAGGATCGCCGCGTGCTGGAACACGGCCAGGTACTGGAAGACAAACTGGAACTGCACCTGTACGGCAGCCGCGAGCCGGGCTGGTGCCTGACGCACAAGCGGCCGCTGTACAACCGCGACGGCGAGATCATCGGCCTGGTGGGCATCTCGGTGGACCTGCAGTCGGCCAGCGCCACCCACCCGGCCTACCAGCGCCTTGCCGCGGTGGACGAATACATCCGCGCGCACTTCCACCAGCCCATCAGCCTGGACGAACTGACGCGCATCACCGACCTCTCCGTGGCCCAGCTCGAGCGCTACTGCAAGCGCGTGTTCCACCTGACGCCACGGCAGCTGATCCACAAGGTGCGCCTGGAGCACGCCCACCGGCTGCTGCACACCGACCTGCCGATCACCGAAGTCGCCCTGCAGTGCGGCTATACCGACCACAGCGCGTTCAGCCGGCAGTTCAAGCAACTGACCGGTTTCACTCCGCGGCAATACCGCCAGGCGACCGGCCTCGAAGACTAGCGGGCTCGCCGCCGCTCCCCCGCCCGGCAACGAACGTCGGAAGCCGAAACCCGGCGACGGCCCGGCTGCTATTTTTCACGACGGACTTCCGAACCTTCGATTCCAGAGGAGATGCAGCATGGACCAGTTCACCGGCGGTTGCCTGTGCGGCAACGTCCGCTTCGTGGCCTCGGGGCGCCCCTACCGGGTCGGCCTCTGCCACTGCCTCGACTGCCGCAAGCACCATGGCGCGCTGTTCCACGCCTCGGCGATATTCCCCGAGGCGGCGGTAAGCATCGAGGGCGAAACCCGCGACTACGCGGGGCGCTTCTTCTGCCCGCGCTGCGGCTCGTCGGTGTTCCTGCGCAGCGCCGACGAAGTGGAAGTGAACCTGGGCGCCCTGGATGCCCCGGACCAGTTCGTGCCGACCTACGAACTCTGGACCCTCCGCCGCGAGTCCTGGCTGCCGGCGTTCCCGCTGGCCAGGCACTACGAGCGCGACCGCGAGGGCACCGGCCGCTTCGAGGAGTAGGCGCGCGACGGACGAAAAACGCAGCCCACGGACAGATCGCGCCGTGATTTTCCCGGCGCCGCGAACTGTAATATCCCGGTTCGCAACGATGCCGATAGTAGCCCCCGCCAACCCGTTCGAAGAGGCTACATCGTGCTGCATCGTGTTCTGTTCTCCCTGTCCGCCCTCAGCCTGTCCATCGCCGCCCACGCCGCCGAGACCTACACCCTCGACACCCCGCGGCTGACCGGCATCGACAACTTCCGCGACATCGCCGGAACCACCACCGCCTACACCACCGCCAACGACGGCACCATGCGCTCCGGAGTGTTCTACCGCTCCAACGCGCTGACGCCCACGGCCTCGGACCTGGCCACGCTCGATGGCCTGGGGATCAGCAACGTCTTCGACCTGCGCACCCCCAGCGAAATCGCCGCCACGCCCGACACCCTGCCCGCCGGCGCCGCCTACCGGAACATCGACATCATCGGCAGCACCACCTCCGGGGCGAACGTCACCAACATCGCCTTCAGCAGCGCCGCCGAGGCGGTGGCGATGATGGAAGAAACCAACCGCGCCTTCGTCAGCGACGCCGGCATGCGCAGCCAGTTCACCGAGCTGTTCAACGAACTGGCCGCGGCCGACGGCGCCGCCCTCTTCCACTGCACCGCCGGCAAGGACCGCACCGGCTGGACCGCCGCCGTGCTGCTGAGCATCGCCGGGGTGGACAGCGCCACCATCATGGCCAACTACCTGGCCACCAACGACTACACCGCCGAGCGCGTCGCCGCGACCCTGGCGGCGCTGCCGCCGAGCCTGGCGGAAATCTACGCGCCCCTGCTCGGCGTGCAGGCCAGCTACCTGCAGGCCGGCCTGGACGAAGTGGTGGCCCGGTACGGCAGCATGGACAACTACCTCAAGCAAGGCCTGGGCCTGTCCCAGGAAACCCTCTACGTGCTGCGCGGCAAGATGGTCTACTACAACAGCCTGCCCGGCATGGCGGGCCTGGCCGGCAACGCCGCCGCCGGCGCGCGACTGCTGCAGCAACTGCAGAACAGCAGCCTCTCCGGTGCCTACAGCGCCTACAACTACTACCTGCAATCGGCCATCGACGCCGGCAGCCTCGGCGGCGTCGAGTCCACCGTCGGCGGCCAGGCCCACGCCGATGCCGCCAGCTACCTGCTGCGCCAGGACGCGCTGATCGACAGGGCCGCCGCGCCCTTCGCCAGCGGCACCGACCTCAAGCCCGGCCAGCGCCGCCTGTGGAGCACCGCCCTGGCCGGCTACCAGGGCAACGACGGCTCGTCCCGGGCCGCCAGCAGCAACGAGCACACCCAGGGCCTGATGGTCGGCCTGACCCAGCGCTTCAGCGAGCAGCTCAGCGCCAACGCCGGCTTCGGCTACAGCCGCGGCAGCGTCGGCGGCGCGGGCGGCGAGGTGGACACCGACCTGACCTTCCTCCGCGCCGGCGCGCGCTTCGCCCCGGGCAGCCTGGAGCAGGGCCTGTTCGTCGACGCCGACCTCAGCACCGGCTGGCTCGACTACGACAGCAAGCGCGAGCTCGGCGGCGGCCTGGGCACCGCCAAGGGCGACAGCCACGGCACCCTCAGCGGCGCCGGCGTGGCGCTGGGCTACCGCATCCCGGTGCGCGACGCGATCCTCGAACCGAGCCTGGGCGTGCGCATCAGCCACCTGGACCTGTCCGGCTTCCAGGAAAAAGGCAGCGAACTGGCGCTGGACGTCGACGGTATCGAGCAGACCCGCCGCAGCGCCGTCGCCAACCTGAAAGTGAGCTTCATGCCCATCGCCCTGAGCGGCGGCTGGCAACTGGTGCCGGGCCTGGACCTGGGCTACGACCACGCGCTGGGCGACTACAAGGTCGACAGCGAAGGCCACCTGCTGGGCCTGGACGTCGCCCAGCGCGCCGCCTTCGACAACCGCGACCAGTTCAGCGGCGCGGTGAACGCCATGGCCAGCCTCGGCGACCTGAGCTTCGGCGCAGAAGTCGGCGCCCTGAGCGGCAGCGGCAGCCACGGCTACAGCGGCAGCCTCAAGGCCAGCTACCAGTTCTGACCGCCCGCCCTGCCCGGCCGACCGGCCGGGCATCGCTAGTGGCGGATGCCCTTGCGCACGTCCGCCGGGCTCAGCCCGAAGGCGCCCTGGAAGTACTGGCAGAACCGCCCGACATTGCTGAAGCCCAGGCCCAGGGCGATTTCGCTGACCGAGGGCGAAGCGTCCTGCCGCAGCGCGTCGTACGCCCGCTCCAGGCGGACCTGGCGCTGGTAGGCGACGATGGAACTGCCGACGAAGCGCCGGAAGCCCTCCTGCAAGGCGCGCAGGCTGACGTTCGTCAGCGCGGCCAGCTCGCCGCCGCTGACCAGGGCATCGGGATGCTCGCGGATGTATTCCACGGCCAACTTCACGTGGCGCGGCGCGATCAGCGGCCCCGGCCGGCGCAGCGCCTCGCTGTAGTTGTGCGGCCAGCCCTCCAGCACCGAATCCACCAGCATCTCCTGCAGGCGGGCGGGCATCAGCGCGCTGGAACTGGCCAGGGCGTCGAACTCCGCGCCGGTGGCCAGGCCGACGATCGCCTTGATCCCCTGGAAGGCTTCCACCTTCAAGTCCACCACCGGCTGGAAACGCACCGGGCGCACCACCGGGCGGCCGAGCAGCGTGGCAAGCCGCCTGGCGAACAGCCCGCGGCGCACCGAAAGCCCATACTGCGCATGGCCGTCGCCGAAGCCCACCGAACGCACCGCGGCCTTCTCGATGGCCAGGCCGACCTGGGGCACGCCCACGGTCTCGCTCGCCTGGTTGAACACGATGTGCCCGGCGGTGGGAAAGACGAAGGTGATTTCGTCATCCATGTCGGGCAGCGCAGTGAGAAAGTCGCCGCGAAAGCTCAGGCGCCGGAAGCTGACGCCCTCGTAGCGCCCGTAGACGCCGGCGATGGCGACCTTGCGCCGCAGGGGCGGAAGGCCGGAATAGAGATCGCCGAACATCCGCGTGAACAGCGCGCCGAATTCGTCGGCGTGCATGTCCTCGGAACGGATGAGAAACGGCCTGCGCGAAGTACCTGTGTCCACCTTCCTGCCCCATCTGCCGGCAATGCCAGGAAGCCGCCCGCGCCGCGGCGGGCAGCATGCGGGCGCCAGGGTAGCGGCCGCGGATTACAACTGCGTGATGCCGCGCCCTCCTCCCAAAGTCCGCCCCGACCGCCCCCAAAGGCGGAGTGCCCGGCGCCGCGCCAGTGGTTAGCGTCATCGGCACCTGTTGGCTGCCCAGGCAGCATCACCCGGAGGATGAACCCATGATGGACTGGAACGCACACCGCAATCAGCTGATGGCCGGCGTAGGCGAGCTCGGAAAACTCTCCCCGGGCACCGTCGACGGCTACCTCACCGCCAGCGGCGCCGGCCAGGAAACCGGCCACCTGGACGCCAAGACGCGCCAGCTGATCTCCCTGGCCGTGGCGGTGACCACCCGCTGCGACGGCTGCATCTCGGTACACGCCGCCGAAGCGGTGAAGGAAGGCGCCAGCAAGGCGGAAATCGCCGAGGCGCTAGGCGTGGCGGTGGCGATGAACACCGGCGCCGCGCTGGTGTATTCCACGCGGGTGCTGGCCGCGGTGGACCAGGCGGGCGGGGCCTGAAAGGCAAATCGCGGACGGAGTCCGCTCCTACAGCATGAGCGAGCATGGCTTTTCGTAGGATGGCGTTGAGCGAAGCGATACCCATCACCGCAACCGCATGGGTTTCGCAAGCTCAACCCATCCTACGAAAAGCACCTCGGCGCAACCGGCAAGACAATTGTTCCTACAGGTTGACGCCGAACCTACCGCCCCTACCGAACAGCCCCTCTCCCGCTTTCGGGAGAGGGAACGCAGAAGCAATGTGCGGGCCCTGCCCGCGATTCGCGCGCAGGGCGCGCTCCTACAGGGGAATGGCGTGGGCCGGGCTACGTAGGAGCGGACTCCATCCGCGATTGCGCCGAACGGCCTAGTGGGAAGACACATACACCCCCTCCCCATGCACCGGCGGAATCGCAAAACTCTCCCGCATCCGCCGCGCCTCCACCTGCGGCGAACGCCCGAACAGCCGCTTGAACTCCCGGTTGAACTGCGACGGGCTGGCGTAGCCCACGGCATGGCTGGCGGCCTGCGCCGTCATGCCCTGACGCACGATCAGCAACCGCGCCTGGTGCAGCCGAGTGCACTTCACGTACTGCATGGGCGAGGTCTGGGTGATCGCCTTGAAATGGCTGTGGAACGAAGGAACGCTCATGCCGGCCTCCTCGGCCAGCTGCGGCAAGTCGAGCGGCTGCGCGTAATCCGTGTGGATGCGCCGCAGCGCCCTGGCGATCCGCCCGAACCGCCCCTGCATGGCCAGCGCCGCGCGCATGGCGGTGCCCTGGGCGCCGGTCAGCACGCGGAAATACAGCTCGCGCAGCAAGGCCGGGCCGAGCACCGTCGCCTCCAGCGGGTCGTTCAGCGCCGCCAGGAAGCGCAGGACGGAAGCGGCGAGCGCGTCATCCATGGGGCTCGACATCATGCTGCGCGGCGCCTCCTTCGGCGAGGGCGCCTGCTGCTGGTCGATCTGGATCATCAGCTCGGCGGCGAGCTGAAAATCCAGGTGCAGGTAGATGGCCAGCAGCGGGCGCTCGGCCGTCGCGTCCGTTTCCATGGTGAAGGGCACCGGCACGGCGACGGCCAGGTAATGCTGCTCGTCGTACACATACACCTGATCGCCGAAATACCCGCGCTTGCAGCCCTGGCACACGATCACGATGCCGGGGTCGTAGAGCACGGGCGTCCGCGCCAGGGGCCGGTCCGACCTCAGGATGCGCACGCTGGCCAGCGACGTGAGGTTGTACCCCTCGTTGGGGGCCAGCGCCTCTAGCAGGGCGACCATGCGTTCTCGCTCCGAGAGATGATGTCGGTTCATAGGATTAGGCAATAAAGTCAGAAGATGCGGTCTCTGAAACAGGCCGGCGGATAAGTATTGTGCGCTCATCCCCACTGAAATGGAGCCACCGCCATGTCACCCCGCAAAACCTTGTTGATCACCGGAGCCAGCAGCGGCTTCGGGCTGGCCCTCGCCCAGGAGGCCTTGGCGGACGGCCACCGCGTGGTGGGCACCGTCCGCAGCGAACAGGCCAGGGCCGCGCTGGAAGCCCTGGCCCCCGGCCGGGCGCTGGGGCGCCTGCTGGACGTGACCGACTTCGCGGCCATCGAGCCGCTGGTCGCCGAGATCGAAAAGACCGTCGGCCCGCTGGATGTGCTGGTGAACAGCGCCGGCTACGGTCACGAAGGCATCCTCGAAGAATCCCCGCTGGCGGAAATGCGCCGGCAGTTCGACGTGAACGTGTTCGGCGCCGTGGCGATGATGAAGGCCGTGCTGCCATACATGCGTCAGCGGCGCCGCGGCCACATCCTCAACATCACCTCGATGGGCGGCTTCATCACCCTGCCCGGCATTGCCTACTACTGCGGCAGCAAGTTCGCGCTGGAGGGCATATCAGAAGTGGTGGGCAAGGAAGTCGAAGGCTTCGGCATCGCCGTGACCGCCGTCGCGCCCGGCTCCTTCCGCACCGACTGGGCCGGTCGCTCCATGGTCCGCAGCCCCCGCAGCATCGCCGACTACGACGCACTCTTCGACCCCGTGCGCCAGGCGCGCCAGGAAAAAAGCGGCAAGCAGCTGGGCGACCCAAGGAAAGCGGCCAGGGCCATGCTGGAAGCGATAGCCTCGACGAATCCCCCCGCCCACCTGCTGCTGGGCAGCGACGCACTCGGCCTGGTGCGCCAGAAACTGGAGGCGCTGGAAGAGGAAATAGCGGCCTGGGAAGCCACCACCCGTTCCACGGATGGATGAGGCGTCGGCCTGCACGCGAATCGCGGACGAGTCCGCTCTTACCCCTTCCGGCAGATATGACACCCCGTAGGATGGGTTGAGCGAAGCGATACCCATCACCACGACCGCATGGGTTTCGCCAAGGCTCAACCCATCCTACGAAGAGCGCCTCGGCGCGGCCTGCAAGACAGTCGCTCCTACAGGTTGACGCCGAACCTCCCGCCCGCGCCGGACAGCCCCCTCTCCCGCTTGCGGGGGAGGGTTGGGGAGAGGGCGCTCTTGAACCCGACGCCCAAGCCACCGGTAAACCCCATTCGCGAGCAAGCTCGCTCCTACGCCGCCCCACCCACGCCATTCCCCTGTAGGAGCGCGCCCTGCGCGCGAATCGCGGGCAGGGCCCGCTACGGTTCCAGGCAGCACGGCTTTTCGTAGGATGGCGTTGAGCGAAGCGATACCCATCAGCGCAACCGCATGGGTTTCGCAAGCTCAACCCATCCTACGAAGAGCGCCTCGGCGCAAGATAGTTGCTCCTACCGGCCAGCCACCAGAGCCTTCTCCCGCGCCAGCCCGTACAACTGCCGCGCCTCGCCCACCAGCGGCACCAGGGCGGAAGCCAGGCGCGACGTCTCGTGCACCAGCACGTCGCCGACGTCATGCACTTCCAGCACCCGCAACAGGTCCTCCAGCGCATTCAGCCGGCGTTCGGCCACATCGTAGATATGCTCCGCCGGCGCGGCGGTATCGACATAGAGCACGCCCTCGGACGCCTGGGCCTGCAACGCAACCAGCCTGCGATCAGCCATGGCGCACCTCCCGGGGGAAGGCGAAGGACGAATGGGACAACGGGGGATACACGACAGACACGAAGTGATACGGCATTTCCATTGCTCCTTAGTACGGAGGAAGGAGCCGCCAACCCGGGAATGGGTGGCGGATCGTGCGGGGTCGCAGTACCGGCGAGAGAAGCAAGAACCGGCCAGGCCGAAGCCCGCCCCGCACGACCCGCCATAACTGCATCTCGCAGCAGGCAAGAAAAAGCGCCTGTGCAAGGTGCATCGGCGCTTCGTGCACTCCTCTACTCGACCGGACTGCGATCCGGGCCACGGGATTGACCGTGGCGGAAGGGAATCTAGCGAGGGGGCTTGTAGGCTCACAAGGGAGAATGTGGGTGGGAAATTTCAGGAGAATCCATGAAGGCCAGGAGCGGGCCGGCGCCGGGCTCCTGGCCGGTGAAGGTGTGCAGCCCATCCGGGCGGGCCGGACCGTCAGTAATCCCAGAAAGCCGCAATCCAACGGAAGGCATCGCCGTCGACGGCCACCCGGCCAACGGAGGGGAACGGCAGGTGCGTGGCCACCAGCAGCTCGCCGCTGGCCGCCGCCTCCTGCATAAGACGGACGCGCACGCGCACCGATTCCTCGGGGTCGTGCTCGAAGCCGTTGTGCCAGTCGGGGTGGTCGAAGGCCACCGGGAACAGGGCGTCGCCGGCGAAGGTCAGGCGCTCGCCGGCAGACGTGACATGGACCACGCTATGCCCCGGCGTGTGGCCGCCGGTGAGCCTGGCGACCACGCCCGGCGCAACCTCGTGCTCATCCTCGAAGGTATGCAGCTTGTCGCGGTATGCCTCCATGAACTGCCCGGCAGTCGCGCGCAGGACGTCCGGCACCGGCGCCGGCATGGAGGTGAGGGAGAAATCGGGCGCCGCCCAGAACGCCACCTCGGTGGCCGCGACGTGGATGCGCACATCCGGGCGCAGCCGGTTCTTCACCTCGTCGACGAGCAGCCCGCCGATATGGTCCATGTGCATGTGGGTGATCACCACGTCGGTGACCGACGCCAGGTCGATACCGGCCGCCTCCAGGCGCCGGGGGAACTGCCCGGCCCGCGGGAAGCCGGGGAACTGCCCGCCCAGGCCGGCGTCGACCAGAATGGTCTGCTCGCCGCTGCGCACCACCAGCACGTTCAGCGCCCAGTCGAACGCCTCCGGGCCCAGGAACATGTCCTTGAACCAGGCCGCGCGGGCGGCCGGCTCGGCATTGGTGGACATGGTCGCGGTCGGCAGCGGCAACACCCCATCGCTGACCACCAGCACGTCGATCTCGCCGACCCGCAGCGCATAGCGCGAAGGCACCAGCTCTTCCCTCTCCTGGTGTTGTTCATTCTTTTGGGTGGAATTCTTTTGAAAGGAATAGTTCAGATGCATGTTCATGACGTTTCCTCGGAAGAAGTGGCCAATAACCTGGAAGTCGTTCCTTCGGGCTCGGCTGGGCGATAGGCGAGCACCGAAATGCAGGGCCGTTGCAGCGAATCGTCCGCTGTGAGTCCATGCTATTGAGGGGGACTTCCTGGCGCACTTCTCCATCGGGACGGCGGGGCCATACCTCTGTGGCGAGGGGATATACGAAGGTATCTATCGGGACGCAGGCAGATTCCTACCAACACCCCAGGCTCGTCCTATCGATTTTTTAATTCCGCTAAATCTAGCCTGGATTTTCCTCTTGCACAGTCGGGCAAACTGACAACTTGCAAAAGGAATGGCCACCAACCCAGTACGACACTGCCTTGATATCGGCCGACATGGGTCCTTAAACATCAGGATCAACCTTCAACAACAGCACAAAACAAGGAAACGTTAATGCCTTGGATATTTCAACAAAGCACAGGCAAGCTGATGCGCAATGGCGTATTGGTGGGAACGGGCTACGCTGGCAAGAATGAAGGAAAAAACAACCCTCACATGCAGACAGTACCGAATATTGGCCCCTTACCAAGGGGCGAATACAAAATCATTGGGCACCCCTTCCATCATCCGCACACAGGGAACTATTCAATCAGGCTTGAACCTAAACCCACGACTTCAATGTACGGAAGAAGCGGTTTTCTAATTCATGGCGATAGCGCCTCAAACCCTGGCGGAGCTTCCAGTGGCTGCATAGTGCTCCCGTTCAATATACGCCACCAAATATGGAATAGCGGTGATCGTGACCTAGAGGTAACACAGTGAAGCGATTGATTTTTTCTGCCCTATTCTTGCTTGCCTCGAAGTCCTTTGCAGCTTCGCCAAACTGTCAATCCTGGCCTATGAACATGGCCGAGGTTTGGCTCAAGAACAACAACATAATTGACATACAGAGCATCGACAAAGAAAAGACACGTTCAACCCTGCTTGCCACCGAAAAGAAGAATGGCGACCTGTATACCCAGGTTTACTTCTTCACTTTCTACGGGAAAGATGGGAAATCCTTTGACGTCATCACGCAGAGCGATGCGACCACAGAGGAATGCTCGGCAAGCGAGGTGAATGTCTTCCTGGTTTCGAAGCATGAGATCAACCACTGATCCCAATAGTTGATTCGAAAGCGTCCATGCAGTTCTCCAGATTGGGAGAAGGGATGCGCCGCCAGAACAGCGGTGCTCCGCTCAGTAGCCCAGCCCCGCCAGTATCTCCCCCACCGACTTGGCGGCCGGGCGCCCGTAGAAGGCCAGCAGGCGGTCGGCGCGGTTGGTGAAGAAGCCGTCCACGCCGGCCTCGGACAGGCGCTTGAAGTCCACGTCGGAATCCACCGCGCTCCTACATTTATTGGCGCGCCATGGCTGATGCGGCGGAGCGGACCTTGTCCGCTCCTACGGGGCTTCCCGGCATCTTGCGTGACCGGGGTCTCGAACAGGCGCTCCGTGGTCGAATCCGCGGCGCGCAGGGGGCCAAGGTCAAACGGCGGATAACCGCGAACGGTTATCCGCCCTACGCCTCGCCCACCCTTCAACCGCCCTTCTTGTCTTCCTCGTCCTCGGCCTTGATCTCTTCCAGGGCCAGTTCCAGGCCCCAGCTGGAGGCTTCCACCGCGGGCGCGGCCGGGGTTGCCGGCTGGGCGCTGGCGGCCTGGGTCTGGGCCGCGGCCGGGTTGTCCCGGTGCAGCTTGAGCTTCAGCCGCAGGTTGTTCGCCGAGTCGGCGTTCTTCACCGCCTCTTCCTCGCTGATCGCGCCCTCCACCGCCAGGTCGAACAGCGCCTGGTCGAAGGTCTGCATGCCCAGGGCGCGGGACTTGTCCATGATCTCCTTGATCGAGCTGAAGTCGCCGCGCTTGATGATGTCGCTGATGGTCGCGGTGCCCAGCAGCACCTCCACCGCGGCGCGGCGCTTGCCGTCCTGGGTGCGCACCAGGCGCTGGGAGACGAAGGCCTTGAGGTTGTTGCCCAGGTCGTTGAGCAGTTGCGGCCGGCGTTCCTCGGGGAAGAAGTTGATGATGCGGTCCAGCGCCTGGTTGGCGTTGTTGGCGTGCAGGGTGGAGATCGCCAGGTGCCCGGTGTCGGCGAAGGCCAGGGCGTGCTCCATGGTCTCGCGGTCGCGGATCTCGCCGATCAGGATCACGTCCGGCGCCTGGCGCAGGGTGTTCTTCAGCGCGGCATGGAAGCTGCGGGTGTCCACCCCCACCTCGCGCTGGTTGATGATCGACTTGCGGTGCCGGTGCACGTATTCGATGGGGTCCTCGATGGTGATGATGTGCCCGCCGCTGTTGCGGTTGCGGTGGTCGATCAGCGCCGCCAGGGAGGTCGACTTGCCCGAGCCGGTGCCGCCGACGAAGAGCACCAGGCCGCGCTTCTCCATCACCACCTTGAGCAGCACCTCGGGCAGCTTCAGGTCTTCGAACAGCGGGATGTCCAGCTCGATGTTGCGCGCGACGATGGACACCTCGTTGCGCTGCTTGAAGATGTTGATGCGGAAGCGCCCGACGCCAGCGACCGAGATCGCCAGGTTCATCTCCAGCTCGCGCTCGAATTCGGCCTTCTGTTCCTCGTCCATGATGGCGTCGGCGATGCGCGCCACGTCGCCGGCCTTCAGCGGTTCGCTGGACAGCGGCTTGAGCACGCCGTTGAACTTGGCGCAGGGCGGCGCGCCGGTGGAAAGGTAAAGGTCGGAACCGTCCTGGCTGGACAGGATCCGCAGCATCGCTTGGATTTCCATCTGTACTGCATCCGCACGCTAGGGGAGGCGCTGCCCACGACAGGGAAACGCTTGTAGGAATAATCATCAGACTCTAGGTAGGCCGTCAGACAGGCACAATGCCAGCCCCGGAAAAATGCGATGTACGTCACTGCCTCGCGGGCGACCGAGCGGGAGTACAATCGGCCATTTCCTTCAGCCGAGAACCTTCCATGCCCGTCGCCATGGCCCGCCACATCCTGGTCAAGACCGCCGCCGAGGCCGAGCAGCTCAAGCAGCGCCTGGCCAAGGGGGAAGACTTCGCCGCCCTGGCGAAGAAGCACTCCACCTGCCCCTCCGGCAAGCGCGGCGGCGACCTCGGCGAGCTGCGCCCCGGGCAACTGGTGCGCAGCGTCGACGCGGTGGTGTTCAAGAAGCCGCTGAACGTCGTCCACGGCCCGGTGAAAAGCCAGTTCGGCTACCATCTGGTGCAGGTCTATTTCCGCGACTGACGCCGGAGAACCCATGACGCCCGACCAGATCGCCCGCTTCTGCCTGCAATTGCCCGGCGCCCGCGAAGACCTCAAGTGGGGCAGCAACCGGGTGTTCTCGGTGGCCGGCAACAAGATGTTCGCCATCCTCGACTTCCTCGACGAGGGCCGCGGCGGCCTGGCCTTCAAGGTCGGCCCGGAACTCTTCCTCGGCTTCGTCGACCGCCCCGGCATCCGCCCCGCGCCCTACCTGGCCCGCGCCCACTGGATCGCCATGCAGCGCCCCTACCCCATGGGCGCCGACGAGTTGCGCGAGGCCCTCACCCGCTCGCACCAGTTGGTGGTCGCCCGCCTGCCCAAGCGCCTGCGCCTGGGCCTGCTGCTGGACCCGGCATGAACCGCCAACTCACCTGGGAAGGCCTGTGGCAGGCCCCGCCGGCCAGTTGGGAGCGCCTGCACCTGCAGGACGGCCGCGCCGACAGCCAGTTGCGCGTGGCCGCCGCCGACGGCCAGCCGCCCTACCAACTGGAATACCGCCTGGAATGGGACACCGACTGGCGCCTGCGCGAGGCCGAGCTGCTGGTGGAGGGCGAACACCTGCAACGCAACCTGGCGCTGCTGGCCGACGGCCAGGGCCGCTGGACGCTGGGTGACGGCACTGCGCTGGCGGAACTGGACGGCTGCCTGGACATCGACATCTGGCCCAGCCCCTTCACCAACACCTTCCCGATCCGCCGCCTGGGCCTGGGCGATGGCCAGTCGGTGGCGCTGGAGGTGGTCTACGTGGAGGCTCCAAGGTTGCAGCCGAGGAAAATGCGCCAGGGTTATACGCGGCAGGATGCCCATCATTATCTGTACCGCAACCTGGAGGGTACGGACTTCCAGGCGTTGCTGGAGGTGGATGGGCAGGGGCTGGTGGTGGATTACCCGACGTTGTTCCGGCGGGTCTGATTCCCCGGTAAACGCGGAGCGCCCCCGAACAGGCGCTTCGTGCTCGAATCCGGGGCGCGCCGGGGATCACGGTCAAACGGCGGATAACCGCGAACGGTTATCCGCCCTACGCCAAGCTCACCCGTAACGTAGGGCGTACAACCGTTCGCGGTTGTACGCCGATACACCCGGCTTCGTGCAAACCCCTCAGGTAGTTCGTTAGCTAGCTTTCCTACAAGCCGGCGGCGGTTCATCATGCTCCTCCCCTCTCCGCCCCGCTGTTCGTGTCCATGTCCGCCGATACCGCCATGCCCCGCTCCAACGCCGCCATCACGCTCGAGGTGGTGTCGGTGGTGCTGTTCACCTTCCTCGCCTACCTGACCATCGGCATCCCCCTGGCCGTGCTGCCGGGCTACGTGCATGGCGAGCTGGGCTTCGGCTCGGTGCTGGCCGGGCTGGTGATCAGCGTGCAGTACCTGGCCACCCTGCTCACCCGGCCCTACGCCGGCAAGGTGATCGACAACCTCGGGCCCAAGCGCGCGGTGCTCTACGGCATGCTCGGCTGCGCCGGCAGCGGCCTGCTGATGCTGCTTTCGGTGTGGCTGCAAGGCATGCCGGCGCTGAGCCTGGGCTGCCTGCTGCTCGGCCGGATGATCCTCGGCACCGCCGAGAGCCTGGTGGGCACCGGCGCCATCAGTTGGGGCATCGACCGCGTCGGCTCGCTGCACACCGCCAAGGTGATCTCCTGGAACGGCATCGCCAGCTACGGCGCGCTGGCCGTGGGCGCGCCCTTCGGCGTGCTGCTGGTGCAGGGCCTGGGGCTATGGAGCATGGGCGCGGTGGTGATGCTGCTGGCGGCCATCGGCTTCGCCCTGGCCTGGCCCAAGCGCGCCGCGGCCATCGTCCACGGCGAGCGCCTGCCCTTCCACCACGTGCTCGGCCGCGTGGCGCCCCATGGCACCGGGCTGGCCCTGGGCGGCATCGGCTTCGGCTGCATCGCCACCTTCATCACCCTGTACTACGCCAGCCGCGGCTGGGGCGGCGCGGTGTACTGCCTGAGCGCCTTCGGCGCCTGCTTCATCGGCGCGCGGCTGCTGTTCGCCAACGCCATCAACCGCCATGGCGGCTTCGCCGTGGCCATCGGCTGCCTGCTGGTGGAAAGCCTCGGCCTGCTCCTGCTGTGGCTGGCCCCGGGGCCCTGGTCGGCGCTGGCCGGCGCGGCGCTGACCGGCTTCGGCTTCTCCCTGGTGTTCCCCGCCCTGGGCGTGGAGGCGGTGCGCCTGGTGCCGGCTTCCAGCCGTGGCGCGGCGCTGGGCGCCTACTCGCTGTTCATCGACGTGTCCCTGGGCATCACCGGGCCGGTGGCCGGCGCCATCGCCACTGCCTGGGGCTTCCGTTCGATCTTCCCCTTCGCCTGCGTCGCTGCGCTGCTCGGCCTGGGTCTGAGTCTGTGGTTGCAAAGGCGCAATCGTGAAACGGGCTCGGCCTGAGCGGTGGTGTTGTTCAGTTAAGCGATTCGTTGGTTTGGGGAAGGTGCGCAATGCTGGGTTCGCGCCCTCACCCCGGCCCCCTTCCGGAGGGAGAAGGGGCTGTTCGGGCCACCGGAGCGTCCGGCGTGGCCGGTGAATCCAATCGCGGACGGAGTCCGCTGCTCCACCCACGCCATTCCCATTGTAGGAGCGCGCCCTGCGCGCGATTCGCGGGCAGGGCCCGCTCCTACAGTTTCGCCGTGAGGCATGGCGTATCCCCGTAGGAGCGGACTCTGTCCGCGATAGCCGGACGTATCGGCGCGATTCGCGGATGAGATCCTACACCTCCGGGAAAGCACGTTTTTTCGTAGGATGGCGTTGAGCGAAGCGATACCCATCACCATGGCCCGATGGGTTTCGCAAGCTCAACCCATCCGTTGAGGCGCACCCCGGCGCAGTCGGCAAGACAGTTGCTCCTACGCCCGTACCTCCCTGTAACCGAGCGGACTCCGTCCGCGATTCGGATTTCCAGAGAAACATCCGCGCACGCCGCCCCCTTCAGAAGGCCGAGCGAAACCGGCGCTCAGGAGGTCATGCCACATGCTCGGGCGGGCCTCCGTGGCGGGGAGTTCGCGAGGGTGGCCCGGCTCCGTCGGGCCCGTAACCTGCCATCGAAATTCCTGGATTTTATCCACGTTCTGCTATCATCCCGCGCCATCGGGGCCTGTGAGGGGCCTCGAGACATCCAAGAAACGCCAGCACCCACGCGTTGCCAGACCTGGATTGGAGCATCCGGGACGGCAGGCTTTTTTCCACGCTCGGGGGCTGCGAATAGACAGACTGCAGGAAATAACAAAATGACTAACAAAGCGTTCAGTTTGCTTGCATTGGGGATCCTCGCTGCCAGCACCCAGGCCATGGCCGACGACCAGGCAGCCGCCAAGGGCTTCGTCGAAGACAGCCACCTGGACCTGTTCTTCCGCAACGCCTACATGAACCGTGACTACAAGCACGGTCGCGATGACAAGGCCGAGTGGGGCCAGTCGGCCACCGCCACCTTCACCTCCGGCTTCACCCAGGGCACCGTCGGCTTCGGCGTCGACGCCTTCGGCCTGTATGCCCTGCGCCTGGACGGTGGCAAGGGCCGCACCGGCGCCGCCGGCATCGACTTCTTCAAGCAGGACAGCGACGGCAACCCGGCCGACGACCTGGCCCGCGCCGGTGGCGCGGTCAAGGCGCGCATCTCCAACACCGTGATCAAGTACGGTGACCAGATGCCCAGCCTGCCGGTGCTGAGCTACGACAACTCGCGCCTGCTGCCGGAGAGCTACACCGGCACCCTGATCACCTCCAAGGAGATCGAGGGCCTGGAGCTGAACGTCGGTAGCTTCACCGAGGAAGCCCGCAAGAGCGCCGAAGGGCGCGACAGCGGCGGCCTGAAGCGCATCGACGTGTACGGCGGCAGCTACAAGTTCACCGACAACTTCAGCGGCTCGCTGTACGCCTCGGACAACAAGGACGTGGCGCGCAAGCAGTACATGAACCTGAACTACGTCATCCCGATGCAGGATGAGCAGTCGCTGACCTTCGACTTCAACGGCTACAAGACCAAGCTGAACAAGGACTTCGCCAACCTGAACTTCGGCGGCGACCGCGACAACACCATCTGGAGCCTGGCGGCCACCTACGCCATCGGCGCCCACTCGTTCATGATCGCCCACCAGCGCAACACCGGCGACACCGGCTACAACTACGGCTGGTACCAGAACGCCGGCGGCCTGGGCGACGGCGGCACCACCATCTGGCTGGCCAACTCCTACTGGTCGGACTTCAACGCCGA
The DNA here is from genome assembly GCF_030268185.1 of Pseudomonas sp. NBRC 100443. Taxonomy (NCBI): domain Bacteria; kingdom Pseudomonadati; phylum Pseudomonadota; class Gammaproteobacteria; order Pseudomonadales; family Pseudomonadaceae; genus Pseudomonas; species Pseudomonas sp. NBRC 100443. The sequence goes on from NZ_BSQE01000008.1 coordinate 131,092, forward strand.
GGACGAGCGCTCCTGGCAGGCCAACTACAGCATCAACTTCGCTGAGTACGGCATCCCGGGCCTGAGCTACACCGTCGCCTACGTCTACGGCGACAACATCAAGACCTCGCAGACCAACAACGGCCACGAGCGCGAGATCTTCAACCAGGCCAAGTACGTCGTACAGAGCGGCCCGGCCAAGGACCTGTCGGTCAAGCTGCGCGGCTCCTGGGTACGCGTTTCCAACGACGCCCGCGAGTACAACGACGACGGCAACGAAGTGCGCATCTTCGTCGAGTACCCGTTCAGCGTGTTCTGATCGGCTTCGCGACCTGACGTGAACGAAAAAGCCCCGTGGCACGCGCCACGGGGCTTTTTTCATGGGGCTGTCCCGTCCGTGGCTCAGAAGGCAGCGGAAGCGGCACCGAACGACGACCGCCGGCTATGCCGCACCGCCTGTCAGAGGTCGCCGATCCGCGCCAGCTCGCGCTGCAGCCCGTCGCGCTCCAGGCTGGCGAAGGGCAAGGCGAAGAAGGCCCGGCAGCGTCGCTCGATGTGCGCCAGGGTGACGCGGAAGGCGTCGTCCAGCTGCGCTTCGTCGCCCTGCGCCGAGGAAGGGTCCTGCAGGCCCCAGTGGGCTTTCAGCGCCGGGCCGAAGTACAGCGGGCAGGCTTCGCCCGCGGCCTTGTCGCAGACGGTGATGACGATGTCCGGCGGGTTGTCCGCGAAGGCGTCGTTGCCCTTGCTGCTCAGGCCTTCGGTGGCGATGCCGGCACGCTCCAGCGTCGCCAGGCTGCGCGGCAGCACCTGTCCGCCGGGAAAACTGCCGGCGCTCACCGCCTCGAAGCCTTCCGGGGCCAGGTGGTTGAACAGCGCTTCGGAAAGGATGCTGCGGCAGCTGTTGGCCGTGCACATGAACAGGACTCGCATGCAGAACTCCTCCGCTTCGTGGCGGACGTCAGAGGCTCAGGCGCAGCGCCAGGGCCGAGAGGGTGACGAGCAGGACCGGCAGGGTCAGCAGGATGCCGACCCTGAAGTAGTAGCCCCAGGTGATGCGGATGCCCTTGCGCGCCAGCACGTGCAACCAGAGCAGCGTGGCCAGGCTGCCGATGGGGGTGATCTTCGGCCCCAGGTCGCAGCCGATGACGTTGGCGTAGATCATCGCCTCGCGGACCACGCCCTCGGCGGCGCTGGCCTGGATCGCCAATGCGCCCACCAGCACGCTGGGCATGTTGTTCATCAGCGAGGACAGCGCCGCCGACAGCAGGCCGGTGCCCAGGGCTGCGGCCCACACGCCCTGCCCCGCCAGGCCGTCCAGCAGGCGGGTGAGGAAGTCGGTGAGGCCGGCGTTCTTCAGGCCGTAGACCACCAGGTACATGCCCAGGGAGAACACCACCACCTGCCAGGGCGACTCGCGCAGCACCCGCCGGGTGGAGATCACATGGCCGCGGGCGGCGACGGCGAAGAGCACCGCCGCGCATAGCGCCGCCACCGCGCTGACCGGGATGCCCAGCGGCTCCAGGGCGAACAGCCCAAGCAGCAGCGCCAGCAGCATCCAGGCACCGACCGCGAAGGTGGCCGGGTCGCGGATCGCCTCCCGCGGCGCCGGCAGCTGGTCCACGGCATAGCGCTGCGGCAGGTCGCGGCGGAAGAACAGGTACAGCGCCAGCAGCGTCGCGGCGACGCTGGCCAGATTCACCGGCACCATCACCGCGGCGTACTCGGCGAAGCCCAGGCCGAAATAGTCGGCGGAAACGATGTTCACCAGGTTCGACACCACCAGCGGCAGGCTGGCGGTGTCGGCGATGAAGCCGGCGGCCATGACGAAGGCCAGGGTCGCCGCCGGCGAGAAGCGCAGCGCCAGCAGCATGGAGATGACGATGGGGGTGAGGATCAGCGCCGCCCCGTCGTTGGCGAACAGCGCGGAAACGGCGGCGCCCAGCAGCACGCAGAAGGCGAACAAGCGCCGGCCGCTGCCGCCCGCCCAGCGCGCCACGTGCAGCGCCGCCCAGGCGAAGAAGCCGGCCTCGTCCAGCAGCAGGCTGATGACGATGACCGCGATGAAGGTGGCGGTGGCGTTCCAGACGATGGCCCAGACGGTGGGAATGTCGTGCAGCGACACCACGCCCAGGGCCAGGGCGACCAGCGCGCCGGCGCTGGCGCTCCAGCCGACGCCCAGCCCCCTGGGCTGCCAGATGACGAGGACGAGGGTGAACAGGAAGACGGCAGCGGCGAGCAGCATCGAGGCGGGTTCCGGGAGGGGTTCAGCAGCAGCTGGCGCGCACGGGGCGGCCATCCATGTCGCGCAGGCGGGCGGCGCTTTCCTTCAGCCAGTCGGCGTTGGCCTGCAGGGTGACGCGCAGTACCTCATGGACCCAGGCGGGCAGCGCCGGGTTGAGGCGGTAGTACACCCACTGCCCCTGGCGGCGGTCGAGCAGCAGCCCGGCAGCGCGCAGCTGCGCCAGGTGGCGGCTGACCTTGGGCTGGCTGTCGCCCAGCGCGCACATCAGCTCGCAGACGCACAGCTCGCCCTGCTCGGCGATCAGCAGGGTGGCGCGGGCGCGGGTCTCGTCGGCCAGGCACTTGAAGACTTCGGGGGGCGCGATCATCGGGGGCACCAGAACATATGGAAATTCGAATATACGGATTTCCATATGTAAAAGACAACTCCGGGCGCGCCTTCAAACGCCCCCGGCGGTTGCCGCCGAGGGCACCCGCCTTGCGTCAGGCCAGCAGGTCCTCGTAGAAGGCCCCGTAGGGCTTGTGCGGGTGGGCGATCTGGATTTCCAGGATCCACAGCCCGCCGTTGGGGTGCTCGGCGTAGTCGCCCAGGTCGCCGGCGCGGTAGATGGCGTGGGGGAAGTCGCTGACGCGGTGGCCCTTGATGTCCAGGTTGAGCTTCCAGCCCAGCGCCTCGGCCTGGGCATGGGCGAAGTCGTACAGCGCCACGCCGCTGCAGCGGGTGTCGCGCCAGTGCGCCTCGACGCGCTGGAACAGCTCCTTGGCCGCCGCCGCGCAGGCCGCCATCTCGGCGTCGTCGCCGACCACGAAGGTGGCCCCGGCATCGCCTTCGTGGCCGCGCCAGACCACGCCCATGTCGATGAAGAAGATGTCGTTCGCGCCCAGCACAGGGTCGCCGTCGGAGCGCTGCTTGAAGGTCTTCAGGGTGTTGGCGCCGAAGCGGATCAGCAGCGGATGCCAGATGCGCTGCATGTCCAGCTCGGCCAGCACCTGCTTGCCGATGGCGGTGGCCTCGGACTCGCTCATCCCCGGGCGGATGGCCGCGGCGATGGCGTCCACGGCCTCCCAGGTGCGGGCCTGGGCGTATTTCATCAGTTCCGGCGCATAGTTCGCGCCCACGGCTTCCTTGGCGTACACGGCGGTATTCATTCGGGCAGTCTCTGCGGAGTCCTCGGGATTTCGCTGTATAGAATTGTGCATAGCGAACCCCGGATGCAACCCGCACGGGGTGGACAGCACGCCGCCCGGCTGACAGGCTCTGCCCTTGGCCGGTGCCGAACCCCGTGCCGGCAGCCAGACACCCACGCTCGACGGGAGAAACCCTGCCCATGCACTTCGATCTGCTCCAGGTCCTCAGCCTCGCCGGCAAATTGGACGTTCCCAACGACGACCGCATCGGCTGCGCCGAGCGGCATGCCTGGGTCATCGACGGGGCGACCGACCTCGGCGAACCGGGCCTGCTGGGCGAGCGCGGCGACGCCGCCTGGCTGGCCGCGTCCGCGCACCGCGCCTTCGCCACGGCCTCCGGCAAGCTGGCGAACCTGTGCGAAAGCGTCTTCGACGCGGTCGCCGACGACTATCGGCGCGACCGCCGCCGCGAACCGGTCGCCGCCTGGGAACTGCCGCGCGCCTCGTTCGCTGCGGTGGCGATAGAGGGCGACAGCCTCGCCTGCGGCTTCCTCGGCGATTGCGTGGTCATCCATCGCAGCGCCACCGGCGTGGCCTTCCTGACACCCGTGCCGGACCGCGCGGAGGAGCTCGCAGAAGCCGCCGCCCTCGGCCCTGGCGCTGGTGCCGGCGGCGTGCGCACGCCTCACGTGCTGGCCGACCGCCGCTCCGCCCGCGAACGTCCCCGGGCCGTGCTGGGCGTGGATGCCGCCCAGTCCAGGGCAGACCTGCGCCAGGCCCGCGCGCCCCTGGCCCGGGGCGACGACCTGCTGCTGATGAGCGACGGTTTCGCCGCGCTGCTCGACATCTACGGCGCCTACGATGCCGCCGGCCTGGTCGCGCGCGTGCTCGAACACGGCCTGGGGCCGCTGGCGGAAGAACTGCGCGGTATCGAGCAGGACGACGCAGCCTGCCTGCGCTATCCGCGCTTCAAGGCCAGCGACGACGCCTCGGCGATCTGGCTGCGGGTCGGCTAGGCGGGCGGCATGATGCGCCTGCTGCCCTGAGCTACCTGGCGAACAGCTGGCCGATGTCCTTGAACGCCTTGAACTCCAGGGCGTTGCCGCAGGGGTCGAGGAGGAACATGGTCGCCTGCTCGCCCACCTGGCCCTTGAAGCGCACGTAGGGCTCGATCACGAAGCGCACGTCGAACGAACGCAGGCGCTCGGCCAGCGCTTCCCACTGTTCCCAATCCAGCACGATGCCGAAGTGCGGCACCGGCACGTCGTGGCCGTCCACCGGGTTGCAGTGGGCGTTTTCCTGGGACGCGGTGCGCGGATGCTCGTGGATCACCAACTGATGGCCATAGAAGTCGAAGTCCACCCACTGGTCGCTGGAGCGGCCCTCCTCCAGGCCGAACACCTCGCCGTAGAAACGGCGGGCGGCGGGCAGGTCGTGGACGGGGATGGCGAGGTGGAAGGGGCGAAGGCTCATGGGTGGCTCCTGGCGGTGGCGTGGGATGCTTTCAGCCTAGGCCAATCGTCAGCACGGTTCCGGCAGCGGTAGCGACGTGTCGGAGTCCAGGCTGTCCGCCCAGGCCTGGACGGCCTGATGATCGATCACCCGGCCGGCATCCACATCGGCCAGGGCCTCGCGGGTCAGGCGGCTACGCGCGGCGGTTTCGTCCACGCGCGCCGCCGGTTCGACGGGAACCTGGGCGGTGACAGAGCGGGTCTTGCCGGTGGTGGCCATGCCAATTGCCTCCTGCGCAGACAGAGTCGTTTCGATTGAAGATCGATCGTAACCAATAAAGACAAAGCATCAAGCGCCACCTACAGGCGAGGGAAATGCTTAGTCCTATAAGTGATTAATAAATGAAAACTCAGTATTTATGGTTCTAACATTGCCCCGGCTAGGCTAGCCCCATCCTTCACCGCAGTTCCCTGAGGAGTCGCCATGGACCGCACCGACAACGTCATCGACCTCGCCCGCTACCGCACCCGCCGCCAGGCGCGGCGCATGGCCGAGCTGATGTGGGCGATGTACGCGAGCCGCGCCGGCTTCGGCGCCGCCCAGTGGGTGCAGCAGCGCGACAACGGCATCCGCGAGGCCTGAACGTGGGCCTGCCGCTTTCCAGCGACGCCACCGAGGCGGGCCTCGAAGCCGCACCGGCGGCGGCCGACGACCCCATCGGCCAACGCGTGGCCCACAACCTGCTGCGCCTGCGCGGCAAGCGCAACCTGTCCCTGGACGGTCTGGCCCGGCTGTCCGGGGTGAGCCGGGCGATGCTGGCGCAGATCGAATCCGGACGCAGCGTTCCCTCGATCAAGGTGCTGTGCAAGATCGCCCAGGGCCTGAAGGTCTCGGTGGCGGCCTTCCTCGACGACCGCGCCTTCGACGGCGTGGCCCTGCTGCCGGCGCGCGAGAGCAAGCGCCTGGTCAGCGGCGACGGCGCCTTCGTCAGCCGCGCGCTGTTCCCCTTCGACGTCTCGCGCCAGGTGGAATTCTACGAACTGCGCTTGGCCGGCCTGGCCACCGAGCACTCCGCCGGCCACGCCCCCGGCACCCAGGAGAACCTGGTGGTGGCCCAGGGTGTGCTGGAGATCGCGGTGAACGAAGAACGCTTCCTGCTCGGCACCGGCGACTCCATCCTGTTCTACGCTGACCAGCCGCACAGTTACCGCAACCCGGCCGACAGCGAGGCCGTGGCCTACCTGGTGACCACCTACGCCGAACGCCTGGACTGAGGCGGCGGCGCAAAACAAAAGGCCCGGCGGGTTTCCCCATCGGGCCTTTGTCGTTCAGCGCGCCGCGGTCAGCAGGTGCAGCACATCATCGGCATGCCGTTGCAGCTCATCATCATCGGCATGCCGCATTCCATCATCTTGTTCATCAGCATGCAGCAGTTCTTGAACATCTCCATGTTCATGCCCTGCATCGGCATCATCTTGCACATCATGGCGTCGCCCTGCATGGAGCACTCCATCATGCACTTCATCGACGGCATGGGCATGCCCATCATCATCGGCATCATGTTCATCATGCCCATCATCGGCATCATCGCCATGCCGGTCTGGGACATGCACATCATCGACATGTTGCCGCAGTGCATCATCATCGGCATGCCGCAGTTCATCATCATCGCCATCATTTCCGCGTTGTTGCGGAACATGGCCGCGTCCATGCCCATGGCCGGCATCATCTTGCACATCATGCCGTCGTCCTGCATTTCGCACTGCATGGTCGCCATCATCATCGGCATGCCCATCATGGGCATCATCGGGTTGGCGTTCATCGGCATCTGCATTGCATTCATCATGGTGGAACTCCCTGAACTGGACGGAATGGGTAACTGCTGATGGAGCCGATTCTAGGGAGGCCGGCGAACCGGACAAGCTGGCGGCCCAGCGCCGGTTCGCTTCGCCCGCCACGGCGAAAAGCCCGGTGCCGCGGAGCCTTTCGGCGTGATGACGACGGATTCGACGTCATGGCAGCGACAGCTGCTCAAGCGGCAGGGAAAACCACGGGATGGATATGCATTCCAGTGCTTAGCAAATAACTGTAGTGAATAAAGAGTCTAAGCCTCGAGCACTTTGGCTGCCTCGGCATCCAGCAACCGTCCTGCCCGCGCCGAAATGCTCTTCGTAGGATGGGTTGAGCCTGCGAAACCCATGCGGTGGCGGTGATGGGTATCGCTTCGCTCAACCCATCCTACGGTGGCGTTTCTCCGCACCTTGTAGGAGCGGATTCATCCGCGATTCCGCCGGCAGGGCGGACAAGGCCCAGGCCAACCTTGGCGCCGCCGGGGATCCCCGCTAAACGGCGGATAACGCGGAGCGTTATTCGCCCTACGTGTGCGCCACGAGGCACGGCATGTCCCCGTAGGATGGCGTTTCTCCTGCGCCAGCAGGAGCCAGCTGTCCGTAGACCAACAGCGATCCAGCAATCTGCCCGCCCAGCAACAGTGCGCCACCGCCCGCAGCTCGCCAGGCCCCGCGCCACGGCGCCTGCGTCGCTGGCATGGGGCTTGCCTGACAGCCGCTAGCGCTTCAACGGCTCCCACTGCGAATCCCACGCCCGCATCCCTGCGCGGCGTCGGCGCCTTCCGCGAGCGTTCGCCCCATTCCAACAAGACTCCCCGCCACGCGTGCACCCATGGGGCCCTGCCCCTTTCGACGATGGCAACGAGGACACATCATGAGTCTGGACATCTTCTGGTTCCTGCCCACTTCCGGCGACACCCGCTACCTGGGCCATTCCGACAGCGGCCGCCCGGCGACCAACGAATATATGCGGCAGATCGCCGTGGCCGCCGACCAGCTCGGCTACGACGGCCTGCTGATCCCCACCGGCGCCAGCTGCCTCGACCCCTGGGTGACCGCCGCCAGCCTGGTGCCGGTGACGCGGCGCATCAAGCTGCTGGTGGCGCTGCGCACTTCCCTGGGCAACCCCACCGCCTCGGCGCGCCAGGCAGCCACCCTCGACCAGGCCAGCGGCGGCCGCCTGCTGCTCAACGTGGTGCCCGGCGGCGACGCCACCGAGCTGGCCGCCGACGGCGTCTTCTATTCCCACGACGAACGCTACGAGGCCTCCGACGAGTTCCTCGGCATCTGGCGGCGCCTGCTCGGCGGCGAGACCGTCGACCACGACGGCAAGCACCTGCAGGTGCGCGGCGCGCAGAACTTCTTCCCGCCCGTGCAGAAGCCCTACCCGCCGCTGTACTTCGGCGGCTCCTCGCCCGCCGCCCATGAACTGGCGGCCAAGCACGTGGACGCCTACCTGACCTGGGGCGAGCCGCCGGCGGCGGTGGCCGAGAAGATCGCCGACGTGCGCCAGCGCGCCGCCCGCCATGGCCGCACGGTGCGCTTCGGCGTGCGCCTGCACGTGATCGTGCGCGAGACCAACGAGAAGGCCTGGGCCGCCGCCGAGGAGCTGATCAGCCACCTGGACGACGCCACCATCGCCGCGGCCCAGGCCAACTACGCGAAGATGGATTCCGAAGGCCAGCGGCGCATGGCCGCGCTGCACGGCGGCGACCGCAAGCGCCTGGAAGTCGCCCCCAACCTGTGGGCCGGCGTCGGCCTGGTGCGCGGCGGCGCCGGCACTGCGCTGGTCGGTGACCCGCAGACGGTAGCGGCGCGCCTGCTGGAGTATGCGGCGCTGGGCGTGGACAGCTTCGTGCTGTCCGGCTACCCGCACCTGGAAGAGGCCTACCGCTTCGCCGAACTGGTGTTCCCGCTGCTGCCGGGCAAGGGCCGGGTGACGGTGGACGGCGTGGTCACCGGCGGCGCCTTCGACGTGCGCGCGGGGCAAGGCAAGGAGCACGCGGCCTGACCGCGCCTCGACGAGCGTAGGCGCCCGCCCGAGCGCGGGGGGCTATCCTGAAGCGGTGACCTTCAGGAAAAGACGAGGAGAGAGCGATGAGCGACCATCCATCGTCCCCGCCCGGCCCCGACTTCGCCCAGGGCGTGCCCCTGGCGGACATCACCGAAGGCAGCCCGCTCGCTGGCCACGTCGGCGGCGAAGCGGCGCTGCTGGTGCGCCAGGCCGGGCAACTGTACGCCATAGGCGCCACCTGCCCGCACTACGGCGCGCCCCTGGCCGAGGGCCTGGTCGACGGCGATACCCTGCGCTGCCCCTGGCACCACGCCTGCTTCCGCCTGCACGACGGGCGCCTGCTCGCCCCGCCGGCGCTGGACGACCTGCCGCGCTGGCAGGTGGACTGCCGCGACGGCAAGGCCTACGTCGGCGCGCCCTTGCCCGTTGCTCCGGCAGACCTGCCAGCCGGCGCCCAGCCACCGGCCTCGGTGGTGATCATCGGCGGCGGCGCCGCCGGCAACGCGGCGGCCCTCGGCCTGCGCCACGAGGGCTACGACGGGCCCATCACCCTGCTCAGCGCCGACCCGGCGGCCCCCTACGACCGGCCCAACCTGTCCAAGGACTACCTGGCCGGCAGCGCCGACCCCGCCTGGCTGCCACTGCGTTCGGCGGACTTCTACGCCAGCCAGCGCATCGAACTGCGCTGCGATACCCGCGTCAGCCACATCGACACGGCGCACAAGAAGCTGACCCTCGCCAGCGGCGAGGAACTGGACTACGGCGCCCTGGTGCTGGCCACCGGCTCCGCGCCAGCGCGCCTGGACGTGCCCGGCGCCGACCTGCCCCACGTCCGCGTGCTGCGCAGCCTCGCCGACTGCGACGAGCTGATCGCCCGCTGCGCCACGGCCCGCCGCTGCGTGGTGGTGGGCGCCGGCTTCATCGGCCTGGAAGTGGCCGCCTCGCTGCGCAGCCGCGGCCTGGACGTGCAGATAGTGGCGCCCGGCGCGCGGCCCATGGAGAACGTCTTCGGCGAAGCCCTGGGCGACATGCTCCGGGCCCTGCACGAAGCCCACGGCGTGGGCTTCCATTTCGGCGCCGAGGTCAAGGCGATCGAGGCGCAGCAGGTCAGGCTGTCCACTGGCGGCACGCTGCCGACGGACCTGGTGGTGATCGGCATCGGCGCCCGCCCCGAGCTGGAGCTGGCCCGCGACGCCGGCCTGAAGCTGGACAAGGGCGTGCTGGTGGACGCCTGGCTGCGCACCAGCGCCGCGGACGTCTATGCCGTGGGCGACATCGCCCGCTGGCCGGACGCCCGCAGCGGCGAGGCGATCCGCGTGGAGCACTGGGCGGTCGCCGAGCGCCAGGGCATGGCGGCGGCGCGCAACATCCTCGGCCACGCCCAGCGCTTCACCGCGGTGCCGTTCTTCTGGACGCACCAGTACGACACCACCATCGACTACGTCGGCCACGCGCAGCACTGGGACCGCGTGGACATCGACGGCGACCCCGCCGCCCACGACTGCCGGGTGACCTACTGGCGCGACGGCAAGGCGCTCGCCGTCGCCACCGTGGGGCGCGACGGGCAGAGCCTGGAGGCCGAGGCCGCCTTCGAGAAACAGACGCCCGGCTGACGGGCGGCCCGCCGGCGCGAAACGACCCGCCATGCAAGGACAGGCCCACCTATGAGATAATCCGCGGCCTGTCCGGCATGCCCCCGCCCTTCAAGCGCAAAAGCCTGGACATTGCGTCCAGATGCTGCCCTTCGCGCACGTCCGCTGGATTCCCCCGGCGCCCATGGTAACGGGCCCGGAAAGCCAACATTGGTATCGAATCGGTATCGGCCCGCTGCCAGACCGGCCCAGCGGCTCGCCAGTCATTGATAGGTAAAACTTTGATTTCCACAGCGAACATCACCATGCAGTTCGGCGCCAAGCCGCTGTTCGAGAACGTTTCCGTCAAGTTCGGCAACGGCAACCGCTACGGCCTGATCGGCGCCAACGGTTGCGGTAAGTCCACCTTCATGAAGATCCTCGGCGGCGAGCTGGAGCCCTCCTCCGGCCAGGTCATGCTGGAAAACGGCGTGCGCCTGGGCAAGCTGCGCCAGGACCAGTTCGCCTACGAGGACTTCTCGGTGATCGACACCGTGATCATGGGCCACGAGGAACTGTGGAAGGTCAAGGCCGAGCGCGACCGCATCTACTCGCTGCCGGAAATGAGCGAGGACGACGGCATGGCCGTGGCCGAGCTGGAAGTGCAGTTCGCCGAGTTCGACGGCTACACCGCCGAGTCCCGCGCCGGCGAGCTGCTGCTGGGCCTGGGCATTCCCCTGGAGCAGCACTTCGGCCCGATGAGCGCCGTGGCCCCGGGCTGGAAGCTGCGCGTGCTGCTGGCCCAGGCGCTGTTCTCCGACCCGGACCTGCTGCTGCTCGACGAGCCGACCAACCACCTGGACATCAACACCATCCGCTGGCTGGAAAACGTCATCACGGCGCGCAACAGCACCATGATCATCATTTCCCACGATCGTCACTTCCTCAACAGCGTCTGCACCCACATGGCCGACCTGGACTACGGCGAGCTGCGCCTGTTCCCGGGCAACTACGACGAGTACATGACCGCCGCCGAACAGGCCCGCGAGCGCCTGCTGTCGGACAACGCCAAGAAGAAGGCGCAGATCGCCGAGCTGCAGACCTTCGTCAGCCGCTTCTCGGCCAACGCCTCCAAGGCCAAGCAGGCCACCAGCCGCGCGCGCCAGATCGACAAGATCCAGCTGGAAGAGGTCAAGCCGTCCAGCCGCGTCAGCCCGTTCATCCGCTTCGAGCAGTTCAAGAAGCTGCACCGCCAGGCGGTGACCCTGGAGAAAGTCAGCCAGGGCTTCGACGGCGTGCCCCTGTTCAAGAACCTGAGCCTGCAGGTGGAAGCCGGCGAGCGCATCGCCATCATCGGCCCCAACGGCATCGGCAAGACCACCCTGCTGCGCACCCTGGTCGGCGAGATGCCGCCGCAGACCGGCGAAGTGAAGTGGACCGACAGCGCCGAGGTCGGCTACTTCGCCCAGGACCACGCCGAGGACTTCGAGGACGACTACAACCTGTTCGACTGGATGGCCCAGTGGACCCAGGGCGGCGAACAACTGGTGCGCGGCACCCTTGGGCGCATGCTGTTCTCCAACGACGACATCAAGAAGTCGGTCAAGGTGATCTCCGGTGGCGAACAGGGCCGCATGCTGTTCGGCAAGCTGATCCTGAAGAAGCCCAACGTGCTGGTGATGGACGAGCCGACCAACCACCTGGACATGGAGTCCATCGAGGCGCTCAACCTGGCCCTGGAAAACTACCCGGGCACGCTGATCTTCGTCAGCCACGACCGCGAGTTCGTGTCCTCCCTGGCCACCCGCATCATCGAGCTGTCGGAAAACGGCGTGACCGACTTCAGCGGCAGCTACGACGACTACCTGCGCAGCCAGGGCGTGATCGTCTGATGCCACCCGCAGGGGATGCCGCGCCGGCATCCCCTGCCCCTCCCCTCCCCGCAACACCCTCTCCCACCGTCGATCCGCCGCCCCGCACGCCGTGAAATTGGCGCGTACCCTGCAAGGATGTCCGCACCGCGGCGGCCGGCCGCGCCCAGGCGCCCGGCAACGCCCGTTCCAGAGGCTGCGTTGGGGGTGGAGAGCACCATGTTGGGGCGATTCGTCTGTTGCGTTGTGCTACTGATCTTCTCACTGGCGGCCGGCGCCGAAACGCTGAGCGTCGGCTTCCATCGCCTGACCCTCGACGACCCGCTGGACCACCAGCCGATGCGCGCCATCGCCTTCTACCCGACGCGGGCGCCAACCGCCCCCACCACCCTCGGCCCGTTCACCCTGCCGCTGGCCGAGGAAGCCCCGGCGGTGGCCGGGCGCCACCCGCTGCTGGTCGTCTCCCACGGCAACGGCGGCACCCCGCTGGCCCTGCGCGACCTGGTGCTGGCCCTGGCCCGGCGCGGCTTCGTGGTGGTCACCCTGCTGCACCCCGGCGACAACCTCCACGACCAGAGCCGCCTGGGCGCCCTGAGCAATCTCTACGGCCGTCCGCTGCAGGTGTCCGAAGCCATCAGCGCGGCCCTGGCCGACGAGCGCCTGGCGCCGCTGCTCGATCCGCGGCGCATCGGCGTGATCGGCTATTCCGCCGGCGGCGAGACGGCGCTGATCCTCGCCGGCGCCCAGCCGCGCCTGGAGCGCCTGCGCCGCTACTGCACGCAACGCCCGGACGACCGCGACGCCTGCAGCGCCGGCGGCGAGCTGCTGGCCGACCGCAACGACCTGGCGCCCATGGCCGACCCGCGGGTGGGCGCGGTGATGCTGCTGGCGCCGCTAGGGCTGATGTTCGGCAGCCGCGAACTGGCCGACGTGAACGTCCCGGTGCTGATCTACAGCGGCGACGCCGACAAGGTGCTGGACTGGACGCGCAACGCCGCCGCCCTGGCCCGCAAGCTGCCACGCAGCGCCGACTTCCACGTGCTGCTGGGCGCCGGCCACTTCGTCTTCATGGCCCCCTGCAACGAAGAGGAAACCGCCGCCACCCCGGGCCTGTGCAAGGACGCCGAAGGGGTGGACCGGGTGGCCATTCATCGCCACCTGATTGGTGATGCACAGCGCTTCTTCGACGAGGCGCTGGAACCGGAGCAGGTGCAGGCGACGTTGCGCTGAGGTTTGTCGCGGGGGGGCGTGGTTTGTAGGAGCTTGCTCGCGAAGGGTGTTCTGTCGGAGGGGCTTGATGTGGCTTAGTGTGGTGATGGGTATCGCTTCGCTCAACCCATCCTACGGGGGCTTTCCTGGAACTGTAGGAGCGGGCCCTGCCCGCGAATCGCGCGCAGGGCGCGCTCCTACATGGGAATGGCGCGGGTGGGGCAGCGTAGGAGCGGATCTTATCCGCGAACCGCGCCGGAACATCCGGCCATCGCGGACAAGGTCCGCTCCTACGCCCGTGCTTCCTGTAGAGCAACTGTCTTGCGCCGAGGTGCTCTTCGTAGGATGGGTTGAGCTTGCGATACCCATGCTGCCGTGGTGATGGATATCGCTTTGCTCAACCCATCCTATGGGGCTTTCCTGGAACTGTAGGAGCGGGCCCTGCCCGCGAATCGCGCGCAGGGCGCGCTCCTACATGGGAATGGCGCGGGTGGGGCAGCGTAGGCGGATCTCATCCGCGAACCGCGCCGGAACATCCGGCCATCGCGGACAAGGTCCGCTCCGCCCGTGCTTCCTGTAGGAGCAACTGTCTTGCGCCGAGGTGCTCTTCGTAGGATGGGTTGAGCTTGCGATACCCATGCTGCCGTGGTGATGGGTATCGCTTCGCTCAACGCCATCCTACGAAAAGCCGTGCTTCCTGGCACCGTAGCGGGCCCTGCCCGCGAATCGCGCGCAGGGCGCGCTCCTACATGGGAATGGCGCGGGTGGGGCAGCGTAGCGGATCTCATCCACGAACCGCGCCGGAACATTCGGCCATCGCGGACAAGGTCCGCTCCTACGCCCGTGCTTCCTGTAGGATCAACTGTCTTGCGCCGAGGTGCTCTTCGTAGGATGGGTTGAGCTTGCGATACCCATGCTGCCGTGGTGATGGGTATTGCTTCGCTCAACCCATCCTACGGGGCTTTCCTGGAACTGTAGGAGCGGGCCCTGCCCGCGAATCGCGCGCAGGGCGCGCTCCTACATGGGAATGGCGCGGGTGGGGCAGCGTAGGAGCGGATCTCATCCGCGAACCGCGCCGGAACATCCGGCCATCGCGGACAAGGTCCGCTCCTACGCCCGTGCTTCCTGTAGGAGCAACTGTCTTGCGCCGAGGTGCTCTTCGTAGGATGGGTTGAGCTTGCGATACCCATGCTGCCGTGGTGATGGGTATCGCTTCGCTCAACGCTATCCTACGAAAAGCCGTGCTTCCTGGCACCTAGCGGACTCCGTCCGCGATTCCCTCAAGCCCTACGACCACCCATACCGCCGCGCGAACCACCCCTTCACCGCCTGCGTCAGCCCCATGTAGCCCAGCAGGATCGCCACCAGCCACGGCCAGTAGCCCGGCGGCAGCGGCTGCATGTGGAAGTAGCGCGCCAGCGGCCCCATGGGCAGGAAGATCGCCAGCGCGCCTATGCCCGCGGTCATCGCCAGCAGCGGCCAGGAGGCGCGGCTCTGCAGGAAGGGGATGCGCCGGGTACGGATCATGTGCACCACCAGCAGCTGCGAGAGCAGCCCCTCGACGAACCAGCCGGACTGGAACAGCGCCTGGTGGGCCGGGGCGTTGGCGCCGAATACGTGCCAGAGCACCAGGAAGGTGGTGATGTCGAAGATCGAGCTCAACGGCCCGAAGAACACCATGAAGCGCCCCAGGCCGTCGGGGTTCCACTGCTGCGGGCGGCTCAGCTGTTCGGCGTCCACGCCGTCGAAGGGGATGGCGATCTGCGAGATGTCGTACAGCAGGTTCTGCACCAGCAGTTGCATCGGCAGCATCGGCAGGAACGGGATGAAGGCGCTGGCCACCAGCACGCTGAACACGTTGCCGAAGTTGGAGCTGGCGGTCATGCGGATGTACTTGAGCATGTTGGCGAAGGTGCGCCGCCCTTCCACCACGCCCTCCTCCAGCACCATCAGGCTCTTTTCCAGGAGGATCAGGTCGGCCGCTTCCTTGGCGATGTCCACCGCCGAGTCCACCGAGATGCCGATGTCCGCGCTGCGCAGCGCCGGGGCGTCGTTGATGCCGTCGCCGAGGAAGCCCACCACGTGGCCGCGCTCGCGCAGCACGCGGACCAGGCGTTCCTTGTGCGTCGGCGTCAGCTTGGCGAACAGCGTGGTGCGCTCGGCCAGTTCGCCCAGCTCGGCGTCGGCGATGTCGTCCAGCTGCGGGCCCAGCAACACGCCGTCCACCTGCAGGCCGACGTCGCGGCAGACCTTCAGCGTCACCCGCTCGTTGTCGCCGGTCAGCACCTTCACCGCCACGCCGTTGGCGGCCAGGGCGCGCAGGGCCGGGGCGGTGGTTTCCTTGGGCGGGTCGAGGAAGGCGATGTAGCCGTCCAGGCACAGCCCCTGCTCGTCGGCCAGGCCGTAGGTGTCGCGGTTGGTCGGCAGCTCGCGGGTGGCCACCGCGACCACCCGCAGGCCGTCCTGGTTGAGCGCCTCGGCCACCGCGCGGATGCACGCCAGGCGTTCGCCGGTCAGCGGTTCGACGCGCTCCTGCTCGCGCACCGAGGTACACACCGCCAACACTTCCTCCAGGGCGCCCTTGCAGATCAGCAGATGGTGGTCATCGCGCTCGCTGACCACCACCGACATGCGCCGGCGGGCGAAGTCGAAGGGGATTTCGTCGACCTTGCGGTAGCGGCTGTCCACCCGCAGCGCCTGGCGCAGTTCCACGTGTTCGAGCACGGCCACGTCCAGCAGGTTCTTAAGCCCCGTCTGGTAGTGGCTGTTGAGGAAGGCCAGCTGCAGCACCCGGTCCTCCACCTCGCCGAAGGCGTCGGTGTGGCGTTCCAGGACGATGCGGTCCTGGGTCAGGGTGCCGGTCTTGTCGGTGCAGAGGATGTCCATGGCGCCGAAGTTCTGGATGGCGTCCAGGCGCTTGACGATGACCTTGCGCCGGCTCAGCACCACCGCGCCCTTGGCCAGGGTCGAGGTGACGATCATCGGCAGCATTTCCGGGGTCAGGCCCACGGCGATGGACAGCGCGAACAGCGCCGCCTGCAGCCAGTCGCCCTTGGTGAAGCCGTTGAGCAGCAGGACGATGGGCGCCATCACCAGCATGAAGCGGATCAGCAGCCAGCTGACCTTGTTGACCCCGGCCTGGAAGGCGGTGGGCGTGTGGTCGCTGGCGATCACCCGTTCGGCCAGGGAGCCGAAGTAGGTCTGCGCGCCGGTGCCGACCACCACCGCGCGGGCCGAGCCGCTGACCACGGTGGTGCCCATGAAGCACAGGCTGTCGCGCTCCAGCGGGTTGCCCTGGCGGGCGTCGCGGACCTGGGCGAACTTCTCCACCGGCAGCGACTCGCCGGTGAGCGCCGCCTGGCTGACGAACAGGTCCTTGGCGCTGAACAGGCGCACGTCCGCCGGCACCATGTCGCCGGCCGACAGCCACAGCACCTCGCCGGGCACCAGTTGGCGGATCGGCACCTCCAGGCGCAGCGCCGCGCCCTGCCCGCCCTCGGGGTAGCGGAACACGGTGGCGGTGTTGCTGACCATGGCCTTGAGCTGCTCGGCGGCGTCGTTGGAGCGCTTCTCCTGGACGAAGCGCAGCAGCGTGGAAATGCCCACCATGGCGCCGATCACCACCGCCGCCTCGCTGTCGCCGGTGAACAGCGACACCAGCGCCAGCACGCTGAGCAGCAGGTTGAAGGGGTTGCAGTAGCACAGCCACAGGTGCCGCCACCAGGGCATCGGGCGCTCCTGGTCGACCTCGTTGAGCCCGACGCTCTCCCGCCGCTCGGCGGCCTCGGCCTCGCTCAGACCCTCGCGGCGGCTGCCCAGGCGCTCGAACAGCGCCTGCGGCTCCAGCACCGACCATTCCAGCATGCCCTGGGCCAGTTGCGCCGGGGCCTGGCGCCCGGCCGCCGAGCCGCGCAGCAGGTCGAGCAGCACCAGCCGGCGCAGCTGCCGGGCGGGCAGGCCCTTGTTGAGGAACTCCAGCAGGTGGGTTCTGATCTGTTCGAAATGCATGGCGACTCCCCGATCACTGCCGCCCTGACCGGCGGCAGCGGGAGTCTGCGAGGAGTTCCTTAAGATGCCATGAAGGCGCGGCAGGCGGCCCTCAGGTCCACCAGTAGCGCACCGCGTGGAAGAAGATCGGCGCGGCGAAACACACCGAGTCCAGCCGGTCGAGCATGCCGCCGTGGCCCTCGATCATGTGCCCCCAGTCCTTGACTCCGCGGTCGCGCTTGATCGCCGACATCACCAGGCCGCCGAAGAAGCCCAGCACATTCAGCAGCAGCGCCATCAGCAACGCCTGCCAGGGCGCGAAGGGGGTGATCCAGTAAAGCGCGGTGCCGATCGCAGTGGCCAGCGCCACGCCGCCGACGAAGCCTTCCACGGTTTTCGACGGTGACAGGTTGGGGGCTATCCTGCGTCTGCCGAACAGCTTGCCGCACACGTACTGCAGCACGTCGGAGAGCTGCACCACTATCACCAGATAGGCGATCAGCAGCAGGTTGCGGCCCTCGAAGCCGGGTATGTCCAGGGTCAGCAGCGCCGGCACGAAGGAAATGCAGTACACCGCCAGCATCAGCCCCCACTGCACCTTGGAGGCGCGTTCGAGGAAGTGCTTGGCGTCGCCGCCCAGCGAGGCCAGGATCGGCAGCAGGAGGAACACGTAGACCGGGATGAAGATGGAGAACATCCCGTACCAGTCGATGGCGACCAGCAGGTACTGCATCGGCAGCACGAAGTAGAACGCCGCCACTAGTGCCGGGTAGTCGCTGCGCCGGGTCGGCATCAAGGTCATGAATTCACGCAGCGCGTAGAACGACACGCCATAGAACAGCAGGATCACCGCCCAGTTGCCAAGGGCGAAGGCGCAGCCGATCACCGCGACCATGGCCCACCAGGCCTTGATCCGCGCATTGAGGTTGTCGATCACCGCGTGCGGCCCGGGGGCCACGCGCCAGCGCAGGACGGCGCCGATTATCGAGGCGCAGAGGAGGATCGCGCCGATGCCGGCGAACAGCAGCCAGGTCTGCCCGTCCATTTCAGTGCCCCTCCGCCGGCGCCAGGGCCAGTAGCGACTCACGGGCGCGCTCGAGGAAAGCCTCCTTGGCCTCGTCGGCCTGCGCCGCCAGCGGCGTGCCGAAGCTCAGGGTGCACAGCAGCGGCAACGGCAGCGCGCGGCCCTTGGGCATCACCCGGTTGAGGTTGGCGATCCACACCGGCACCAGCTCCACCTGCGGATGGGCGCGGGAAAGGTGGTAGATGCCGCTCTTGAACGGCAGCAGGCGCACCTCGTCGTCCACAGGTTGCGCGTGCCCTCGGGGAACAGGATCAGCGAGTCGCCGGCGGCCAGCGCGCGTTCGATCGGCGCCAGCGGGTTGCCATCGGCTTCGCTGCGCTGGCGCTCGATGAGCACGCCGTTGAACACCCGGTTGATGACGAAGCCGCGCAGGCCGGGTTTGCCCCAATAGTCGGCGCCGGCCACCGGCCGGGTACGCGGGCGCAGCTCCGGCGGCAACGAGGCCCAGAGCAGGACGAAGTCGCCATGGCTGCTGTGGTTGGCATAGTAGATGCGTTGTACCGCCTTCGGCGTGGTGCCCAGCCACAGGCTGCGCAGGCCGGTGACCGTGCGGGCGCTGGCGATGATGGCGTAGGCGAGGAGTTTTCCAGCATCCGTGGGTTCCTTCAGAGGGCCAGGGTGAACCGGCAGACGAGCGCGGCCATCAGTCCTGACGCAGCGCGGCCAGGCCCTGGCTGACGCGGTTGACCACGGTCAGCGCCAGCAGCGCAGCCAGCAACCACATGGCTGGGTCGATCCAGGCCGTCGGCAACAAGCCACTGGCAATTCCGGCGCCGAGCACGCCAAAGCACAGCGCTCGGTCGCTCTTGCCCATGGGGCCGTCGTAGCGCCGCGAGGCACCGACCATGTGCCCCAGCACGCCGGCGTATTCGGCGAGCAGCGCCAGCAACACCACCAGCACCACCCAGGCCGGGGTCACCCCTGGCAGCAAGGCGAACGGCAGGTAGAGCGCGGCATCGGCGACCACGTCGGTAAGTTCGTTGAGGTAGGCGCCGAGGGGCGACTGCTGCCCGAATTCGCGGGCCAGCATGCCGTCCATGGCATTGAGTGCCATGCGCAGGAACATCCACAGCGGGATCAGGGCAAACACCCAAGGGTGCGCAGCCAGGCCAGCCACCAAGGAGGCCACCAGCATCGATAGCGCACAGGCCGCCAGTGTCACCTGGTTGGCCGTCGCGCCCCGGGAATGCAGGCGCACCACCAATGGCCGCAGCAGATTCTGGAAGCTCGATTTGAGTTGATAGACCGAAACCATCGCGCCGTCCGTGGAGTTGAGTGGGCGGTCACGATATCCATGTCGCAGTCAGATATGGGCCGAGAATGATGCGCGAAAATTCGCTGACATCATTCGCAACCTGACTGCCTCTCTCAGAAGTCGCGCTTGTAGAAGATGTCCAGCGAACTGGCCAAACCGCTGGCGGCCTCCAGGTAGACCTTCTTGCTCAGCAGGTAGCGCAGGGCGATGGTGTTGGCCGGCTCGAACACGCCCACGCCGTAGCGCAGGCTCAGGCGCTCGGAGAGCTGGCCGCTGGCGACCACGCTGGTGCTGGTGCCGGTGCCCTCGGTGCCCAGCTCGAAGTCCTTGATGCCCAGCTGCCTGGCCACCTCGCCGGTGATCGGCGCGCTGCCGGCCAGGCCCAGGGCCAGGGCGGCCTCGCCGAGCATGTTGCTGTCCTCGCCGGTGGACAGCGGGCGGCCCATGACCAGGTAGGACAGCGCCTGCTCCTGGCTCATCGCCGGCTCCGAGAACACCTCGCTGCGCGGCTGCTCGGCGTTGCCGGTCAGGCGCAGGCCGGCGATCACGTCGTCGACCTTGCGGATCGCCTCGATGTCCAGGTACGGCTGGTCGATGGGGCCGGCGAACAGCAGGCGCGCGCGGCGGATGCTGAGTTTCTGCCCGTAGGCCCGGTAGCGGCCCTTGTTCAGGCTCAGTTCGCCGCGGGTGTCCATGTCGTCGCCGATGTGCACCTGGCCGGCCAGCTCGGCGCTCAGGCCGAAGCCGCTGAAGGTCAGCTTGTCCTGGCCGACCAGCACGTCCACGTCCATGGCCAGGTGGGGGCCGCCCTGCTCCTTGGGCGGCGCGCCGACGATCAGGGTGTCGTCGGAGAGCTTCACCGTCGAGGGCGGCAGCTGGCGGATGACGATGGCCCCGCGCGGCACCTGCACCTTGCCGGAAACGCTGAGCTTCTGGTCGGCCATGCGCAGCGCCAGGTCCGGGGTGACTTCGAGGTTGGCATAGGGCTCGACGCTCACCGGCAGGTCCGTGCCGCGCACCGCCAGGTCCATGTCCAGGCCCTGGCTCCAGGCCAGGTAGCCGCCCAGGCTGCCGTTGCCCTTGTCGCCGCCGCTCCAGGTGCCGCTGAGGTCGACGCGCTCGCCGGCGATACGCGCCAGCACCTGCAGGTTGGCCAGGCGCGTCGGCAGGTCGCCGCCGGACAGCTCGCCGCCGGAAAGCCGCAGTTCGCCGTCCAGGCGCGGCTGCATGAGGCCGCCGGAAATGCGCCCGTTGCCGTCCAGGCGGCCCTTGAGCGTCTCGACCATGGGCACGAAGGGCCGCGCCACCGCCAAGTCCAGCCCGGCGAGGGTGAAGCTGCCGCTCAGTGGCTTGTTCTTCGGCCGCGGGTCGAGCACCGCCTGGGCGTCCAGGGTGCCGAGCTGGTTGCCGTGGAACTGCAGGCTGCTGTCGATGCGGGTGGGCGTCAGGCGGCTTTCCAGGCGCAGGCTCTGGTAGGGGAAGTCGAGCCACTGGTCCTGTTCTTTCAGGCGCAGGGTGCCGGCGCCGGCGTCCAGCAGGATGTTGCCGTTGGGGCCGCGGGCCGGCAGGTCGAGCTTGACGTCGCCGTTGAGCTTGCCCTGCCAGGCGAAGTCCTCGGGCAGCCAGCGCGCCAGGCTGTCCAGCGGGAAGTCGCGCAGTTGCCAGCGCAGCTGCGGCTCCGGCAGCAGGCGCTGCTCGCCGCCGCAGAGGCTGGCCGGGCCGGAGGCCCAGCAGTGCGCGCCCAGGTTCAGGCGGCCATCGGCCAGGCGCTCCAGGCGCGCCGGCTGTTGCAGGCGCCAGTCCTGGCCGCCGCTGTGGATTTCGCCCTTGGCCAGGCGGCCGCGCCAGTCGCGGCCGTTCCAAGTGCCGTCGAAGCCCAGCGCCAGCACCAGCGGGCGGCCTTGCAGGGACAGGTCGAGCTGCTGGCGTTGCAGGTCGCCCTGGCCGCTGGCCTTGAACTGGCCCAGGCGCGTGTCGCCGGCGCGCACGCCGTCGGCCAGCAGCTCCAGGCGGCCGCGCTGGGCGGCGTCGAGGCGGGCGCTGAGGTCGAGGCTGCGCACGCCGTTGTCCTGGAAGGCCAGGCGCTGGCCCTTGAGGCTCAGTTCGCCCTGGGGCGCCTTGAGGCTGCCGGCCAGGTCGAGGCGGCCGTTCAACTGGCCCTGCAATTGCGGCCAGAGCTGGCCCAGGCGCGCCAGGGCGATGTCCAGGCGCCCGGCCAGGCGCTGGTCGAGGCTGGCCTGGCCGCTGATGCGGTTGTCGCCCAGGCGCAGTTCCAGGCCGTCGACCTTCCAGTTCTGGCCCTGGCCGTTGGCGGCGGTCTTGAAGACCGCCGGCTGGCCGCGCAGGCGCCCCTGCAGGTCGAGGTTGGCCTGCACGGCGAGCACGCCGTTCTTGAAACTGCCCTGGCTGCTCAGCGGCCCGCCGAGCTTGCCCGGCAGTTCGGCGACCCAGTAGGCCGGGTCGAAGTCGCTCAGCTTCAGTTGCGCGTCCCAGGCCAGGGTGTCGGCGAACTTCAGGCCCAGGCTGCCCTCGGCCTTGCCCTGCCCGGCGACCAGTTGCAGCGACGGCAGGTGCACCTCGGCGAAATTGCCGGACACCGGGCTGCTGAGCTGGAAGGCGCCGGCCGGGCCGCTGAGTTCGGCGGCGAAGTTGCCCAGGTAGGCCTCGTCGCGGTACTGCAGGTCGGCTTGCAGGCGGTGCATGGAGACCGGCGGCGGCTCCATGGGATACAGGCGCAGCCAGGGGAAGTCCAGCCAGTCCAGCTTGGCATCGGCGGCGAAACCCTCCTGCCAGTCGAGGCGGCCGCTCAGGCCCAGGCGCTGTTCCGGCGCGGCGGTGAGGTTCAGCGCCGCGATGTCCGCGCCCTTGGCGTCGACGCGGCCCTGCAAGGCCAGGGCGACGTCGCCGCCCTCCCCCGGCAGCACGGCCGAACCGTTGATGCGGTAGCCGGCGGCCAGGTCGCCCGCCGCTTGCAGCTGCACCTTGTTCAGCACCAGGGTGTCGGGCAGGTCGGCCGCGCCGCGGAAGCCGTCGGCACTGATCTTCGCGCTGGCCGGCAGGTTCTCCGCCAACGGTTGCAGGTCGCCGCTCAGGTGGCCTTGCAGGTAGCCGCTGCTGTCGGCTTCCAGCAGCAGGTGGCCGAGCAGTTCGCCCTTGGCTTGCAGTTTCAACTCCCAGGGCTGCTCGCCGGGCGCCGGCAGGCGCAGGCTGCCCTGGGCCTGCAACGGCCAGTTGCCCTGCGGGGTGAGCAGGCCGCTCAGGTCCACGGCCAAGTCGCCGCGGGCGGCCTTGAGCACGTCGATGTGCAGGCCGTCGGCCTCCCAGTGGGCGCTGGCCTGGACGTTGCTGACCTGTTCGTTGCCATCGAGCAGGAAGCTGCCCAGGCGCACCTCGCCCAGGCGCACGGCCAGGGGCAGTTTCAACGCCGGCAGCTGGATCGGCCCCTCGCTGGGTTCCGCTGGCCCCGGCGCCAGGCGCAGCTGCACGCGCTCGACGATCAGGCGGTCGATGCACAGCGCGCCTTGCAGCAGGCAGGCGGGCGACCAGGCGAACTGCGGCCGCTCGACCTCCAGCTCGGTGGCGCCGTCGCTCCAGGCCAGGCGCTCGGCCTGCCAGGCGCCGCCCAGCCGGCCGGCATAGCCCTGCACCTGCAGGCCCGGCACCAGGCCCAGGGCCCAGCGGCTGCCGGCCTCGCTGCCGAGGATGGCGGCCAGCGCCACGGCCAGCAGCAGGATCAGGCCGAGCAGCGCGGCCACCAGGTATTTCAACAGGCGCTTCACAGCTCGGGCCCCATGGAGAAGTGGATGCGCCAGCCGCCGCCCTCGTCCAGGCCGTCGGCCAGGTCCAGGCGCAGCGGCCCCACCGGCGACACCCAGCGGATGCCGAAGCCGACGCCGGTCTTGATCGAGGGGAAGTCCAGCGAGTTGAAGGAGTTGCCCTGGTCGATGAAGGTCGCCAGGCGCCACTTTTCGGCCAGCGGGTACTGGTACTCGACGCTGCCGGCGACCATGTAGCGCCCGCCGATGCGGTCGCCCCGGGAGTTCTTCGGCGACAGCGTCTGGTAGTCGTAGCCGCGCACGCTCTGGTCGCCGCCGGCGAAGAAGCGCAGCGACGGCGGGATGCTCGAATAGTCGTTGGTGGCGATGAAGCCGACCTGGGCGCGGCCCAGCAGGCGGTGGCCGCCGGCGAAGGTGGTCAGGCCCTTGGCCATGGCGCTGACGTGGGCCAGGTCGGCGTCGGCCAGCAGGCCCTCCTTGGCTACCTTGGTTTCCAGCTGCAGGCGGTAGCCCTGGTGGGGGTCGACCTTGTTGTCGGCGTGCAGGATGGAATAGCCGAAGCCGGGCATGAGGAAGCTGCTGTTGCCCGAGTCGTCGCCCAGCAGGTATTCCTCGTGCAGCCAGCCCAGGGAGAACGAGCGCTGCCAGCCGCTGGGCAGCTTGCGCAGCCACTCGCCGCCGAGGGTGAACTGCTTGCTCTCGGTGTCCACCAGGTCTTCGTTCTGGTAGCCGGTGGTGAAGCGCAGCTTGTCGGTCAGCGGCGGGTCCAGCGGCACCTCGTACCAGGCGCCGACGTTCTGCCGCGGCCCGGAGACTTCGGCCTCGGTGCCCAGGCTGTGGCCCTGGGGGTTGACCCAGTGGCGCGTCCAGCTGAACTTGGCGCGCGGCCCCACGTCGGTGGAGAAGCCCAGGCCGACGCCGAGCGAGCGCGGCTTGCGCGCGCTGAGGTGGACCGCCACCGGGATGCTCTCGCCCTTGGCCTGCAGCGGCGAGGCGTCGACGCGCACGCCGTCGAAGTAGCCGCTGGACTGCAGGGCCTGGTTGAGGTCGGCGATGAGTTCGGAGTCGTAGGCCTCGCCCTGCCGGAAGGGCACCATGCGCCGCAGCAGTTCCTCGTCGAAGGGGTAGTCGCCGCTGAAGCTGACCGCGCCGAGGGCGAAGCGCGGGCCGCTGGCGTAGACCAGCTCGATGTCGGCCACCCCGGCCTCGGGGTCGACGCGCAGTTGCTGGCGGGTGAAATGGCCGCGGAAGAAGCCGAAGCGCGAGGCCTGGTTCTGGATCAGCCGCTTGGCGTCCTCGTAGGTGCCGTGGTTGAGCTGCGCGCCGGGCTTCAAAGTATCGCCGCCGGGCACGCGGAAGTTCGCAAGCTTCGCCGCCGGCCCCTCGATGCGGATGTCGACCGTGCGCAGCTTCACCGGCTCGCCGGGCGAGACGTCGATGCGCAGGCGCGGGTTCTTGTCGTCGCCGCGCACCCGCGCGCGAATGCGCGCCTGGTAGTAGCCCAGCGCCTGGGCGGCCTGCACGGCCTGCTGCTGGACCGTGCGGCGCAGGCGTCGCAGGGCGGTTTCGTCGCGCCCTTCCACGCTGCCCACATAGGCCTCGATATTGGCCTTGAGCGCAGAGTTGGCGGGGTCGATACGTACGTCGAGCTGGCTTTCCGCTGCCACTGCCGCGCCGATCCAGCACAGCAGGCCCATCAGCGCTAGCCGAATCGTTCCTTGGAGTCTCATGGCGCGAGATGCTAGCACGATGGCCGTGACAATCCAGCGCCGCGGCCCCTGCGCCGCGGCTTTGCGCGATGGCGAGGGGCTATCAGCCCTCGCGGGCCAGGCGCGTTTCCGGCTGCGGATTGGGGTGGAACAGCACGTGTTCGCGCAGCGGCCCCAGCGCCACTTCGCCTACCTCCTCGTAGCCGTGGCGGCGGTAGAAATCCAGGTAGCGGGCGTTGCCGGTGTCCAGCACCAGGCCCTGGGAATCCACGTCGTCGACGCACCAGGCATGCAGGGCGTCGAGCAGTTGCTCGCCAAGGTGGCGGCCCTGGAATTCCGGGTGCACGCCCAGCAGCGGCAGCACGTGGTAGGGCCCCGGCGGCAGGCAGCCGAGCACGGCCTCGTGGTAGGCCAGGTAGCGCCGCGTGCAGCGGAAGCCGGTGGTGAGCAGCATGCGCATGCGCCAGGCCCAGCTGTCGGTGATGTCCAGGCGGCGTTGCGGCGGGGCGATCAGCGCCACCGCCACCAGGCGCTCGTCGATCACCAGGCCGAGCACCGGCAGGTCTTCGGACAGGTGCCGGTTGGTCAGCTCGCGCACGGTGGCGCGCACCCGCTGGTCGAAGCCGGGGCGGTCGCTTTCGAACAGGTAGGCGAAGGTCGGCTCGTGGCGGTAGGCGTGGTAGAGCAGCGAGCGGATCTCCCGGGCGTAGGAATCGCCCAGCAGGCGGACTTCGGCGAGCGTCTCAGGCATGCGGACACCTCTTGTTATCGTGTTTGGGCCCAGAGCCGAACCCTAGCAGCGCCGCGCCCGCACCGCCAGCGGCCGCCTTCGGGCCGTCGCGGCATTTGCCGCTGCCGGCGCCAGCGGCTAGCATCGTCACTTTGCCCAGGACGCTGCGGATGAAAATCGTCTCTTTCAATATCAATGGCTTGCGTGCCCGCCCCGCCCAACTCAAGGCGATCGTCGAGACGCACCAGCCCGACGTCATCGGCCTGCAGGAAACCAAGGTCGCCGACGACCAGTTCCCCCGCGAAGAGATCGAGGCCCTGGGCTACCAGGTGCACTTCCACGGCCAGAAGGGCCACTACGGCGTGGCCCTGCTCTCGCGCCAGGCGCCACTGGAAATCCGCTACGGCTTCCCCAACGACGGCGAGGACGCCCAGCGCCGCTTCATCTGGGGCACCTTCGCCGACGCCGACGGCCAGCCGATCACCGTGATGAACGGCTACTTCCCCCAGGGCGAAAGCCGCGAGCACCCGGTGAAGTTCCCGGCCAAGCAGCGCTTCTACGCCGACCTGCAGCAGCTGCTGGAAAGCCAGTTCAAGCCCGAGCAGCGCCTGGTGATCATGGGCGACATCAACATCTCGCCGGAGGACTGCGACATCGGCATCGGCGAGGAGAACCGCAAGCGCTGGCTGCGCACCGGCAAATGCAGCTTCCTCCCCGAGGAGCGCGAGTGGCTGGGCAAGCTCAAGGCCTGGGGCCTGGTGGACAGCTTCCGCCAGTTGCACCCGCAGGTGAACGACCGCTTCAGCTGGTTCGACTACCGCAGCCGCGGCTTCGAGGACGAGCCCAAGCGCGGCCTGCGCATCGACGTCATCCTCGCCTCCGAGGCGCTGCGCCCGCGCCTGGCCGATGCCGGCATCGATTACCAGATCCGCGGCATGGAAAAACCCTCCGACCACGCGCCCATCTGGCTCAAGCTGAGCTGATCAGCCAGCGGCGCGCGCCAGCCAGTCGGCCAGCGCGCGCTGCAGTTCGGCCAGCGCCGCATCGGCCTGGCCCAGGCGCGCTTCCAGTCCTTCCCCATCGCCTTCGCAGATTCGCTGCAGGGCGCGGCAATGCCCTTCCGCCTCGGCGGCGCCGATGATCGCCGCGGCGCCGGCCAGGCGGTGCGCCAGGTCGCCCAGCGCCTTGCGGTCGCCACGGTTGCGGGCCTGGTGCAACTGCTCGATGTCGCCGGCATTGGCCTGCGCCAGGGTGCGCACGAACTCCCGCGCCGCCTCGCTCTCCAGCGGCTGCGGGCCGAACAGGCCACTCAGGTCGAAGACCGCATCGTCGGCCGGCTCGTCCGGCGCCGCGGCCTGCGCGCCGGCCAGCGCCTGGGCCAGCACCTCGAGGGTCAGCGGTTTGAACAGCACCTGGTCCATGCCGGCGTCGCGGCAGCGCTGCACTTCTTCCTCCTGGGCGTTGGCCGTGGCGCCGATCACCCGGCACGGCCGCCGCCCCTGCTCGCGCTCGTGGGCGCGGATGCGCCGGCTCAGCTCGTAGCCGTCGACGCCGGGCATCCGGCAATCGGTGATGACCGCGGCGAAGTCGCCGGCCAGCCAGGCCTGCCAGCCCTCCTCGCCGCCGGCCGCCAGGGTGGCGCTGTGGCCCAGGTGCGCCAACTGCTGGCGGAACACCATGCGGTTGGCCGGGTGGTCGTCCACCGCCAGCACCCGCAGGCCGCCCGGGACGCTGGCGCTGGTGCCCGGTTGCGCGGTGTCCGGCGGCGCCTCGGTGAGCGCCAGCGGCAGGCGCACGCTGAAACAGGAGCCTTGGCCGGGCTCGCTGTGCAGGCCGAAGGCGCCGCCCATCAGTTGCACCAGGCGCTGGCTGATGTGCAGGCCCAGGCCGGTGCCCTGGCCCCTGGCGCCCGGCTCCACCTGGACGAAGGGCTGGAACAGCCGGGCCTGGTCCTCGGCGGAAATGCCGATGCCGCTGTCGATCACCTCCACCAGCAGCTCCAGGCGCTCGCCCTGGCGCCGGGCGCTGGCCCGCACGCGCACGCCGCCGCGCTCGGTGAACTTCACCGCGTTGTTCAGCAGGTTGAACAGCACCTGCTTGAAGCGCAGAGCATCCAGCAGCACCCAGTGGTCCAGCTCGCCCTCGGTTTCCAGGTCCAGGCCCAGGCCCTTCTGCGTGGCCAGGCCGGCGAACAGCGCCACCGCGCCTTCGATCTCGCGGCGCAGCAGCGCCGGCTGCGGCGTGGAATCGATGCGCCCGGACTCGATGCGCGCCAGGTCCAGCACGTTGCCGATCAGCATCAGCAGGGCCCGCGCGGCGTCCTGCGCCACCTCCAGCGCCTCGCGGTCGAGCACGCCGTCGCGGGCCTTTTCCAGCACCAGCTCCTGCAGGCCGACGATGGCGTTCATCGGCGTGCGGATCTCGTGGCTCATGGTGGAGAGGAACTGGCTCTTGGCGGCGCTGGCCTGGTCCGCGCGCTGCCGCTCGCGCTCCAGCTGGTTGATCAGTTGCTGGCGCTCGGTCAGGTCGACCCAGCCACCGATCACGCCCTGCACCACGCCGTCGCCATCGTGCTGGGCCACCGCCCAGTGGTAGACGTAGTGATCGCCGTCGCGCAGGCGCAGCACGTAGTCGCCCGGCGCCGGCATCTCGCCGTCGGTCACCTGCTGGCGGTGCACCTGCATCAGGCGCTCGGCCTCCTCCTCGGGGAACCAGCCCAGCTCGCCGATGGCCTTGCCCAGGCAGTCCTCCGGGCGCGCGTCGAACATGCGCAGCATGGCCTGGTTGCAGAGGTCCAGGTGGCCCTCGCGGTCGAGCCGGTAGACCGGGTTGGGCAGCGCCTCGATCAATTCGTTGAGCAGCCCCACCTGGGCGCCCAGGCGCCGCTCGGCGCGCCGCGTGCGTAGCACCTGGCGGTTGAGGTAGAAGCCCCAGACCAGCGACAGCAGCACCAGCGCACCGGCCAGCGCGGCGCCGCTGAGGATCGCCTGGCGGTGCTCGGCCCAGAAGTCGCCGCCGCCGGAGGCCAGGCGCGGCTCCCAGCGCCGCACCAGTTCGGCCACCTCCTCCGGGTCCACCGACAGCTGGGCCTTCTCCAGGATGGAGTAGAGCTCCGGCTGGTCCGGGCGCACGCCGATGCTGAAGGGGGTGCTCAGGTCTTCGAGTATGCCGGCGACCTTGAGGCTGTCCTTGAACTCGCCGGCGATCAGCGCGCGGGCGCTGAACAGGGTGCTGACGGCCGCCTCGCTGCGCTGCTCGGCCACCTCGCGCAGGGCCTGGCGCTGGTTGCCCGCCGACTCCAGGCGGGTGTCCGGGTAGCGCTCGATGAGCGCGCGGTTGAGGTAGGGGTCGATGGCGATGGACACGCGCTTGCCGGCCAGGTCGTGGAGGTCGTGGACGGCCGCCGCGTCCTTGCGCATCACCAGGAGCATGGTGGCCCGCAGGTAGGGCGGTAGCAGCGCCAGGCCCTCGTTGCTCGGCGGCACCACCGGCGTCAGCCAGGCGCGCCCGGCGTGCAGCTCGCGGAACACGTCGGCGTAGTCGTCCACCGCGGCATAGGCGAAGCGCAGGCCGGAGCGCTGGCCCAGCAGGTCCAGGTAATCGCGGGCGATGCCGCTGACGCGCCCGTCGGCGTCGGCCTGGGCCAGCGAGCCGCTGTGGCGGTTGACCACCACCGGCACCCGCGGGTGCTCGGCCAGCCAGCGGTTTTCCCGCGGCGTCAGTACCACCCGCTGGCCGCCCAGGCGCAGGCGCTCGCCGGCGCTCCAGCGGCGTAGGATTTCCTCGTTGCGCTGCACGTCGATGCGCGCCAGGCCGCGGTCCACCAGGCCGAGCAGGCGCTCCTCGCCGGGGCGCATGAGGAAGCCGAAACCGGCGCTCTCCAGCGGCGCGAAGTTGTCGATGCGCAGGTTGAACAGGTAGTTCATGTTGATCAGGTAGTGCACCGACAGCGCATCGCCGAGCATGCCGTCGACGTTGCCCAGGCTCAGCGCCTCCAGGGCCCGCAGCGGCGAGGCGAAGAGCAGGACGCGGCTGTTGGGATAGGCCGCCTGCACCTGGGCCAGGCGCAGGTAGTCGGCCACCAGCGCGAGGGTGGTGCCGGGGCGGCTGGCGTCGAACGGGCGGGCATCGTCGCTGACCAGCACCGGCTGGTCCTGCAGGTAGGTGCGGCTGAGCAGCAGGCCGCGGGCCTCGGCCTCGCTGGCGGTGCCGCCGCAGACCATGTCGATCTCGCCCTTGCGCAGCGCCTCCAGGGCCGCCTCCCGCGAGGGGTAGGCGTAGACGCGCTGGTAGCCGCCGGCCAGCAGCCCCAGGTAGTCGGCGCTGACGCCCTCCAGGCGGCCGCCGCCGACGATCTGCAGCGGCGG
Organism: Pseudomonas sp. NBRC 100443; assembly: GCF_030268185.1. Lineage (NCBI taxonomy): Bacteria > Pseudomonadati > Pseudomonadota > Gammaproteobacteria > Pseudomonadales > Pseudomonadaceae > Pseudomonas > Pseudomonas sp. NBRC 100443. The sequence continues at coordinate 161,315 of NZ_BSQE01000008.1, forward strand.
CCGGTCGACCTGCGCCACGCCGACGCGCAGCGGGCCGCGCTGCGCCAGCCAGGCCCGCTCGGCGGGGCTCAGCCAGCTGTCGGGCATGTGCGCGCTGTAGCCGGAGAGGGTCAGCGGCTGCAGCGGCGGCTGGTCGATGGCCAGGGCCGGCGCCGCGCCCAGCAACAGGGCACAGCAGAAGATGAGGCCGCGTACTGGGGACATGGCGCTCCTTGCGGGAATGGCTCGGCAGCCCGGACAGGCCGCTGCTGAATGACTATAGCCAAAGCGGGCGCGCCCACCCGGCGCGCCCGCGAGGCCCGGCGTCACCGCACTGAAACCTTGCCCGCCTATGCTCCCGGCCTCGTCCGCAACCGCCCTGGAATCACCGATGCCGCACTTCACGCGCCACGACAAGGACGCCTGGCCCGTCACCCTCGCCTGGCTGATCATCGCCTTCGTCTGCTACGCCCTGCCCTGGCACGCCTTCGCCGCCCTGCCCGCCGCCCCGGAGGGCCAGCCGGTGCTGCGCATCCAGGGCTCCAACACCATAGGCGCGCACCTGCTGCCGGAGCTGGTGAAGGGGCTGCTGCTGGAACAGGGCTACAAGGCCATCCTCGCCGAGCCCGGCCAGGCGCAGAACGAAACGCGGGTCCACGCCCGCGACGCCCAGGGCCGCGACGTCGTGGTGGAGATCGCCGCCCACGGCAGCAGCACCGGCTTCGCCGCGCTGAAGGACGGCAGCGCCGAGATCGCCGCCGCCTCGCGGCCGATCAAGGACGCCGAGGCCGCGGCCCTTTCCGCCTCGGGCAACCTGCGCGGCGCCAAGGCCGAGCAGGTGATCGGCATCGACGGCCTGGCCATCGTCGTGCACCCGGACAACCCGCTGCGCGAGCTGAGCACCGCCCAGTTGGCCCAGGTCTTCGCCGGCGAGGTGACGACCTGGGAGCAACTCGGCGGCCGCGGCGGCGCCATCCACCTGTACGCCCGCGACGACAACTCCGGCACCTTCGATACCTTCAAGGAACTGGTGCTGGCCAGCCAGGGCAAGGCCCTCGCCGCCTCCGCCCAGCGCTTCGAATCCAGCGACGCGCTGTCGGCCCAGGTCGCCGCGGACCCGCAGGGCATCGGCTTCGTCGGCCTGGCCTCGGTGCTCAAGGCGCGCGCCCTGGCCATCGCCGATGGCGAGTCGCGGGCGATGCTGCCCTCCCCCGGCAGCATCGCCACCGAGGACTACCCGCTGTCGCGCCGCCTGTACCTGTACATCAAGCCCAACGAGCGCAACCCCTGGGCCCAGGCCCTGGTGCAGTTCGCCCAGGGCGACCGCGGCCAGGCCCTGGTCAGCGGCAGCGGCTTCGTCGGCCAGCGCGTGCAGGCCATGCGCGTGCAGCCCGCCGAGGGCATGCCCGAGCAGTACAAGGCCCTGGCCCGCGAGGCCCGCCGGCTGTCAGTGAATTTCCGCTTCCACGAGGGCAGCGCCACCCTGGACAACAAGGCCCAGCGCGACGTCGAGCGCCTGCTGGCCTACCTGCGCCAGCACGACAAGCTCGACGGCAAGGCGGTGCTGGTCGGCTTCGGCGACGCCCGCCAGGACCCGGCCCGCGCCCAACTGCTGTCCAAGCTGCGGGCCATGGCGGTGCGCCGCGAACTGGCCAGGGAAGGCGTGGTCTTCCACGGCATCGAGGGCATGGGCGCGGCGCTGCCGGTGGCGGCCAACGACGACCAGGAAGGCCGGGTGAAGAACCGCCGCGTGGAGGTCTGGGTGTACTGACCCAGGGCAGCCCAGGGCGCTCGCCCCTGGTCTAGGCTGTTACTGTAGGAGTGAATAGGTCGTAGGAACTTGTTACTTTCCCCCGCTTGCCTCGCGACCCTGCTCTGCTATTTTTCCCGCCGTGACGCCGGGCCCCTCTGACGGTCGCTGACCGCCATGTCGGAGTCACTTTCGACAACGACAGCAAGAGAGGGCCCGCATGGCACCCCTATTGGATTTCCTCAATACCCCCTTCCTCGGCACCGCCGCCTGGTTCTGGCTGCTGTTCCTGGCCATCGTCATCCTCCTCCTGTTCCTCGACCTGGGCGTGCTGCAGCGCGACCACCACGAGATCGGCGTGCGCGAGAGCCTGCTGCTCTCGGCCGGCTACTTCAGCTGCGGCCTGGCCTTCGGCGGCTTCGTCTGGTACGAGTTCGGCGCCACCAGCGCCATGGAGTACTACACCGGCTTCCTGGTGGAGCAGTCGCTGTCGATGGACAACGTGTTCGTCATGGCGATGATCTTCGGCTTCTTCGGCATCCCCCGCCGCTACCAGCACCAGGTGCTGTTCTGGGGCATCCTCGGCGCCATCGTCATGCGCGCCATCATGATCGGCCTGGGCGCGGCGCTGGTCAGCGAGTTCGAGTGGATCATGTACGTGTTCGGCGCCTTCCTGCTGTTCAGCGGGGTGAAGATGCTGCTGGTCAGGCACGAGGAAGAACCCGACCTGGCCAACAACCCGGTGCTGCGCTTTTTGCGCAGGCACATCCGCGTCACCGAGCAGCTCCACGAGCACCACTTCTTCGTGCGCAAGCCGGACGCCAGCGGCAAGCTGGTGCGCTTCGCCACCCCGCTGTTCCTGGCGCTGATCCTGATCGAGCTGGCCGACGTGGTGTTCGCGGTGGACAGCGTGCCGGCGATCTTCGCCATCACCAAGGACCCGTTCATCGTCTACACCTCGAACATCTTCGCCATCCTCGGCCTGCGCGCCCTGTACTTCTCGCTGGCGGCGATGATCCACCGCTTCGTCTACCTGAAGTACGCCCTGGCCCTGGTGCTGGTGTTCATCGGCGCGAAGATCTTCGCCCACGGCTTCATCGGCAAGGTTCCCGCCGTGCTCTCGCTTGGGGTAACCTTCGGCCTGCTCGCTGGCGGCATACTGCTGTCACTGCTCAAGACGCGCAAGGCAGGCGAGCAGGAGCTGGAAATCGTCAGCCGGGAGACCCTGCATGCAGGACGAGGTGAAGATCGAGGCCATTGAAGTCCAGGGCCGGCCCTGGTGGCTGGTGCGCCTGGGCCGCCGCGGCCTGCGCTTTTCCCAGGAATCCCTGGCCCGCGCCTTCGCCGCCCAGTTGCATGTGCGCCGCCAATGGTGGCAGCAGCGCGGCGAAGACGAACCCAACGAACGCACCTGAGCCCCCCGCCCGCCGCCGGCGGGGCGCTCGCAGCGGCGCTAGTGGCTGCGCCGGCCCTTGAGCACCTTGACGATCTCGCCGATCAGGTTCACCACCAGCGCCCGCTCGCTCTCCGCCAACCCCTGAAGCAGGTCGCCGATGGCCTCGGCCTGCTCGGCGACGTCGATCGAATCCTTGCGGAAAAGGTCGCTCAGCGGGCATTCGAGGATTTCCGCGATCTGTCCCAGGCGCTGCAAGGTCGGCGATATCACACCGTTCTCCATGCGGCTGATGGTTTCCTTCTCCACCCCTATCCCCTCTGCTATCTGTGCCTGCGTCAGCCCCTTGGCCCTGCGGCGGTTGGCGATGGCTGCGCCGACTTCATGGACCACGCTCCGACCTTTCATGCGAATTGACCTCATACATCATCCGATATAACGCCTCAAGCCATTTTCAGGGGAGCTTGCGTGCGGCTGAAGGACGCATGACGTCTACAAATGTTTCTTAATAGATCATTGACTAATTGACTTTCCTTTTCACGGGGGAACAGGATAGGGCTGATTGCCATCACTTCGCCCCCCCATGGCGCAGCCGGTCCGATGGTGGTTTGCCACGAAAGGAAGTCCGCAATGTTGTCCAAGCTGAAAATACGCACGGGAATGCTCATCGTCCTGGCCACCGCCCTCCTGCTTTCGATCCTCACCGGCTGGAACAGCGCCCGCAGCAGCGACCAGCAGATCCAGTCGCTGAACCGCGTGGCGGTGGAGCTCAACGACATGGTGCTGCGCTTCAAGCTCTAGCCCCGTTCCTCGACCACCAGGCCGGAGTGCAAGCATGCCGATCCGCAGTATTCCCGACCTCCCCCGGATGCTCTCCGAAGCCCTGGAGCATGCCGAGACCGCTCTTTGCATCAACGACGACGGGCAGCGCCTGCTGTACTGCAACCGCGCCTTCGGCCGGCTGCTCGGCCATGCCCCGGAAAGCCTGGTGGGCCGCCCGTTCGACGAGCTGGTGGACGCGCGGCCGGCGGCCAACGGCCGCGTGGAAGCCCTGGTGCGCTGCCATGACGGCCGGCGCATCTGGTGCGGCATCGCCAGCACCGGGCTGAACCGCGCCACCGGCGAGCCCGACCTGCAGCTGCTGGCACTCACCGAGATCACCCAGTCGAAAATCCACGAGGTGCTGCTGGACCGCCTGCTCGAAGGCATGGCCCGCGACGAGCCGCCGGAACACCTGATGGAAGCGGCCTGCCTGGAGATCGAACGGCTGCTGCCGCGGAGCAGCGCCTCGGTCCTGCGCGTCAACGCAGGCCGCCTGCACCCGCTGGCCGGGCCGAGCCTGCCGCCCGCCTACCTGCAGGCCCTGGACGGCCTGCCCCTGGGCGACGGCCCGGGCAGCGAGGGCGCCTGGGCCGGCGAGGTCGAGCGCCATCCGCTGTGGTCCGCCTACCGCCACCTGCTGCCACCGGAGCTGCGCAGCTGCAGCATCACGCCGATCCGCTCCAGCACCGGCCAGCTGATCGGCAGCTTCGTCTGCTACGGCCGGGGGGAACAGGCGCCCTGCGCGACGCAACAATGCCTGCTGGACATCTGCACGCACCTCTGCGCGCTGGTGCTGGAGCGCGACCAGGCGCGCACGCGCATCCACCAGCTCGCCTACTACGACGACCTGACCGGCCTGCCCAACCGCCACCTGCTGCAGAACCTGGCCAGCGCCGAACTGGCCGCCGCCGCCGCGCGCCGGCAGGGCATGGCGGTGCTGTACATCGGCCTGGACCGCTTCCGCCAGATCAACGATTCCTTCGGCCGCCCCTCCGGCGACGAGCTGCTGCGCACCATCGCCCGGCGCCTGCGCCAGGCCTGCCGCGACGAGGACCACGTCGGGCGCCAGGCCAACGACGAATTCGTCGTCCTGCTGCCGGGCTGCGACCGCGCGGCGGCCAGCGTCCACCTCGCCCGCCTGAAGGCCGCCCTCGACGCGCCCTGGCGCGTCGCCGGCGCGCCCCACAACCCCTCGGCGAGCATCGGCATCAGCCTGTTCCCGGAGGATGGCGAGGACTTCCAGAGCCTGCTGCGCCACGCGGCGATGGCGATGAACCAGGCCAAGGGCAAAGGCAAGAGCCGTGGCGGCCAGGTGTTCTTCAGCGAGGAACTGGAGCGCCTGGCGCAAGAGCGCGTGGCGCTGGAGAGCGCCCTGCGCGAAGCCCTCGCCAGGCAGCGCCTGCACCTGAACTACCAACCGCTGGTGGACATCCGCGCGGGCCGCCTGCGCGGCGCCGAGGTCCTGGCCCGCTGGCACCACCCGCAGCTGGGCAACATCTCCCCGGAGCGCTTCATCCCCCTCTCCGAGGAATGCGGGCTGAGCATCGAACTGGGCCGCTGGGTGCTGCGCGAAGCCTGCCGGCAACTGGCCGAGTGGCGCCACGCGGGCCTGCAGGTGCCGGAGATATCGGTCAACCTGTCCGCCGGCGACTTCCAGGACCCGCAACTGCCCGTCGCGGTGCTGCGCACCCTGGAAGAGCACGGCCTGCACGGCACCGACCTGACCCTGGAAATCACCGAAAGCGCGCTGATGGAAGCCGACAGCGACACCCTGGGCGTGCTCGACCAGCTGCACGAACTGGGTATCCGCCTGGCCCTGGACGACTTCGGCACCGGCTACTCCAGCCTGGCCCGGCTGAACCGCCTGCCGGTGCAGGAACTGAAGCTGGACCGCAGCTTCGTCCGCGACCTGGAGAGCAACAGCACCAGCCGCACCCTCAGCGACGCCGTGCTGAACATCGGCCGCAGCCTGGGCATGACGGTGGTCGCCGAAGGCATCGAGAACCCCGAGCAACTGCGCATCCTCGAAGCCCAGGGCTACAGGGTGGCCCAGGGCTACCTGCTGTCCCCGCCGCTGCCGGCCGAAGGCTTCGCGGCATGGCTGAAGGCAAGGCAGCTGGCGGGGTGATTCTGTAGGAGCGAGCTTGCTCGCGAACCGGGCAGTCACCGGGTTATTCCCCTTCGGGCCAGTGCAAGCGCTGTTCGCGATGGAGCCGCGTCCCGCACGAGGAAGGATAGGCGTTTCAGGATGACGCCGAATTCGCCGCCCACTCCGAACGGCCCCCTCTCCCTCCGGGAGAGGGCTGGGGTGAGGGCGCTCTCAACCCCCCAGCACCTACGCCACCGGGAAACCCCGTTCGCGAGCAAGCTCGCTCCTACAAAAAACCCGCCCGAATGCGACCCACACACAAAAACGCCGTTTCCCTTTCGGAGAAACGGCGTTCCCGCGACCCTCACCGGGCCTCAGCTACCAACCAGCACTCACTTGCCCATGTACTTGCCGATCTCGTACTTGCCGACGGCCATGCGGTGCACTTCGTCCGGGCCGTCGGCCAGGCGCAGGGTGCGCTGCATGGAGTACCAGTAGGCCAGCGGGAAGTCGTTGGAGACGCCGGCGCCGCCGTGGATCTGGATGGCGCGGTCGATCACCTGCAGGGCGACGTTGGGCGCCACCACCTTGATCTGGGCGATCTCGCTCTGGGCGATCTTGTTGCCCACGGTGTCCATCATGTACGCGGCGTTGAGGGTCAGCAGGCGGGCCTGGTTGATCTCGATGCGCGAGTTGGCGATGTGGTCGATGTTGCCGCCCAGGCGCGCCAGCGGCTTGCCGAAGGCGGTGCGGCTGGTGGCGCGCTTGCACATCAGTTCCAGGGCGCGCTCGGCCATGCCGATGGAGCGCATGCAGTGGTGGATGCGGCCCGGGCCGAGGCGGCCCTGGGCGATCTCGAAGCCGCGGCCCTCGCCCAGCAGCACGTTCTCGTAGGGCACGCGGACGTTCTCGAAGAGCACTTCGGCGTGGCCGTGGGGCGCGTCGTCGTAGCCGAACACCGGCAGCGGGCGGAGGATCTTCACCCCGGGGGCGTCGCTGGGCACCAGGATCATCGAGTGCTGCTGGTGGCGCGGCGCGTCCGGGTTGGTCAGGCCCATGAAGATCATCACCTTGCAACGCGGGTCGCAGGCGCCGGAGGTCCACCACTTGCGGCCGTTGATGACCCACTCGTCACCCTCGCGCACGGCGTTGGCCTGCATGTTGGTGGCGTCGGAGGAAGCCACGCCCGGCTCGGTCATGGCGAAGGCGGAGCGGATTTCGCCGCGCAGCAGCGGTTCCAGCCAGGTGCGCTTCTGTTCCTCGCTGCCGTAGCGGACGAGGGTTTCCATGTTGCCGGTGTCCGGGGCCGAGCAGTTGAACGGCTCGGCGCCGATCAGCGAGCGGCCCATGATTTCCGCCAGCGGGGCGTACTCCATGTTGGTCAGGCCGGCGCCGTATTCGGACTCGGGCAGGAACAGGTTCCACAGGCCCTCGGCCTTGGCGCGGGCCTTGAGGTCCTCCATGACCTGGGTCGGCTGCCAGCGGTCGCCTTCGGCTACCTGTTGCTCGAAGACGCTCTCGGCGGGATATACATAAGCTTCCATGAACGCGGTGACGCGCTCACGCAGGTCCTGGACCTTGGCGGAATAGGCGAAATCCATGGGGGCTACCTTCTGGCAGGGGTTTGTCTTGTGTCGAGGAAGATGCTAGAACAGGCAGCACGATTTACCTAGCCTATTATCCGAATCAATGAACATTCATAACCCGCATGATGGTCCGCCATCCCGGGTATGATCCGGCCACAACAATGACAAGCGGAGCCACGGGATGAACCTGAACAAGGTCGACCTGAATCTGTTCATCGTCTTCGATGCCATCTACACCGAAGCCAACCTCACCCGCGCCGGACAGATCGTCGGCATCACCCAACCCGCGGTGTCCAACGCCCTCGCCCGCCTGCGCGAGACCTTCAACGACCCGCTGTTCGTGCGCACCGCCCAGGGCATGGTGCCCACGCCCATGGCGCAGAACATCATCGGCCCGGTGCGCAACGCCCTGCAGCTGCTGCGCGTGTCGGTGCAGGAAAGCCGCACCTTCACCCCGCAGCAGGCGAGCAAGACCTACCGCATCAGCATGACCGACCTCACCGAGGCCATCATCCTGCCGCCGCTGTTCCAGCGCCTGCGCCGCCAGGCGCCCAACGTGCACATCGAGAGTTTCCTCTCCAAGCGCCGCGAGACCACCAAGGAACTGGCCGCCGGGCGCCTGGACTTCGCCGTGGACGCGCCGCTGAACACCGACCCGCAGGTGCGCCACGTCAAGCTGATGGAAGACCGCTACGTCTGCGCCATGCGCCACGGCCACCCGCTGGCCAGGCCGAAGCTGAGCCTGGAGGAGTATCTGTCGCTGACGCACATCCAGATCTCCAGCCGCCGCAGCGGCCTGGGCTACATCGACCTGTCGCTGGGCAAGATGGGCCTGCAGCGCAAGATCGCCCTGCGCTCGCAGCACTACCTGATGGCCTCCAACGTGGTGCAGCAGACCGACATGGCGGTGACGGTGCCCGAGCGCTTCGCCCGCCACCACAACCTGCACTACGTGGACCTGCCGGTGAGCGACGTGCCCAAGCTGGAAACCCACCTGTACTGGCACGAAAGCACCGACCAGGACCCGGCCAACCGCTGGATGCGCGAGCAACTGATCGAGCTGTGCCAGCAGGTCACCGCCCGCGAGGCGCGGGAAGCGCAGCAAGGCTGATTCACCACAGGCTCTTCAGGGCAATGGCCGGGGTTGCCGGCTGACTCCATTCTCCCCACAGACACCGAACGGCCCCCTCTCCCTTCAGGGCGGGGCGCGCAGCCGAGGGCTGGGGAGAGGGCGCTCCTCCCCCCAGCACCTACGCCGCCGGTCCCCCCGTTCGCGAGCAAGCTCGCTCCTACACCCTTCCCCCCTATCCAAGGTCGGGCCGGCCCCTCCTTGGCCGCAAATAACCCTTCCATGGCCGGATCGGACCTCTCCCTTGTCCGACAATCCTCCCAACAATTACATCAACCAATGACACATTCACCGTGTCAGGCCCTCCGCTCCGCCGGCGCCGCTGCCTGCCCAAATCGCCGCCGGGGCTCGTCGAACAACAACAAGGAGTCGCCCATGAACGCCCAGACCGAACCGCTCCGCGCCCACTTCCCCGTCCGGCGCATGGATTTCAGCTTCACCGAGACGCCGAAGTACTGGTGGGACGATCAGCCCTTCATGTCGCACTTCATGAACAACCTGTCCTCGCTGTTCCCCTACGGCGAGAAGTTCTTCGTCGACAGCGTGCGCGCCGTGCGCGACCGCATCCAGGACCCGCAGCTGCAGAAGGACGTGTCCGCCTTCATCGGCCAGGAGGCCATGCACTCCAAGGAACACGCGGCCTACAACGAATACGCCGAGGAACACGGCATCGACCTGGAGCGCCTGGAGCTGCGCATCAAGCACCTGCTCGGCGCGATCAGCAAGGTCACCACCAAGAAGCAGGACCTGGCCATCACCTGCGCCCTGGAGCACTTCACCGCGACCATGGCCGAGCGCCTGCTGCGCCGCGAGGACCTGAGCACGCAGATGCGCTCGCCGAAGATGTACAAGCTGTGGATGTGGCACGCCATCGAGGAGAACGAGCACAAGGCGGTGGCCTACGACGTCTACCAACAGGTCTACGGCGGCTACTTCACCCGCACCGCGGTGATGCTGCTGACCACGGTGATCTTCCTCGGCGTGATCGGCGGCTTCCAGATCCACCTGCTGCGCCGCGACCGCCAGCTGTTCAACTGGCGCAGCTGGAAGCACGGCCTGGTCACCCTGTTCGGCCTGCGCAACGGCTACTTCACCCAGCTCGTGCTGCCCTGGCTGGACTACTTCCGCCCCGGCTTCCACCCCTTCGACCACGACACCAAGACGCTGGAGAAGTACTGGAAGGACAAGCTCGACTTCGCTGGTTGAGCGCCCCTTCATCTGTAAGCGGGCCCTGCCCGCGAATCGCGCGCAGGGCGCGCTCCTACAGGTGCAGCACGGCTTCTCGTAGGAGCGAGCTTGCTCGCGAACAGACTCTCCCTACTCTCCCTGCAAGGACGGATCTCGGAACAACCGCGTTCCCTCACCCCAGCCCTCTCCCAGAGGGAGAGGGAGCCGTCCGTGCCGAGATGAGCAATGCATTGCGCCGGAAACCTCTGCGGCCGCCGGCTAACGCCATGACAGCCAAGCACACCGAACGGTCCCCTCTCCCTCTGGGAGAGAGAGGGAGCCGTCCGTGCCGGGATGAGCAATGCATTGCGCCGGAAACCTCTGCGGCCGCCGGCTAACGCCATGACAGCCAAGCACACCGAACGGTCCCCTCTCCCTCTGGGAGAGAGAGGGAGCCGTCCGTGCCGAGATGAGCAATGCATTGCGCCGGAAACCTCTGCGGCCGCCGGCTAACGCCATGACAGCCAAGCACACCGAACGGTCCCCTCTCCCTCTGGGAGAGGGTTAGGGTGAGGGAGCAGAGTCGGGTTCCGCACCCTGCACGACAGGAACGCTCCTACAACCCCAACGCCTGCAACACCGCCGCCCCGGTGAACAGCAGCAGCACCTGCCGCTCCGCCAGCGCGCAGACCTCGCCCCGTTGCCCTTCCGGCAATTCCAGGTAATCCAGCGACAGCTGGAACAGCTGCCGGCTGATCAGCCGCGACAGCTGCGCCACCTCCTGCGCCGGCACCTCCGGCAGCAGGCGGAACAGGGCGATGTCCTCGGCCATGTCGGCGCCGAAGTCGTCCATCACCTGGCCCAGCGCCTCGCGCAGCACCGCCGAAGGGCCGTGCAGTTCGCGCACGCCGATGATGAAGGCCTCGGGGTGACGTTCGACGAAGTCGAAGAACAGCCGCACAGTCTCCTCGCACACCCGCTGGCCACGGGCGAAGTCCAGGCCCAGCGGGGTGGCCGCCGCGCCGCCCGCCGCCGGCGCGCGCCCGGCCGCTTCGCGGCGCAGTTCGCGCAGCGGCTGGCGCAGCTGGGTGGCGATGTCGCGGATGATCGCCAGGCCCAGGTCGTCGACGTCGGCGAAGTGGCGGTAGAAGGTGTTGGGGTTCAGCCCGGCCTCGCGGGCCAGTTCGCGCAGGCCGATGCTGCTCAGGCTGCGCCGGCTGGAGGCCAGGCGCAGCGCCGCCTCCATCAGCAGGCGCTTGCCCGGTGCATCCTGGCGTTGTGTTACCGCATCCGGTTCCAGACTCATCCTTGCCCCACCTCGCCCACCCTAAAGATTGGTTGCCCGCGAAGTATACAGATGTCTACATTGGCACCACGTAGACAGTTGTATACGCCTGCACACAAGCATAACAGGAGCCAGGTAAATGGGAACTCAACCTAAGACTGCCGCGGTCAGACACTGCAAGGTGGCCATCATCGGCACCGGTTTCTCCGGCCTGGGCATGGCCATCCGCCTCAGCCAGGAGGGCGAGGACGACTTCCTGCTGTTCGAGAAGGACGCCGGCGTCGGCGGCACCTGGCGGGTCAACAACTACCCCGGCTGCGCCTGCGACGTGCAGTCCCACGTCTACTCCTTCTCCTTCGAGCCGAACCCGGAATGGACGCGCATGTTCGCCCGCCAGCCGGAAATCCGCGGCTACCTGGAGAACTGCTGGAAGAAATACCGCCTGGAAGGCCGCACCCTGCTGAACACCGAGATCCAGCGCCTGGAATGGGACGAGGCGCGCGACCTCTGGCACCTGCGCGACGCCGCCGGCAACCACTACACCGCCCAGGCGGTGGTCTCCGGCATGGGCGCCCTGTCGATCCCCTCGATCCCCGACCTCAAGGGCCTGGACAGCTTCAAGGGCCACGCCTTCCACTCGCAGCACTGGGACCACGACTACGACCTGAAGGGCAAGCGCGTGGCGGTGATCGGCACCGGCGCCTCGGCCATCCAGTTCGTTCCGGAAATCCAGCCGCTGGTGGCCAGCCTGGACCTCTACCAGCGCACCGCGCCCTGGATCCTGCCCAAGCCCGACCGCGCCATCAGCGACAAGGAACGGGCGCGCTTCAAGCACTTCCCGCTGGTGCAGAAGCTCTGGCGCGGCGCGCTCTACAGCATGCTCGAAGGCCGCGTGCTGGGCTTCACCTTCGCGCCCTGGGCGATGAAGATGATCGGCAAGCTGGCGGTGCGCTACATCCACCAGCAGGTCAAGGACCCGGAACTGCGCCGCAAGCTGACCCCGGACTACACCATCGGCTGCAAGCGCATCCTGATGTCGCCGAACTACTACCCGGCGCTGGCCGCGCCGAACGCCTCGGTGATCACCGACGGCATCCGCGAGATCCGCGAGCACAGCATCGTCACCGCCGACGGCCAGGAGCGCGAGGTGGACGCGATCATCTTCGGCACCGGCTTCACCGCCAACGACCCCATCCCCCGCGGCACCGTGTTCGGCCGCGGCGGCGTGGACCTGCTGGACACCTGGCCGCAGGGTCCGGAGGCCTACAAGGGCACCGTCACCCGCGGCTTCCCCAACCTGTTCTTCCTGATGGGCCCGAACACCGGCCTGGGCCACAACTCCATGGTCTACATGATCGAGTCGCAGATCGCCTACGTGCTCGGCGCGCTGAAGCTGATGCGGCGCCGCGAGCTGCTCAGCCTGGAGGTCAAGGAAGACGAGCAGCAGCGCTGGAACCTCAAGCTGCAGCGCGGGCTCAACCATAGCGTGTGGAACACCGGCGGCTGCAAGAGCTGGTACCTGCACCCGGTGAGCGGGCGCAACTGCACTCTGTGGCCGGGCTTCACCTGGCGCTTCCGCCTGCTCACCCGCAGTTTCGACGCCGCCGCCTATCATCTGAAGGCCAGGCCGTTCGAGGAAACCGCAGTCACCCAGCAACCCCGCGCCGAGGAGGTCCCGGCATGAAGTCCTTCGAGAACAAAGTCGCCGCCATCACCGGCGCCGGTTCCGGCATCGGCCGCGCCCTGGCCCGCGAGCTGGCCTCGCGCGGCTGCCACCTGGCGCTGGCCGACGTCAACGCCAGCGGCCTCGAGGAAACCCGCCAGGCCCTGGCCTCCTACGGCGTGCGCATCTCCACCGAGGTGGTCAACGTCGCCGAGCGCGAGCAGGTCCACGCCTGGGCCGACAAGGTGGTGGCCGAGCACGGCAAGGTCAACCTGGTGTTCAACAACGCCGGGGTGGCCCATGCCGGCACCGTGGAAGGCAGCGAGTACGAAGAGTACGAGTGGATCACCAACATCAACTTCTGGGGCGTGGTCTACGGCACCAAGGCCTTCCTGCCGCACATCAAGGCCAGCGGCGAGGGGCACGTCGTCAACGTCTCCAGCGTGTTCGGGCTGTTCTCGCAGCCGGGCATGAGCGCCTACAACGCCACCAAGTTCGCCGTGCGCGGCTTCACCGAATCGCTGCGCCAGGAGTTGGACATGGAAGGCGGCGCGGTCTCGGCCAGTTGCGTGCACCCCGGCGGGATCAAGACCAACATCGCCCGCACCGCGCGGATGAACGACAGCCTGGCCAAGGTCACCGGGCAGAACGCCAACGCCGCGCGCCAGCAGTTCAACGACCAGCTGCTGCGCACCACCCCGGACAAGGCGGCCCAGGTGATCATCCGCGGCGTGGAGCGCGACGCACGGCGCATCCTCATCGGCGCGGATGCCCATGCCATCGACGTGATGCTGCGGCTGTTGCCGGTCTGGTACCAGAAGGTGGTTACCGTCAGCATGCGTCTGGCGGCGCGTTTTGCGCCCAAGGGCAAGGCGCGGACGGAGGGGTATGAGGCCAAGTAGGGAGTAGTGAAAGGGGAAGCCCGCTTCTTGGAGCGGGCTTTCTTTTTGATGGGTATCGCTTCGCTCAACGCCATCCTACGGGGTGCTTGCTCTTCGCTCTTCGTAGGAGCGAGCTTGCTCGCGAACAATGGCGTTTCCCGGCGGCTGCGGTGTTTGGGATTGACTCCGCTCCCTCTCCCCAGCCCTCTCCCTGAAGGGAGAGGGGGCAGTCCGTGCCGAGAGAAGGAATGGTTTCAACCGGAAACCGTCGGAGTTGCCGGCTGACTCCAGAACACCGAACTCTGCCCAACGGTCCCCTCTCCCTTCAGGGCGGGGCGCGCAGCCGAGGGTTAGGGAGAGGGGCGTAGTTGAACCACACACCAGCGCAGCCAGGTAACTCCATGGGTTCGCGAGCAAGCTCGCTCCTACAAACAGCCCGCCCCCTCAGAGCCCCATCTGCTTGGCGATGATCTCGTTCATGATCTCCCGCGTCCCGCCGCCGATGGAGAGGATGCGGTTGTCGCGGTACAACCGCTCCACCAGGCTCTCGCGCATATACCCCATGCCACCCAGCAGTTGCACCGCGTCATAGACCACCCGGTCGGCAACATCGGTGGCGAAGTTCTTGGCCATGGAGATTTCCTTCACCACGCTCTGCCCAACGGCCATCTTCGCCGCCTGGCGGTAAGTGAACTCGCGGGAGACTTCCACCTGGGTGGCCATCTCCGCCAGGCGGTGCTTGAGCACCTGGAACTTGCCGATGGGCTTGCCGAAGGCTTCGCGCTCGGCGCCCCATTTCAGGGCTTCTTCCAGGGCCAGTTGGGCGGTCATGTTGGCCATGGTGGCCAGGGCCAGGCGCTCGCTCTGGAAGTTGGCCATGATGCAGGCGAAGCCCATGTTCTCCATGCCGATCAGGTTTTCCGCCGGCACCTTGCAGTCGTCGAAGAACAGCTCGGCGGTGTCCGAGGCCCACCAGCCCATCTTCTTCAGCTTGCGGCCCACCGTGAAGCCGGGCGTGCCCTTCTCCACCAGCAGCAGGCTGACGCCGCCGTAGCCTTCGCCGCCGGTGCGCACCGCCACCGTGTAGTAGTCGGCGCGCACGCCGCTGGTGATGAAGGTTTTGCTGCCGGTCACGCGGTAATGGTCACCGTCGCGCACGGCGCGGGTCTTCAGGCTGGCCACGTCGGAGCCGCCGGAGGGCTCGGTGACCGCCAGGGCCATGATCTTCTCGCCGGCCAGCACCTGCGGCACGATGCGCTCGCGCAGTTCCGCGCGGCCCCACTTGAGCAGCGGCGGCAGGCCGATGTCCAGCGAGCCCAGGCCGGCCACCAGGCCGCCGGAGCCGCTGCGCATCAGTTCCTCGCTGGCCGCCAGCTTGGCGAACAGGTCGCCCTCGTGGCTGCCGCCGTAGGCTTCGGGGTAGCCGATGCCGAGGATGCCGGCCTCGCCGGCCTTGCGGTAGAGCTCGCGGGGGAACTCCTCGGCTTCTTCCCAATCGGCGATGTGCGGGAGGATTTCCCGCTCGACGAAACGCCGCACCGAGTCGCGGACCAGGCGGTGGCTGTCGTCGAAGTATTCGGTGAATGCGGACATGGTGGGCCTCCAGGCGGGTTGCCTGAAAACTTACCGAGCGCTTGCTTGGTTTTCAAGGCGAGACTTGCGCCATCGCCTGGGCCGTTTCGGCCCGATGCCTCTGGACTAGACGATCGGCCGGCGCCCGGCCAGGGCGTGGGCCAGGGTGCCGCCGTCCACCAGCTCCAGCTCGCCGCCCAGGGGCACGCCATGGGCGATGCGGCTGAGCACCAGGCCGCTGCCGGCCAGCAGCTGGGCGATGTAGTGGGCGGTGGCCTCGCCTTCCACCGTGGGGTTGGTGGCGAGGATGATCTCGGCGAAGTTGCCGGCCTTGATCCGCGCTTCCAGCTCGGGAATGCCGATGGCCTCCGGGCCCAGGCCGTCCAGCGGCGAGAGGTGGCCCTTGAGCACGAAGAAGCGCCCGCGGTAGCCGGTCTGCTCCACCGCGAACACGTCCAGCGGGCCTTCCACCACGCACAGCAGCGAGTCGTCGCGGCGCGGGTCGGCGCACTGCGGGCAGAGTTCCTCCTCGCTCAGCGTGCGGCACTGCTTGCAGTGCCCTACCCCTTCCATGGCCTGGGTCAGCGCCTGGGCCAGGCGCAGCCCGCCCGTGCGGTCACGCTCCAGCAACTGCAGCGCCATGCGCTGGGCGCTCTTCTGCCCCACCCCGGGGAGAATGCGCAGGGCGTCGATGAGTTGGCGGATCAGCGGGCTGAAGCTCATGGAAGTATCTGACTGCAAGGGGTGAAAGAAGGGCTAAAAGCTGGAAGCTGGAAGCTGGAAGCTGGAAGCTGGAAGCTGGAAGCTGGAAGCTGGAAGCTGGAAGCTGGAAGAGCCTGCGGCTTTTGCTTCTGGCCTCCAGCTTCCAGCTCACTTGCTTAGAACGGCATCTTGAAGCCGGGGGGCAGCTGCATGCCGGCGGTCATGCCCGCCATCTTCTCCTGGTTGTTCTGCTCGATCTTGCGCACGGCGTCGTTCACCGCGGCGGCGATCAGGTCTTCGAGGATTTCCTTGTCCTCCTGCATCAGGCTGTCGTCCAGGCTGACGCGCTTGACGTCGTGCCGGCCGGTCATCACCACGCTCACCAGGCCGGCGCCGGACTGGCCGGTGACTTCGGCGTTGGCCAGCTCCTCCTGCATCTTCTGCATCTTTTCCTGCATCTGCTGGGCCTGCTTCATCAGGCCGGCCATGCCACCTTTCATCATATCGATCACCTTCTGTCGTTCAGGGTTGGTTGGGCGCCGGCCTTCAGGCCTTCGCCGCCAGGGGTTCGATGGTACCGGCGCGAACCACCGCGCCGAACTGCTGCCGCATCTGCTGCACGTAAGGGTCCGCCTCGATGGAGCGCTCGGCCTCGCGCTGGCGCTCGGCGCGCTTGCGCGCCGCGGCCTGGGCCGGGGTTTCCTGCTCGGGCTTCTGGATGGTCACTTCCAGCTTCAGGGTGCGCCCGTGGTACTGGCTCAGCGCGTCGTTCAGGCGGCGCTGCTGGGTGGCGTTGTACAACGCGCTCTGCCCCGGGTCCAGGTGCAGGTGCCAGGTGTCGTCCTCCACCGCGACCAGGGTGCAGTTGGCGCCGATGCTCGCGGTCAGGCCGCCCAGGCCCAGGCGCGGGAACAGGTCCAGCCACTCGGCGGCAAGGCCGGTGGCCGGCAGGGCCGCCGGTTCCGGTTCGGGCTCGGGTTGGGCGCTGGCCTGCGACTCGTCGCCGCCTTCCAGGTAGCTGAGCGAGTCCATGTCGACTTCATAGTAGTCCTCGGCCGGCGGCGGCTCCTCGTCGCGGTCGTCGTCCTCGCTGTCGAGCATGGCGATCGGCGCCGGTTCGTGCGCCGCAACGGGCTCGGGCGCAGGTTCGGGCTCGACCGGCGGCTGCGCGGCGGCGGCCGGCGCGGCGGGTTCTTCCCAGGGCAGGTCGACGACGGGCGGCGGTTCGGCCGGAGCGGCCTGCGCTTCGACCGCCGGCACCTCGACGGGCACGGCCTGCGGGGCGGGCTCGACGGGTGCGGGCGCAGCCTCGACGACAGGCGCCGGCGCAGGTTCGGGCGCAACCTCGGCTACCGGAGCCGGAGCCGGAGCCGGAGCCGGAGCCGGAGCCGGAGCCGGAGCCGGAGCCGGAGCCGGAGCCGGAGCCGCCACAGGCTGCGGCGCGGGTGCCGGTTGCGCAACGGCGGCGGGCACGGTGGACACCACCGGCACGCTGGCCGCGCTGGCAACGGCTGCCGGCGCCGCGACGGCGGCGCCGGCCACTGGGTTGCGGTTGGAATCAGCCGTGGCCGTGCTGATCCCCACCTCCTTTAGCGGTGACCTCGGTGGCGCCCCGCCATCGGCCGGGCGGAAGGCCAGCATGCGCAGCAGCACCATCTCGAAGCCGCTGCGCGGGTCCGGCGCCAGGGGCAGGTCGCGGCGGCCGATCAGGCCCATCTGGTAGTAGAACTGCACGTCCTCGCCGGGCAGCGCTTGCGCCAAGGCCAGCACCCTGTCACGGTCGCCCTGGCCGTTGTCGACGGCGTCCGGCAGCACCTGGGCAATGGCCACGCGGTGCAGCACGTTGAGGATCTCGGCCAGCACCCCGCCCCAGTCCGGGCCTTGTTCGGCCAGGTGGCGCACGGCATCCAGCAGCGCCCGGGCGTCGCCTTCGAGCAGCGCGTGGAGCACGCCGTAGACCTGGCCGTGGTCGAGGGTGCCGAGCATGGCGCGCACGTCGGCGGCCAGCACCTTGCCCTCGCCGAAGGCGATGGCCTGGTCGGTCAGGCTCATGGCATCGCGCATGGAGCCGTCGGCCGCGCGGCCGAGCAGCCACAGGGCGTCTTCCTCGAAGGGCACGTTCTCGGCGCCGAGCACGTGGGTCAGGTGCTCCACCACGCGCTCCGGCGGCATGTTCTTCAGGCTGAACTGCAGGCAGCGCGAGAGGATGGTCACCGGCAGCTTCTGCGGGTCGGTGGTGGCCAGCAGGAACTTGACGTGGGGCGGCGGCTCTTCGAGGGTCTTGAGCAGGGCGTTGAACGAGTGCGAGGAGAGCATGTGCACTTCGTCGATCAGGTAGACCTTGTAGCGCCCGCGGCTCGGCGCGTACTGCACGTTGTCCAGCAGTTCGCGGGTGTCCTCGACCTTGGTGCGGCTGGCGGCGTCCACTTCGATGAGGTCGACGAAGCGGCCCTCGTCGATCTCCCGGCACACCGAGCACTGGCCGCAGGGGGTGGAGCTGATGCCGGTCTCGCAGTTCAGGCACTTGGCCAGGATGCGCGCGATGGTGGTCTTGCCCACGCCGCGGGTCCCGGTGAACAGGTAGGCGTGGTGCAGGCGCTGGTTGTCGAGCGCGTTGATCAGGGCCTTGAGGACGTGGGTCTGGCCGACCATTTCGCGGAACGAACGCGGACGCCATTTGCGGGCAAGAACCTGATAACTCATTGAAATCCATCGCGGCTGGTAGGCGGAAGTGGGCTAATCCTAGCGAAGAGGACCGGAAATTGCACCCGATGCCGGGCCAGGCTTGGCAAGAACCCTCCGAAACAGGCATTGTGTCCTGCTTCCGCACGTCCGGAGCCCGAATGCGCGCACTCCTCCCCGCCCTCCTGCTGGTCGCCGGCCTGGCCCAGGCCGATCCCCGGCAGCTGAGTTTCTCGGTGATCGAGGGCTGGGCCATGCCGCTGGCGCAGGTCGAGGACGGCCAGCTGACCGGCGGTATCCTCTTCGAGCTGTTCACCCGCACCGCGCACAAGGTAGGCATGGCCCCGTCTTTCCATATCCTGCCGCGGGCCCGGGTGGAACAGGCGCTGCACAGCCACAGCATCGACGTGCGCTGCTACATCGCCCCGGCCTGGCTCAGCGAGGCGTTCAGCGACTACCGCTGGAGCGTGCCGCTGCTGACCCAGCGCGACCTGCTGGTGGCCCGGGAGCGGGCGCCGGTGGAGGTCGCCACGCTGGCCGGGCAGAGCATCGGCACCGTGCTGGGCTATTCCTACCCGCACCTGCAGCGCTCGTTCGCCAGCGGGCGCCTGCACCGCGACGATGCGCGCAACCAGGAGCTGGTGCTGAAGAAGCTGGAAGCCGGGCGCTACGACTATGCGGTGTCCAGCGAGGTGGCGCTGAACTGGTTCAACCTCCAGCGGCCGGTCGAGCGCCGCCTCTACCCCGCCGCCAAGCTCGATCAGGCCGAACTGGGCTGCATGGTCCTCGACGATCCGCAACTGCCGACCCAGGCGGTGCTCGACGCCCTGGCCGAGCTCAAGGCCTCCGGGGAAATCGAGCGCATCCTCGATCATTATCGCTGATGGCCGCGCCAGGGCTGGCGATGACGTTGGCGATGAGGAAGGTGAAGCGGCGGATAACCGCGAACGGTTATTCGCCCTACACTTCCGGGGCCACCCCTATGCGGGCTTCGCCGCGACGGATCCACTCGGCATAGCGTGCCGGGATGTGCCCTTGCACCCTGCCTGCGTTCACCGTGGCGGCGTAGTCGCAGATCGCCTGCTCGCCCTCCCCTTCGCGCCGGTACAGGGTCCAGCGCACCCGGCTGCCTTCGGCCAGGGCGCAGGGCAGTTCGAAGCGGGGCGAGCCTTCGGCGTAGCCGACGTGGAAGTCGTCCGGCATGGGCCCGCCGGGGAAGCCGGCGGCGTCGAGGAAACCGAACATCGAGTCGTGCTGCAGCAGGCTGCGCCGGGCATAGGGCCAGACGTAGCGGCGCAGGAAGTGCTGGTCGGCGAAATGCCGCGAAGCCACCGGTTCGGCGAAGAACAGCCGGGCCAGTTGCGCCAGCGGCGGCAGCGCCCCGCCGACGACGCCCCAGAGCCCGGCCAGCAGCAGTTCGGTATGGGTGCCGTTGTCGCGCAGCGCGTGGAAGTGCTTGTCGCTGGCCAGCCACTGGGCCACCGCCTCGGCCTCGCGCTCGCTGATCACCGAGTCGGCGTCGCGGAACAGGATGCGCTGGGCCTGGGCGTCGTCCAGGGCGAGGAAGCGCCACATCGGCCCCGGCCACTGGCGCGCGGCCTCGTCCACCCGCACCACCTGGCCACCGTTGTCGAGCAGGCGGCGGACGATGGCCTCGGGCACGCTGTCGTCGATATAGAAGCGGCAGGTCCAGTGCGGGTAGATGCGCGGCTGCTCCAGCACGTTGAGCACCGCCGTCTCGCAGTATTTGGCGCTGGCGCCGAACAGCGAGAAGGCGATCAGGTTGCGCTCGCGGGTGGCGGCGCCGGGCGGCGGCGGCAATGCCGGCAGGGCATGGGCGATCGGCGGTTCGACGCCGAACTGGCGCTCGCGCAGGCTCAGCGCGTGCAGGCCATGGCGGCGCACCTGGTCCCACTGGCGCAGGGCGCAATGGGCGTGGGACAGGGCGTCGAACAGCGCCAGGCTGTCGCCGCCGGCGGCCAGGGCGCGGCCGGCATGCTCGATGGCTTCCTGCCAGCGCTCCAGCTTGATGCAGTTCACCGCCGCGTCGGTCCAGGCCACCGCCAGCTGCGGCCAGCGCCGGGCGGTCTGCAGGCACAGTTGCAGGGCCTGCTCGTGCCGGCCCTGGGCGTAGAGGGCGCTGGCGCGCCGGCCGGCGGCCTCGACCTCGCGGCGTTCGCGGTAGCTGGGCGTGCGTTGCTTGGCCATGCTTGCCCTCCTCAGCGTTCGCGCAGCGCTTCGCGGGCGCGGTTGAGCGGCTTGGTCAGGTAGTCCCAGACGGTCTTGCTGCCGGTGTGCACGTCCACCGTGGCGACCATGCCGGGGAAGATCGGGAAGCTCTTGCCGTCCTTGTTCTGCAGCGAGTCGGTCTCGGTGCGCACGAACACCCGGTAGTAGTACTGGTCGCGGCGCACCTCGTCCTGGATGGTGTCCGGCGAGATGTGCGTCACCTTGCCCTCCAGGCCGCCGTAGATGGCGTAGTCGTAGGCGCTGATCTTCACCGTGGCGCGCTGCCCGGGGTGGATGAAGGCCACGTCGCGCGGGGAGATGCGCGCCTCCACCAGCAACTGGTCCTCCACCGGCACTATGACCATGAAGCGGCCGTTGGGCGGGATGACGCCGCCGACGGTGTTCACCTCGATGTCCTTGACGATGCCGCGCACCGGCGAGAGCACGGTCAGGCGCGTCAGCGAGTCGGCGCGCCCGCGCGTCACCGACTGCTGCGCCTCCACTTCGCCGTTGGCCTTGGCCAGCTCCTCGCGGGCCTTGACGTAGTATTGGTTGCGCGTCTCGGTGGCCTTGAGTTCCAGCTCGTTGGCCTGGCGCTTCAGGCGCAGCACCTCGACGTTGCTCGCCGCGCCGATCTCGGCCAGGCGCGTGGTCAGCTTGAGTTCCTTGTCAACCAGGGCCAGGGCCTCGTTGATGCCCTTGAGGCTCTTCTCCAGGCTGTTGCGCCGCGACTTGTACAGGGCGGTCTCGGACTTCACCAGGTCCGGCTCCTCCAGCACTTGCGCGGGAAACACCAGTTCGCCGCCGTCCACTTCCGCCCGCAGGCGCGCGGCCATGGCCAGGGCGGCGCGCAGGCGCGAGGTGCTCTCGCCCACCGAGGATTCGGTCTTGGTGCGGTCGAGCTGGGCGAGCACCTGGCCCGCGTCGACGCGGTCGCCCTCCTTGACCCGCAGCTCGGCGAGGATGCCGCCCTCCAGCGACTGCACCACCTGCTCGCGGGAGCTGGGGATCACCTTGCCGGTGCCGGTGGAAACCTCGTCGAGCTCGAACAGGTAGGCCCAGGCGAACAGCAGCAGCATGCCGCCGAGTACGCTCCAGATCAGCCAGGTGGCGCGCGGCGCGTGCTCCTTCGCCTGGAAGTAGGGGGCCAGGGGCGCGGCCCCGGGCGCTTGAATCGAATTGGCTTGCATGGTCACTCCCGACGCGGGCCAGGGCCCGCGTCCTCTGCGAATTCAGTGGTGGCTCAGGCGACGGCCGGGGCCTTCTCGCCGGGCTTGGCCGCCGGCCCGCCGGCGAGCTTGGCCAGCACCGCCTGCTTGGTGTCGTCGAGGACGACGCGGCCGTTGTCGACCACGATGATGCGGTCGACCCACTTGAGCACCGCCGGGCGGTGCGTCGCCACCACCAGGGTGCGCGAGGCCAGCCAGGGCTCCAGGTGGCGGATCAGGCCCTGCTCGCCGACTTCGTCGAGCCAGGCGGTGGGTTCGTCGAGCAGCAGCACACGCGGCTGGCGCAGCAGCGTGCGGGCCAGCAGCAGGCTCTGGCGCTGGCCGCCGGAGAGGCCGCGGCCGCCTTCCTGGACCATGTGCTCCAGGCCGTCGGGCAGCGCCTGCACCATGCCCAGGGCGCCGCTCAGGCGCAGGGCCTCGAGCAGTTCCTCGTCGCTGGCGTTGGGCCGGCCCATGGTCAGGTTGTCGCGCAGGGTGCCGAAGAACAGGTTGGCCTGCTGGCTGAGGAAGGCCACGTCGCGGCGCACGTCGTAGGGGTCGATCAGTTCCAGGCGCAGCGAGTCGAGCAGCAGGCTGCCCTCCTGCGGCCGGTACATGCCGGCCAGCAGTTGCAGCAGGCTGGACTTGCCGGCGCCGTTGCGGCCGAGGATGGCCACCTTCTCGCCGGCGGCGATGCGCAGCTGGCCCACTTCGATGGCCGCGCGCTTGTCGTCCTGGCCGTAGCGGAAGCGCACGCCTTCGAGCTGGTAGTCGCCGTGCAGCACCGGGCGGTGCAGGCGCTTGCCGCCCTCGGCGCTTTCCACCGGGCGCTGCATCAGCTCCTCCAGGCCCTCGCGAGCGACCTTGGCCTGCTGCCAGCGCGACATGATCCCGGAGATCTGCGCCAGCGGCGCGATCATCCGCGAGGACAGGATGGACATGCCGATCAGCGCGCCGGTGGTCATGTCGCCGCTCATCACCTGGAAGCAGCCGACCAGCACCACCAGCACGTAGACCAGCGTCTGCACTTCCTGGGTCCAGGCCATGAGCGCGCCGGAGATGAAGCGCTGGCGCATGCTGACGGTGGCCGAGACCTCGTTGAGGTGGTTCCACTGGTTCTGGAAGCGCTGTTCGGCGCGCAGCTGCTTGACGTCTTCGATGCCCTGCACCGCCTCCACCAGGATGGCGTTGCGGATCGCCGACTCGCGCATGCCTTCCTTGGACAGCCGCGCCAGCGGCTTCTGCGCCAGCAGGCCGGGGATCAGCAGCAGCGGCAGCACCGCCAGCGGCACCAGGGCCATGACCCCGCCCACCGACCAGAGCACCACCAGGAACAGGAAGAAGAACGGCAGGTCGGCCAGCGCGCCCAGGGTGGTCGAGGTGATCAGTTCGCGCACCTGCTCCATCTCGCGGATCTGCGAGATGAACGAGCCGGTGGACTTGGACATGGCCTCGTTGCGCAGGCGCAGGGCGTGGCCGAAGACGCGGTCGGAAATGCGCAGGTCGGCGCGCTTGCCGATCAGGTCGGAGATGTGGGTGCGCGCCAGGCGCATGCCAAAGCCGATGAGCACCGCCAGCAGCACCCCGCCGAACAATACCCAGAGGGTCGGCTCGGACTGCGACGGCACCACGCGGTCGTAGACCTGCATGGAGAACAGCATGGAGGCCAGGGCCAGGACGTTGGCCACCAGCGAGGCGAGCATGACGTCGCCGTAGCGCCGCCAGTCGCGCAGCACCAGGCTCCAGAACCAGTTGGGCTGGTAGGGCTTGATGTAGTCGTCGACGCGCACGTCGGCCACCGCGACCTCGGGGCGCAGGCAGTAGACGCGCTCCACCCGCTCGACCACTTCCTCTGCCGGCAGGGCCTGCAGCACGCCCTGCTCGCCGCTCAGGCGCACGCCGACGCGGCCCTGGCCGTCGATGCTTTCGATGACGCCGACCTGGCCGCCGGAGAACTGCGCCAGCACCGGCAGGCGCCAGGGGTCGAGCACGCCCTTGTCCAGGGCTTCGGCGCGCAGCGTCAGACCCATGTCGCGGGCCATGTGCTGCAGCTGCCCGTCCAGGTCCTGGCCCTGGCGCCATTGCAGGCCGACGCGGACGCGTTCTTCGGAAACGTCCAGGCGGTAATGCCGGGCCACCATCAGCATGGCTTCCAGCCACGGGCTGCTGACGGCATCCGGGCGTTGCGCTTGCGCGGTCATAGGGAATCACTCTCGAGTTGGAAGACGTCGTGCATCCGCCCGGTGGCGTTGATGAAGGCCACCTGGGCGCTCCACAGGTCGTGGCGGGCGTTCACCGAATCGCTCTGCGCCTGGTAGATCTCCTGCTCGGCGTTGAGCAGGTCGAGCAGCGTGCGGGTGCCCAGCGAGAGGTACTGCTCGCGGTACAGGCGCTGGGTGTCGACGATGCTTTTCTGGCGGTCGGCGAGCACGCGCAGGCGCTCGTCGAGGCCGCCCATCTGTTCCTGCAGGGCGACCCACTGGTCGCGGGCCTCCAGCTGCCGGGTGTGCAGGCGCTCCTCGGCCGCCCGCAGCGCCTGGCCGGCGCCGCGCACCCGCGCCGAGGGCGCGCCGCCGGCGAAGAGGTCGTGCTTGACGCCGAGGGTCAGGGTGTAGACGCGCTCGCCGGCCATGTCGCCGGCATTGCCGAAGTACTTGTTGACGCCGCCGTCGACGGTGAAGGTCGGCCGCGTGTTGGCGCGCGCCAGGGACAGCTGGGCCTCGGCCTCCTCGCGCTCGGCCACCGCCATGCGCACGCCGACCGGCATCCGCGGGTTCGGCTCGATCAGCCGCACGGCCTGTTGCAGGCGCTCGGCGGGCACGTCCACGGCGGCCTCGTCCACCTCGCGGCCGATCATGGTGCGCAGCTTGCTCTTCTGCTGGCGCAGCTGCGTCTCGATGGCCAGCAGCGAGGCTTCGGCCGCCTCCACCCGCGACTGCGCCTGGATCAGGTCGGCCTGGGTGCTGGCGCCTTCGCTGGCGCGCTGCCGGGCCAACTGGCGCAGGCGCTGCAGGCCGTCCACCAGGGTCCGGGCGCTGTCGCGCAGGGCGCGGTAGCGGGCCACTTCGATCAGCGCCTGGGCCGACTGCCGGGCGACCTCGTCCACCTCG
The DNA here is from genome assembly GCF_030268185.1 of Pseudomonas sp. NBRC 100443. NCBI lineage: Bacteria > Pseudomonadati > Pseudomonadota > Gammaproteobacteria > Pseudomonadales > Pseudomonadaceae > Pseudomonas > Pseudomonas sp. NBRC 100443. Next base: position 186,562 of record NZ_BSQE01000008.1, read on the forward strand.
CTCATCAGCTGGAAGCGCTGCACCTGCACGCCGGCTTCGGCGCCCTTGACCGCGTTGGCCACCTTGCCGAAGTCGTAGATCATCTGCGAGGCGGACAGCGACAGGTTCTGGCCGCTGCCGTAGGCGCCCTGCTTGCCGGTGTTCAGGCCGGTCTGGATGGTCGGCAGGTAGCCGGCCCTGGCCACGTTGATGGCCTCGCGCTGCTGGTCGAGCTGGGCCGCGGCATCGCGGATCGACGGGTAGGTCTGTACCGCCAGGCTGACCGCATGCCACAGGTCCAGGGTACCGCCCTGCCCCGCTCCGGCGTCCGACGACTGCCAGTCGCGGGTCAGGTGGTCGACCGACAGGTCCAGTTTCTTCCGCGGGGCATCCTGCCACCCGCATTCGGGCTGGCAGAGCAGGCGCTTGCCGCCCTTGCCCTCCGGCTCGGCGCCGAGGACCACCAGCGGGGTGAATGCCAGCCAGGCCAGCGCACCCCAGTGCAACTTGTTGAGAAACATCTGAACCACCCTGAAAAATCGAGCCGCAATGCTACGAGTCAGGTCGTGGACATTCTTCGGGGATATCCTGAAAAAGCCTCGAACCGCTAAAGAATCAGGCAATAGGCTATTACGCGAGCCGAATAGCCAGACAGTGGAGAAATCCAACCTGACTTGTAGGAAATCTCTTATAGATAAAATTAAGAAAATTCCGATTGATATATTTAAGAAATCAACCAGGGACTATCGCCAGACAACAAAAAAAGCCACTACCGAAGTAGTGGCTTATTTTCGATAAGACAGCGTACTGCGATATCAACGCGGCCCGTTTCCAGAGCCGGAATTATTGCCGGAGAATGGATTGCCCAAGAGACTTCCCAAGGATTGGAGTTGCGAGGAAGTCCCCTGTGCCAGGCCATTGAACAACCCGGAGATGGCACCGAAGATCGTGCCCACGGTGACGTTGAGGATAGCGCCGATCGGGTTGCCGCCCAGCAGGCTGGAAAGCCCCTGGGTGATGCCCCCCAGCGCACCGCTCAAGGTGCCGAAGAGCGCACCGCCGATGCTGTCGAGGAAGCCGGAAGAGGCTCCGCCGGCGACCATTTCCAGTTCCTGCCCATTGAGTTCTTTCATCATGCCTCCATCATCGAGCGCATAGAGGAGCCTGCCGGATACCGGCAGGCTCCCTGTTCCACCGAACAGATGGGAATGCCACCCAGCCAAGCGGTGGCATTCATTCGGGTCGATGCCGGATCAACGCGGGCCGGTGGAGGAACCGCCGCCCAGCAGGCCGCCGAGCAGACCGCCGCTATTGCCGACCTGCGGAGCCGGATAATCCATACGCCACCAGCCTTCGGCGTTGGAGTTGAAGGTTTCCAGCGACATGCCCCAGCCATTCACCAGGCCGTAGGTAACGGCATGGATAACGCCGAGAACGCCACCGATGACGCCACCGAAGGCACCGCTGGCGACGCCGACGCCCAGAATGCCGCCCACCGAACCACCGGTTACCACGCCCTTCGCCACGCCGGTGCTGAGGGACAGCGGAATCAGCATGATGGCGGCGCCGATGCGGCCGACAACGTCTTCGATGATGCCGGCGCCGGCGACCATCTCTACTTCGTGAATGTTCAACTCTTGCATTTTCATACTCCTTGCACATTGAGTGCTTATGTTGGCTTTCTTACTGCGCTACCACTTATGTGGCGCGACCAGGTCATTGTTCTGTATGGAAATACCCATGACAACCTTAAATCGGCGAACTCAATCGCCATTCAGATTTCCTGGCAAAAGGCCATAAAAATACAACCAGCGAACCTGGAAGTTTCGTACAAGACAATCTCATAAATAGCGGACAAATATGATCCAAAAGATAATTCGAGCGCCGCCTATATAAATGGCCACCCTCCCCTAACGACAAAAAAGCCGCTTCGATTCATACCGAAGCGGCTTTCTTATTTACCGGCCGGAAATATCCGCTACTTGCCGCCGCGCCTCACTGAAGCGCCCAGAACCCCAGACGGCCCAATCCCGCCGCCAGTTGCAGGCGGGCATTCTGCCAGTCGGCCAGGGCGCGGATGTGCTGCTCCTGGGCATCAGCGTAGGCGCTCAGGGCGTTGAGCAGTTCGATCATGCTGCCGACCCCGGAACGGTAGCGCCCGCGGGTCACCTCCAGGGCCTGGCGCGATTGTTCGACCAGGGCGTCGGTGCTCTTCAGGCTGCGGGTATCGACCATCAGCCGCTGGTAGCTGCCCCACACCAGCAGCGACACCTGCTGCTCGGCGCCGGCCAGGGCCGCGCGGCTGGCCTCGACCTGGGCCCGCGCGCCACGCACCCGGTAGTTGCGTTCGAAGCCCTCGAACAGCGGGATGTTCAGTTGCAGGCCCAGGCTCGAATCGCGCTGCCGGGTGTCGCCGTTCAGCGCCAGCGGCAGGTCGTTGCGCGCATGGCTGAGACTGCCGGTCAGGGCCAGGGTCGGCCGGCCTTCGGCGCGCGCCTCGCGGACCTTTTCCTGGGCCGCGTCCAGCCGCGCCTGGGCGGCGATCAGCTCGGGGTGATGGCTGCGCGCCTGGGCCAGCAGCCGGTCGATGGCGCCGACGAAGCCGGTATCGGGCATCGGCGTCAGTTCGCTGGACAGCTTCAGCGCGCTGTCCGGCGCCAGCCCCATGCGCAACGCCAGCGTGCCCAGGGCGTTGTCCAGGTTGCCGCGGGCGCGCACCAGGCGCAGCTCGGACTGGGACGCGGCGGTCTGCGCCTGCAGGCGGTCGGAAAGCGCCGCCGCGCCGGCCCGGTACTTGGCGTCGGCGGCCTGGAAGTTCTCCTCGGCCATGTCCTTGACCTGCTGCGCCGCGGCCAGGGCATCCTGGGCGGCCAGGGCGTCGTAGTAGACCTGGGCGGCGTTGACGAAGGCGTTCTGCAGTATCGCGTCGTGGCTGGCGTTGGCCGCCACCAGCAGGTGCCGGGCGCTGCGCAGCGCGGCGCGGCGCTTGCCGAAGTCGAACAGCACCCAGCTCAGGTCGAGGCGGGCATCGAGGCTCTTCTGGCGGGTCGAGGTCTCGACGCCGTCGAAGTCCAGGTAGTCGGTGCGGCTGCGACCGTCGCTGGCGCCGACGCTGGCGCCCAGGCGCGGCAGGTAGGCCGACCAGGCGACGCCCATCTGCGCCGCCTGGGCCTTGGCCTCGGCCCAGGCCTGGCGGGTCTGCGGGTCCTGGCAGAGCATGCGCTCGATAGCCTCGTCCAGCGCCAGTTCCGCCTGGACGCCGTTGAACAGGCAGGGCACGCCGCCGTGCCGCGCCTCGCTGACCGGCGCCTGGGGCAGCGTGCGCTCGGTGCGGAAGACGTCCGGCCCGGCCAGGGCCTCGGGGCCCGCGGCCAGCGCCAGGGCGAACGGGAGGATGCGCTTCATGCCGGCTCGCCCTCCAGCAGCCCGGGGTCGACGGCCCGCTCGCCCACCACCTTGCCGCCGGCGATGACCACCACGCGGTCGGCCGAGGCGATGGTCTCGGGACGGTGGGCGACCATCACCCGGGTGATGTTCAGCGAGCGGATGGCCTCGTTGACGCGGCGTTCGCAGTCCACGTCGAGGTGGCTGGTGGCCTCGTCGAGGAACAGGATCTGCGGCCGCTTGTACAGCGCCCGGGCCAGCAGGATGCGCTGCTTCTGGCCGCCGGAGAGCACCGTGCCCATGTCGCCGACCAGGGTGTTGTAGCCCATGGGCGCGATCATGATCTCGTCGTGGATGGCCGCCAGGCGCGCGCACTCCATCACCCACTCCATGTCCATCGCAGGATCGAAGAAGGCGATGTTCTCCGCCAGCGAGCCGGCGAACAGGCTGTCGTCCTGCAGCACCGTGCCGACCACGCTGCGCAGGCCGTCGAGGCCGATCTGCGACAGCTCCATGCCGGCCACGCGGATCGTTCCGTCGGACGGCGGCAGGATGCCGAGCATGATGTTGACCAGGGTGCTCTTGCCGCAGCCGGAGGGCCCGACGATGGCCACCGACTCGCCGGCGCGGATGTCCAGGTCGATGCCGTCGAGCACGTAGGGCTCGTGTTCCGAGTAGCGGTAGCGCAGGCCGCGCAGCTCGATGCCGAACTCGCGCTGGCGCAGCAGGTCGGGGTCGATGCCGCTGCCGCCCTGCTCCGGCGCTTCGAGGACGATGTCGGCCAGGCGCTCGCCCTGCAGCTGCAGCATGCGCAGCTCGAAGAACTTGTCGATCAGGCTGCCCACGCGGCTGTCGAACTGGCCCTTGTAGGACTGGAAGGCCATGAGCGCGCCCACGGTGAAGTGGCCGTCCATCACCATGTTCGCCCCCAGGTAGATCACCAGCAGGTTCTCGATGCCGAACAGCAGGCCGTTGACCTGGCCGTAGAGCAGCCCCAGCTTCTGCGTGCGCAGGCCGGCGTTGACCTGCTCCACCAGCAGGCTCAGCCAGGTGGCGCGGCGCTCGGTCTGGCGCTGGAACAGCTTCAGCGGGCGCACGCCGCGCATGGTTTCGAGGAAGTGCGTCTGCTGCCGCGCGCCATGGATGATCTCTTCCTCGGTGGCGTTGCGCAGCGGCTGGTACGAGACCCAGCGCACCAGGGCGTAGAGCACCATGCAGACGATGGCGATGCTGGCCAGCAGCGGGCTGTAGACCAGCATCATGCCCAGGGTGGCGATGGTCATCAGGCCGTCGAGCACCGCCACCAGGAAAGCCGAGGTCAGGGTCGACTGGATGCTGTCGACGGCGCCGAAGCGCGAGACGATGTCGCCCAGGTGGCGCTTCTCGAAATACTGCGTGGGCAGGTTGAGCAGGTGGGTGAAGACGTTGGCCCGCCACTGCACGTTGAGCAGCGTACCCATGTGCATGCCCACCCATTGGCGCACGGCGCCGATGATCTGCTGCATCAGCATCATCAGGCCGAAGCCGATCAGCAGCGTGGTCAGCAGGTCGCGGTCGTTGCTGGGGATGACGTTGTCGATGGTCCACTGCATGAAGAACGGGCTGACCAGGGCGAACACCTCCAGGGCCAGCGACAGCAGCAGCACCTGGCCCAGGGAGCGGTACAGGCCGCTGACCTTGCCGAGCATGCCGAGCAGGCGCAGGTTCGGCTTGGCCTCCTTCTTCTCGAAGGCGGCGTCGGGCCACAGCTCCAGGGCCACGCCGGTGAAGGAACGCGACAGCGTCTCCACGCCCACCTTGCGGATGCCGTGGGCCGGGTCGTGGATCACCGCGCCGCGGCGGCTCACCGACTTGAGCACGACGAAGTGCTTGAAGTCCCAGTGCAGGATGCACGGGGTGCGCAGCTTGGGCAGGTCGGCCAGGCCCAGCTTCAGCGGGCGCGTGGCCATGCCCATCTGCTGCGCCGCCTCGATCAGTTGCTTGAGGGTGATGCCCTTGAGCGAGACGTTGAAGCGCTGGCGCATTTCGCGCAGGTCGTGGTGGCTGCCGTGGTAGCCGGCGACCATGGCCAGGCAGGCGATGCCGCACTCGGCGGCCTCGGTCTGCTGGATGCTGGGCAGGCGCCGGCCGAAGCGCAGCGCGAGGGAGTCGAAGATAGCCATACGGCGCGATACCTCAGAGTTTGCCGGACAGGCTGTAGAGGGGTTCGAGGACCCATTCGTAGAGTTTGCGGGTTTCCTGCAGCAGGTCGGCCTCCAGCAGCATGCCGCTCTGCAGCGGGCGCGGCTGGCCGTAGGCGCGCACCTGCTGTTCGTCCAGTCGCACGCGGATGCGGTAGTACTGCTCGCCGCTCTGGCCGACGCCCGGCACGCTGCCGGCCATGGCCGCCAGCTCGTTGTACGGCAGCGAGGTGCGCGAGATGGACAGCACCTTGCCGTTGTACTGGCCGAATTTCTGGTAGGGGTAGGCCTGGTAGCGGATCCGCGCCGTATCGCCAACCTTGATGAAGCCCACCGCGCGGCTCGGCGCATAGAGTTCGGCGATCAGTTCTGCATTCTCGGGGACGATACTCAGCAGCGGCCGCGAGGGGTCGACCAGTTGGCCGACCTCGGCCAGCACGGCGGTGGCGATGCCCGCTTCCGGCGCGACGATGCGCAGGGTGCGCTTGGCCTCGCTCTCGCCCAGTTGCTGGCGCACGCCGTTGAGCTGGCGTTGCAGCTCGGCGCGCTGGTTGGCGTGGCGCGCATCGAGCCCGTCGAGGGTGGCCTGTTGTTCGCGCAGTTGCTGTTGCAGCGCCGTGCGCTCGCGCTCCAGGCGCTGCAGGGTCTGGCGCTGGCCGAGCAGCTCGGCCTGGCGCTGCTGGAACTGGTCCATGGAGATGTAGCCCTTCTCCATCAGCCCGCGGTAACGGCCCTCGGCGTCGCTGGCGATGGCCAGCAGCTTGCGCTGGCTCTGCAGCTGGGCGGCCTGGGTGGCCAGCTCCTCGCGCAGGCTGACGACCTTGGCCTGCAGGCTGCGGCGTTCGTCGGCCTGCAGCCGCTGCAGCTTCTCCAGCTGCTGTTCCAGGGACTCGCGGCTGGCCTCCAGCTGATGGCTGATGCCGGCCTGCACCGCCTGGTCCTGGCCACTGTAGCGTTCGCTGGACAGGCGCAGGAGGGTCTGGCCGCGCTCGACCTTCTGCCCTTCGCGGACGGATTTCTCGATGATCACGCCCATCTGCGGCGCGTGCACCTTGGCCTGGCCGTTGACCGGCAGCAGTTGCCCGACCACGGTGCTGCGCTTGGTGTAGCTGCCCCAGATGAAGAGACCCGCCACCAGCAGGGCGAACAGGGTGGCCAGGGCGGTGAGCACGCTGAAGGATAGCGGGCGTATGAGGATGATCGGGCCCAGCCAGTGGGCGCCCTGCCCTTGCAGGGCCTCGGTGCGGAACAGGGGTGTTTCGGTACTCAAGGTCAGGAGCCTTTGGGTTGTCGTTCGGCGATGGGTCTTTCTACCGATGGAGCCCGGGCGGAAACACCGGGGATGTCCGAATCTGGGGAAGCAAAACGACCTACATCAGCCAGATTTTTCTGAACTTCGAAGAAAGGCCGCCAGGCCGATGTGGGGTCACGAGCCTGCTCGCGCCCGGAAAGAAAAAAGCGGCGCCACCAAGGGGGAGAAAATTCGGCGCCGCTGAAAACGAATCGGTGCCCCGGCGCAAGCGCCGGGGCGGTTCAGGGCCTCAGACCATGATCTGGTGGTTCTGGATCAGGTTCAGCAGGTCGGTACGCACACCCATCAGGGTGATCAGGTCGGTGGAACCGACCTGTTGGCCGATGCCGTCGCGGTCGACGCTGATGATGGTGTTGTTGCCCTCGACGCGGCTCGACAGGTAGTCCAGCAGCCCCTGGGACGAGGCATCCAGCTGCAGCACGCCGTCATCCCGGACCAGGCTGACCGGGCCGCCGTAGCCGAGCATCCCGCGCAGGTCGATGATGTCGGCGTTGCTGTTGTTCAGCACGTTGCCCAGGCCGAAGCCGAACACCATGTCGTGGCCGTTGCTGCCATCGGCGGAAACGTCCCAGGCATCGACCGGACGATAGGCCAGGGTGTCGTTGCCACCGCCGAAGAGGTAGTAGACGTCGTCGCCACCGCGGCCTTCGAAGCGGTTGCTGGCGGCGTTGTCCATGAAGGCGTCGGCGTACCAGCTGCCCTTCACGGCCTCGATGCCGATCAGGGTGTCGTTGCCCATGCCCAGCGACTGGCCGCTCTGCAGATTGACCTGCACGCCCTGCTTGGCGAACTGGTAGTCCACTTCGTCCAGGCCCTGGGTGGCGCTCCACTGCTTGCTGCCGTCGGCCAGCAGATTCCAGCCGCCGCCGCCGTTGATGACGTCGTTGCCCTCGGTGGCCATGAAGCTGTCGTTGTAGCCGGTGCCCACGGTGCCCGCGCCCTGGCTGTCGAAGCTCACGGTCGGCTTGCCGGCGGTCAGCACGTAGGCGTGCTCGGCGGCGCCGGTGACCAGGTTGCCCCAGGTCGGGTTGATCAGGCCCAGGTCCTCTTCGAAGCGGCCCGGGACCATGTTGCCGTTGCCGATGGCAGGCTCGGCCAGCAGCTTGGCGCTGTAGGTCTGGTTCGCGTCCAGACCGTAGAAGTACACCAGGCCGGAGCTGTCGTTGGTCACCCCGGACTGCGGGTTGAGGATCTGGGTGGCGACCAGGCGGCCCGCCGCGTCGAACAGCTGCACGGTGTTGCCGAAGTAGCTGTTCATGCCGTTCTTGTCGAGGATGCGCAGGATCAGGCTGGTGCCTTCCGCCACGTGGTTCTCGTTGCGGATCAGCACCGTGGGCGACGAAGCGGTATCCAGGCCCACATGGTCCTTGCCGGAGGTGCGGTACAGCAGCAGGTCCACGGCGCCGTCGAAGTCGTAGTCCACCGCCACCGCGCCGGTGACGTTGTCGTAGGCCTCGTTGCCCAGCAGCTGGCCGCTGTTCATCCAGTCGCCATTGCCCTGGTTGATGAACAGCACCGGCGTCATGGCGGCATTGGTGGAGGACCAGGCGGCGTTCTGCCGCGGCGCCTCGATGACGTCCATCTTGCCGTCATGGTTCCAGTCCACGGCGAAGGACGGGCCGCCGTCGAAGTGCACCAGGTTGCCTTTCTGGTCCTGGCCGAGGGCGTCGTTGAAGAACAGCGGGTTGTCGTTGTCCATCCCCAGCCACTTGCCGTTGGCATCGGTGCCCTTGTTCAGGTAGATGCGGCTGTCGTCGGAATTGCCGTTATGGCCGGTGGAGCTGCGAGCACCGCGGGCCAGGAACAGGTCCAGGTCGCCGTCGCCGTCGAAGTCGGCCCAGGTCATGGAGGAGGCCAGGTTGTTGTATTCCGTGCTGCCGGCGCTATCGCTGCGGAACATCCTGCCGAAGGTCTGCTCCTTGCTCCAGCTGCCGTCGCTCTGGGTCAGCAATACGCCCAGGGCGGTGTTGCCGTGCTGGTCGTTGTGACCGGCCAGGTCCACGGCGCCGTCGTTGTTGAGGTCGACGCCGCTGATCTCCGAACCCCACCAGGTGTTGCCCTTGCGCTCCCCTTTCAGCACGCCGTTGTCGTTGTGGATGAGGTTGAAGCCCCAGCTACCGATGGTGTTGTCGACCACGATGAAGTCGGTGTAGCCGTCGCCGTTGCCGTCCCAGGCGATCACGCCGCCGATGTTCAGCCGGTTGGGGTTGTTGACCGAGCCTGCGGTGTAGGTGCCGTCCGCCTTGGCGGTCCATACCGGCAGGTCCGCGGAGTTGCCACTCACATTGGCGATGACGTCCATCAGGCCGTCGCGGTTGTAGTCGGCGAAGGTGGCCTTGGAGATCATGTGCCCGTTGCCGTCCGAGGTGACCTTCAGCGGCTCGCTCAGGTAGCTGGCGCGGTACTCGTCACGGTCCAGGCCGCTGAAGACGTGGCCGGCGTTCTTGTAGGCGGTGGAACTCAGGGCGTAGCCGGTGCTCTGGAAGAACGACCAGGTGCCGTCGGCGCTCATGGCCATGGCCGCGGTGTTGGAGCCGCGCACCGAGGCGACCGTGCCGCCCCAGCCGGTGTCATGGACGCTGAAGCCGGCCTCGTTGACCGGGCGGTGGGCGTCGGTCAGCACCTGCGGGCCGAAGCCGGAGTTGTTGCCGGCCACGTCCCAGGTGACGAAGCCCAGTTGCTGCTGGCCTTCGGGCAGGATGGCGTCGAAGCTCCAGCGGCCGTCGTTGCCGGCCACGGCGTAGCCGACGATCTTGTCCAGGCCTTCCTGGTAGCGGCCGTCGCGGTTGACGTCCTGCACCAGGGCCACGGTGGCGCCGGCCTCGGCCAGGCCGTACTGGGCGCTGGAGTAGTAGGCGCGCTCGCCGCTCAAGGCCTGCGCACCGAGCTGCGGGGCGAAGGCGAAGGGCACCGGCGAGTCGATGTCGACGACCAGGGTGCGCTCGCCCAGCTCGACGCTGTTGCCGGCGTTGTCGGCCACCCGCAGTTTCACGCCCAGCTGCTGGCTGGCCGACAGCGGTTCGCTGGTGTAGCTCCACAGCTGGCCGCCGTTGGACATCAGCGTCTCCCAGGTCTTGCCGCCGTCCAGGGACAGTTGCAGGTGCTGGCCGATCTGCAGCGCGGCGCTGAGCTTGCCGGACAGGGTGACGCTGTTGTCACGGGTGATGAAGTCGTTGTTCTGCGCGCTCTGCGCGTTGCTGTACTGGCCGGCGATCTCCACCGCGGTGTCGGTGCCCAGCTCGATGCTGGAGTACATGTCCGGCAGCGGGTTGCCGGCGTCGAAGACCACGTCCTGGGCCGCGTAGCTGCTGGCCACCGGGTTGCCCTGGGCGTCCAGCACGCGCATTTCGTAGCGCACCTGAGTGCCGAGGTTGTGCACGCTGGGGTCGATGTAGATCCAGTCGGTGCCGAAGGCCTGCACGGTCTTCCAGCTGTTGCCGCCATCGACGCTGACCTGCAGCTTGGCGCCGGCCGGCAGTTCCTCGCTGAGGGTGCCCAGCAGGGTGATCTTCGAGGCGCTGGTGATGTAGTCGCCTTCCACGCCGGTGTCCGGGGTGATGCCGATGATGCTGACCTTGATGCCTTCCACCGGCTGCGGGGTCACCTCGCGGCTGACGGTGATCTGCTGGGCGGTCATGGCGCCCTGGTTGCCGGCGGCGTCGATGGTGCGCAGCAGGTAGGTGTAGTTGCCGTTCTGCAGCTCGCGCACGTCCTGGTATTGCCAGTAGGCGCCGCTGACGGAGGCGACGTCCTGCCAGGTGGCGCCGGTGTCCAGGCTGATCTGCAGCTTCTCGTTGGCGGCCAGGGCGGTGCTCAGGCTGCCGAACAGCATGGGCGTGGAGTCCACGGTGACCAGCGGTTGCTCGGGCAGGGCTTCGGAAACGTTCTGGATGGTGGCCTGGGCGCTGGGCGGGGTCAGGTCGAGGATGAAGCTGAAGGGCGGGCTGAAGTCGCTTTCCAGACCGTTGCTGCTGTCGGTAGCGGTGGCGCGCAGCACTTGCACGCCCTCCTCGCGCAGTTCCTCGGAGGGGGTGAAGCGCCAGGAGCCGTTGCCCTGGACGATGGTGCTGCCGATCACCCGGTCGCCGTGGTAGACCTTGATCAGGTCGCCGGCGGCCGCGCCGTTGCCGATCAGCGTCGGCGTGGTGTCGTCGGTGTAGCCGTTGAGCTGGACGATGCCCTGGTAGGCCGGCGTACCGGCATCGTCGAGCACGTAGCTGATGTGCGGGGCGGGCGGCGCCACGGGCACTTCTAGCGGATCGTTCTGGGCGAGCACGGAAGCGGCCGCCTCGCGGGACAGGTTCTTGCTGACAGTCATGTGGTACTCCTGAGTCTAGTGTCGAACGGCGGCGGGCCGGGCCCGCCGCCGTTCGTTTGGCAGGCCTGCCGCTTGGCCCCGTCTGTGCGGGCGTCCGGCAGGCGAGGGAGGATGCTAAAAGGCCATCGCTGCCGTGTATCTAAGGCGCTCCCTAAAGTCCGGCGGCATTGGTCGGCGGCTGTCGGTGGGGGGCGGAAAAGGTTGTTCGCGGAGGGGGTGGGGCGTTCATGGCGGGACGGGGGGAGCCTCGGCATCCCCATGGAGAGCGGTGTTCTGGCCGGCGGCTCCAGGGGCGCATGGTCGTGGCGTGTCCCGTATTCGCGGGAATGACGAGGGGGCTGGGAGTCTCAGGATGACTCCGAATTCACCGCTCGCTCCGAACGGCCCCCTCTCCCGCTTGCGGGAGAGGGCTGGGGAGAGGGTGCTCTTTTGCAGAGCCTCAACCTTTGTCCCGACCTCAATCCCCGTCATTCCAGCGAACGCGAGGCGCGGCTCCATCGCGAACAGCGCTTGTGCTGGCCCGAAGGGGAATAACCTAGCTGCCTCGGCTTGGGTGTTTCTGCGCCGCTCCGAGTTTGCCCGACCGTCTTGTTTCGCCCCCTCGGGCGAGTCCCTTTTGTCAGACGCCACAAAAGGAACCAAAAAGGCTTGCCCCGACATACGGGCCCGATGGAGCCGGGCTACCCTCACGAACTCCCCCGCCACGGAGGCCCGCCCCGAGGGTACGTCCCTGTAGCCCATCGGGGCTCTCGCGACATCCATGTCGCATGACCTCCTGAGCGCCGGTTTCGCTCGGCCTTCTGAAGGGGCACTCCGGTGCGCTCGGCTATTTCTCTGGAAGTCCAAGAGCAAACGCGCTTTTGCTTTTGCTTTTCGTAGGAGCGAGCTTGCTCGCGAACCCTGAGTTTGCGTTCTCGGGAATGACGAGAGGAGGCAGGTGTTCCGGGATGACTCCGAACTCCCCGCACGCTCCGAACAGCCCCCCTCTCCCTTCAGGGCGAGGCGCGCAGCCGAGGGCTGGGGAGAGGGTCAAGGACATCAACACGGCTCCGGAGTTGAACCTGGCGCCGTTGTTCGCGAATGGAGTTCCGCCGGGAAGGCATGACGTGGCTTCGAAGAACGCCCTCTCCCTAACCCTCTCCCTGAAGGGAGAGGGGACCGTTGGGCAGGGTCGGGCATTCTGGAGTCAGCCGGCAGCTCCGGCGGTTTCCAGCTGAAACCATTTCCTCTCTCGGCACGGACAAGCCCCCTCTCCCTTCAGGAAGAGGGAACCGTTGGGCAGGGTCGGACGTTCTGGTGTCAGCCGGCTAGCACAGAGATTTCCAGCTGAAACCATTTATCCTCTCGGCACGAACAGCCCCCTCTCCCTCCGGGAGAGGGTTGGGGTAAGGGCAACGGACTTCGCCGATGCTCCATCATTGAAACCTCCGTCCGCCGGCCAACCATGGCGATGGGTATCGCTTCGCTCAACCCATCCTACGACAGTATTTTCCCAGCGTCGGTAGGAGCGGACTCTGTCCGCGATTCGCGCGCAGGGCGCGCGCCTACAGGCCCGCTCGATAATGGGCGCAGCGTGTTTTTCAGGCGAAAAAAAACGGCACGGGCTTGCGCCCATGCCGCCTGAAAACCGGGCCGCCCGGCGCCGAAGCGCCGGACGGGCCGGGTCGGTCAGACCAGCTGCTGCTGTTGCAGCGCCAGCAGGTCCTGTTTCACCAGCATGCTGTCGGGCACTGGCGCCTCGGCTGCCGGCGGGGTTGCCGCCACGCCCGGAGCCTGTGCCCCGGCCGGTGCCTGCAGCAGGCCCTGCAACGACAGCGGCTGCGCTTGCGCGACCGGCTCCTGGTGCAGTTCCAGCGCCGCGAACAGCCCGGCCATCAGCGCTTCCTCGCCCCCCAGGGGCTCGGCCAGCACCTGCGGTTGCAGCACGCTGTCCTCGAGGAAGATGGTGAACGGACCGGTGGGCGCCAGCCCTTCGGCCTCGGCCACCAGGCTCACGGAACCGTCGGGGTTGGCCAGAAGGCTCAGGTCGCTGGTGGTGATGTACCAGTAACCATCCTCATCCACCGTCTGCGAGCCCACCGCTACGCCGTTGGCATAGAGCGTCACTGTGGTGCCCAGCGGCGAGGAACCCTTGACCGTCAGAGTCACGTCCTCGGTGAAGTCCTCCTTCTGCAGGTAGACGCCAGCGACGTCGTCGCGCACGTTGATGATCGACGGGTCGGCAGCGATCGGCAGGGCGATGGTGAAGTCCCAGGGCTCGCTGAGCGGGCCCACGTTGCCGGCTTCGTCCACCGCGCAGGCCTGCAGGCTGTGCTTGCCCGACTGCAGCGGCAGGCGCGGTTCGAACGCCCACTCCAGGGTGGTCTGGTTGACCGTGGCCGAGCCGAGGAACTTGCCATCGTCGTAGACGTACACGTACTTCACGCCGAAGGTGTCGACCTGGCCATAGAAGTTCGGCCAGGGGTCGTCGGTCTTCCCGCCCTTCGGCACATCGCCCCAGTCCGTCTCGGGGTTCGGTCCGATCATGTCGTACAGCCCCAGGTTGGTGACACGGCCCGGTGCGGTGACATCCACGGTGAAGTTCCAGCCGACGCTACGCTCGCCTTCGTTGCCGGCCTCGTCCACGGCGGCGGCGCTGAAGCGATGCACGCCTTCGTAAAGCGCCTCCTCCGGCGTGAAGCTCCAGTTGCCCTCGGCGTCCACCGAGACACTGGCGATCAGCAGGCTGCCGTCGTAGATGTTCACCCACTTGGCGCCGATGGCCTGGCCGCTGAAGGTCGGCGTGGCGTCGTTGGTCAGGCCGCTCTGCTCGATGGTGCCGGTGATCAGCGGTTCGTCGTCGACCAGGTCCAGGCCGGTGACGGCCTCCGGTGCCTGGGTGTCGACGGTGAAGCTCCACTCCAGGCTTTCGCTCGGCGTGCCGCTGGCGGTTTCGGCCACCAGGCTCAGGCTGTACTCGCCGTCGGCCAGTTCCGGCAGCTCGAACTGCCAGTTGCCGTCGCCATCGACCAGTGCGCTGCCCAGCAGCGTCTGGCCGTCATGGATGAGCACCCGCACCGCGCCGTTACCGGCCGTGCCGGAGAGCATCGGCTGGGCGTCGTTGGTCAGCCCGCCCTGGGCGATCTCGCCGAGGATGCCTTCGACATCGTCGTAGACCGAATCGAGGCTAAGGGTCGGCACCTGGGCCTGCACCGTGAAGTCCAGCGACTCGCTCGGCTCGCTGGCGTTGCCGGCCGGGTCGGTGACCACCACGCTGATGCTGTGGTCGCCCTCCTCCAGCGGCTGTTCCGGAGTGAACGCCCACTGGCCGTTCTCGTCGATCACGACCGTGCCGATCACTTCACCGTTGTCGAGGACGCTCACGGTGTCGCCCGGCTCACCCGAACCACTGAGGGTCGGCTGGGTTTCGTCGGTCACGCTGCCCGGCTCGATGGGACCGGTGATGGCGCCGGTGTTGTCCTCGGCGGTCACCATGCCCGGCTGTTCCGGCGCGGTGGTGTCGAGGATGACGCTGACCGGTGCAGTCTCGTCGCTGTGGCGGCCAGCTTCATCCTGCGCCTTGGCGGTGATGACCTGTTCGCCATCGCCGGCCAGCGGCAGTTCGGCGCTCCAGTTGCCCTGCTCGTCGGCCACCACGCTGGCGGCCAGTACCCCACCGACATACAGCAATACGAGGTTGCCGGCATCGGCGCTGCCCTTGAGCGACAGGCTGGTGTCGTCGGTGACGTCGCCGTCGTTCAGCAAGCCGGTGACCGAGCCCTGGTCGTCGCGGATTTCATCGATGACCGGCAGCTGCGGCAACGGGGTTTCCTCGCCCACCACGGTGAAGGCGATGCTGTCGCTGGCCTCGCCCACTTGGCCGATGGCGTTCACCGGACGGACCGAGATCGCGTGTTCGCCGGAAGCCAGTTCCGGCGCCTGGAAGCTCCAGTTGCCTTCGGCGTCCACCGCGGCGGTGCCCAGCAGGGTTTCGCCATCGTAGACCTCCACGTACTTCGCCTCGCCTTCGACATGGCCCTGCACGAGCGGGGTGGCGTCGTCGGTGGAGCTGCCGTTGGCGATGGCGCCTACGACCGGACCGAAGTCGTCGAGCAGTTCGATACGGTCGATGACCATGGCCGGTACGCTGCTGTCGACGCTAAAGTCCAGGGACTCGCTCGGCTCGCTGGCATTGCCGGCTGGGTCGGTGACTACCACGCTGAGGCTGTGGTCGCCCTCTTCCAGCGGCTGCTCGGGAGTGAATTCCCACTGGCCGTTCTCGTCGATCACGACCGTGCCGATCACTTCACCGTTGTCGAGGATGCTCACGGTGTCGCCCGGCTCGCCCAAACCGCTGAGGGTCGGCTGGGTTTCGTCGGTCACGCTGCCCGGTTCGATCGGCCCGGTGATGGCGCCGGTGTTGTCCTCGGCGGTCACCATGCCCGGTTGTTCCGGCGCGGTGGTGTCGAGGATGACGGAGACCGGGGTGGTCTCGTCGCTGTGACGGCCGGCTGCATCCTGCGCCTTGGCGGTGATGGCGTGCTCGCCATCGCCGGCCAGCGGCAGTTCGGCGCTCCAGTTGCCCTGCTCGTCGGCGGTGGCGCTGGCGACCAGTTCGCCGTTCACATACAGCAGCACCAGGTTGCCGGCATCGGCGCTGCCGTTGACGGTCAGGCTGGTGTCGTCGGTGACATCGCCATCGTTCAGCAGGCCGGTGACCGAGCCCAGGTCGTCGCGGATTTCATCGATGACCGGCAGCTGCGGCAGCGGGGTTTCCTCGCCCACCACGGTGAAGCCGATGCTGTCGCTGGCCTCGCCCACTTGGCCGATGGCGTTCACCGGGCGGGCGGAGATGCTGTGCTCGCCGCTCTCCAGTTCCGGCGCCTGGAAGCTCCAGTTGCCGTCGCCGTCCACCAGGGCGGTGCCCAGCAGGGTCTCGCCATCGTAGATTTCCACCCAGGCGGCTTCGCCTTCGACATGGCCCTGTACCAGCGGCGCGGCGTCGTCGGTGGAGTCACCGTTGACGATGGCGCCGGTGACGGGATCGACGTCGTCGATCAGCTCGATACGGTCGATGACCATGGCCGGCACGCTGCTGTCGACGCTGAAGTCCAGCGACTCGCTCGGCTCGCTGGCATTGCCGGCCGGATCGGTGACCACCACGCTGATGCTATGGTCGCCCTCCTCCAGCGGCTGCTCGGGAGTGAATTCCCACTGGCCGTTCTCGTCGATCACGACCGTACCGATCACTTCACCGTTGTCGAGGACGCTCACGGTGTCGCCCGGCTCGCCCGAACCGCTGAGGGTCGGCTGGGTTTCGTCGGTCACGCTGCCCGGCTCGATAGGCCCGGTGATGGCGCCGGTGTTGTCCTCGGCGGTCACCATACCCGGCTGTTCCGGCGCGGTGGTGTCGAGGATGACGGAGACCGCAGCGGTCTCTTCGCTGTGGCGACCGGCCGGGTCCTGCGCCTTGGCGGTGATGGCGTGCTCGCCATCGCCGGCCAGCGGCAGTTCGGCGCTCCAGTTGCCCTGCTCGTCGGCCACCACGCTGGCGGCCAGTTCGCCGTCGACGTACAGCAGCACCAAATCGCCCGCGGCAGCGCTGCCGTTGACGGTCAGGCTGGTGTCGTCGGTGACGTCGCCGTCGTTCAGCAGGCCACTGACCGAACCCAGGTCATCGAGGATTTCGCTGATGACCGGTGCCTCCGGCTGTGCGACCTCCGGGCCCACCACTTCGAAGCGGATGCTTTCGCTGGCTTCGCCGGTCTTGCCGAGGGCGTCCACCGGTACGGCGCTGAAGGCGTGCTCGCCGCTTTCCAGCTCCGGCGCCTGGAAGCTCCAGTTGCCCTGGGCGTCCACCGCGGCGGTGCCCAGCAGGGTTTCGCCGTCGTAGACCTCCACGTACTTCGCCTCGCCTTCGACATGGCCCTGCAGCAGCGGCGTGGTGTCGTCGGTCTTGTCGCCATCGGCGATCAGGCCGGTGAGCGGACCGAAGTCATCCACCAGCTCGATGCTGTCGATGACCAGGTTGGCCACCGCGGTGTCCACGGTCAGTTCGAACGGACGGGTCGGCTTGCTTTCGTTGCCTGCGACATCGCTGGAAGTAACGGTCAGGCTATGGGCGCCATCGGCCAGTTCCGGCAGTTCCAGGCTCCAGTCGCCGTTCTCGTCGGCGAGGGTGCTGCCGACCAGGACGTCGTTGTCATAGACCTTGACCAGGCCGTTGGGCTCGGCCTCGCTGCCCTGCAGGGTCGGGGTGGCGTCGTCGGTGGTGTCGCCGCTGGCCAGCGCGCCCTGGAGCAGGCCGGCGTTGTCCAGCACGGTGTCGAGGATCGGACGGTCCGGGGCATCGGTGTCGATCAGCAGGCTGAACTCGGCCTGGGCGGTGGCGCCGGTGGCGCTCTGCACCTCGGCGATGTAGTGGTGCTCGTCGTCGGACTGGCCCACCGACAGGCGCAGGCTCCAGTTGCCTTCGGCATCGGCGACCACACTGCCGAGAACGAGCCCGGCCTCGGAGATGATCACCAGCGCGCCCGCGGTAGCGGTGCCCACCAGAGTCGGCTGCCGGTCATTGGTGATGCCGCCGTTGGCCACCTCGCCAGTGATGCTCTCGACCTGATCGAGGGCCATGTCGATGGTGACGAACACGGGCGTGGAATCCACCACGAAGTCCAGGGCCTCGCTGGGTTCACCGACGTTGCCGGCGGCGTCGGTGATGACCACGCTGATGCTGTGGTCGCCGTCCTCCAGCGGCTGTTCCGGGGTGAACGTCCAGTTGCCGCTCTCGTCGACGGTGGCGGTGCCGATCTCCTCGCCGTTATCGAGGATGCTCACGGTATCGCCCGGCTCGCCCGAACCGCTGAGGGTCGGCTGGGTTTCATCGGTCACGCTGCCCGGCTCGATGGGCCCGGTGACGGGGCCGGTGCTGTCCTCGGCGATGACCATGCCTGGCTGTTCCGGCGCGGTGGTGTCGAGGGTGACGGAGACCGCAGCGGTCTCTTCGCTGTGGCGACCGGCGGCGTCCTGCGCCTTGGCGGTGATAACCTGTTCGCCATCGCCGGCCAGCGGCAGTTCGGCGCTCCAGTTGCCCTGCTCGTCGGCCACCACGCTGGCGGCCAGTTCACCGTTCACGTACAGCAGCACGAGGTTGCCGGCTGCGGCGCTGCCGTTGACGCTCAGGCTGGTGTCGTCGGTGACGTCGCCGTCGTTCAGCAGGCCGGTGATCGAACCCTGGTCGTCGCGGATTTCGTCGATGACCGGCGGCTGCGGCAGATCGGTTTCCTCACCCACCAGGGTGAAGGCGATGCTGTCGCTGGCTTCGCCGACCTGGCCGATGGCGCTCACCGGGCGGGCGCTGATGCTGTGCTCGCCGCTCTCCAGTTCCGGCGCCTGGAAGCTCCAGTTGCCTTCGGCGTCCACCAGGGCGGTGCCCAGCAGGGTCTCGCCGTCGTAGACCTCCACGTACTTCGCCTCGCCTTCGACATGGCCCACCACGGTCGGGGTGGCGTCGTCGGTGAAGCTGCCGTTGGCGATGCTGCCGACTACCGGACCGAAGTCGTCCTGCAGTTCGATGTGATCGATGACCATCGGCGCCACGCTGCTGTCGACGCTGAAGTCCAGGGATTCGCTCGGCTCGCTGGCGTTGCCGGCCGGATCGGTGACCACCACGCTGATGCTATGGTCGCCCTCCTCCAGCGGCTGCTCCGGAGTGAACGCCCACTGGCCGTTCTCGTCGATCACGACCGTGCCGATTACCTCGCCATTGTCGAGGACGCTCACGGTGTCGCCCGGCTCGCCCGAACCGCTGAGGGTCGGCTGGGTTTCGTCGGTCACGCTGCCCGGCTCGATGGGGCCGGTGATGGCGCCGGTGTTGTCCTCGGCGGTCACCATGCCCGGCTGTTCCGGCGCGGTGGTGTCGAGGATTACAGAGACCGGCGCGGTTTCGTCGCTATGACGGCCGGCTTCATCCTGCGCCTTGGCGGTGATAACCTGTTCGCCATCGCCGGCCAGCGGCAGTTCGGCGGTCCAGTTGCCCTGTTCATCGGCGGTGGCGCTGGCGACCAGTTCACCGTTCACATACAGCAGCACCAGGTTGCCGGCATCGGCGCTGCCGTTGACGGTCAGGCTGGTGTCGTCGGTGACGTCGCCGTCGTTCAGCAGGCCGCTGACCGAGCCCTGGTCATCGAGGATTTCGCTGATGACCGGTGCGTTCGGCAGGGCGACCTCCGGGCCCACCACTTCGAAGCGGATGGTTTCGCTGGCTTCGCCGGTCTTGCCGAGGCTGTCCACCGGTACGGCGCTGAAGGCATATTCGCCGCTTGCCAGCTCCGGCGCCTGGAAGCTCCAGTTGCCCTGGGCGTCCACCGCGGCGGTGCCCAGCAGGGTTTCGCCGTCGTAGATTTCCACGTAGGCGGCATTCGTCCCTTCGACGTGGCCCTGCAGCAGCGGCGTGGTGTCGTCGGTCTTGCCGCCGTCGGCGATAAGGCCCTGGACCTCGCCGAAGTCGTCCACCAGCTCGATGCTGTCGATGACCAGGTCGGCCACCGCGGTGTCCACGGTCAGTTCGAACGGACGGGTCGGCTTGCTTTCGTTGCCCGCGGCATCGCTGGAGGTGACGGTCAGGCTATGGGCGCCATCGGCCAGCTCCGGCAGCTCCAGGCTCCAGTCGCCGTTCTCGTCGGCGAGGGCGCTGCCGACCAGGGTGCCATTGTCGTAGACCTTGACCAGGCCGTTGGGCTCGGCCTCGCCGCCCTGCAGGGTCGGGGTGGCGTCGTCGGTGGTGTCGCCGCTGGCCAGCGCGCCCTGGACCAGGCCGGCGTTGTCCAGCACGGCGTCGAGGATCGGGCGGTCCGGGGCATTGTTGTCGATCACCAGGACGAAGTCGGCCTGGGCGAACTCGCCGGTGGCGCAACGGACTTCCGCGGTGTAGGTGTGCGAGCCTTCGGACTGGTTACGGTCCAGGGTGATGCTCCAGTTGCCCTCGGCGTCGGCGACCGCGCTGCCGAGCACCAGCCCGGCCTCGGAAAGGACCACCAGCGCGCCGGCGGTGGCGGTGCCCACCAGGGTCGGCTGCAGGTCATTGGTGATGCCGCCGCTGGCCACGTTCTCCAGGCCCGGCTCGACGTCGTCCAGGGCGTGGTCGATGCTCACCTGCGGCGCCTCGCTCCAGACGCTGAATTCCAGCGCGTCGCTGGGCTCGCTGAGGTTGCCGGCGGCGTCCTGGGCCTGCACGGTGATGCTGTGCGAACCATCGGCCAGCGGCGGCTCGGGGGTGTAGCTCCAGTTGCCCTGGGCATCGGCCACCACGCTGCCCAGGGGCACGCCGTTGTCGCTGATGATGACCGTGGAGCCCGGCTCGGCCTGGCCGCTGAATTCCGGGGTGTTGTCGTTGGTGGCGCCATGCTGGGTGATCGGGCCCTGCACCACGCCTTCGTTATCGTCGGCGCCCACCTGTTCCGGCTTGTCCGGCGCGGTGGCGTCGAGGGTGATGGATACCGGAGCGGTTTCGTCGCTGTGGCGGCCGGCATCGTCCTGGGCCTTGGCGGTGATGACCTGTTCGCCATCGCCGGCCAGCGGCAGTTCGGCAGTCCAGTTGCCCTGCTCGTCGGCCACCACGCTAGCGGCCAGTTCGCCGTTCACGTACAGCAGCACGAGCTTGCCGGCCTCGGCGCTGCCCTTGAGCGACAGGCTGGCGTCGTCGGTGAGGTCGCCATCGTTCAGCAGGCCGGTGAATGTGCCCTGGTCGTCGAGGATCTCATCGATGACCGGCAGTTGCGGCAGCGGCGTCTCGTCACCCACCAGGGTGAAGCCGATGCTGTCGCTGGCTTCGCCTTCCTGGCCGATGGCGCTCACCGGGCGGGCGCTGATGCTGTGCTCGCCGCTCTCCAGTTCCGGCGCCTGGAAGCTCCAGTTGCCGTCGCCGTCCACCAGGGCGGTGCCCAGCAGGGTCTCGCCATCGTAGATTTCCACCCAGGCTGCTTCGCCTTCGACATGGCCCACCACGGTCGGGGTGGCGTCGTCGGTGAAGCTGCCATTGGCGATGGCACCGACTACCGGACCGAAGTCGTCCTGCAGTTCGAGATGGTCGATGACCATGGCCGGTACGCTGCTGTCGACGCTGAAGTCCAGGGACTCGCTGGGTTCGCTGGCGTTGCCGGCCGGGTCGGTGACCACCACGCTGATGCTGTGGTCGCCCTCTTCCAGCGGCTGTTCCGGGGTGAATTCCCATTGGCCGTTTTCATCGACCACGACAGTGCCGATCACCTCGCCGTTGTCGAGGATGCTGACGGTGTCGCCCGGCTCGCCCGAACCGCTGAGGGTCGGCTGGGTTTCGTCGGTCACGCTGCCCGGCTCGATGGGGCCGGTGATGGCGCCGGTGTTGTCCTGGGCATCCACCATGCCCGGCTGTTCCGGCGCGATGGTGTCGAGGGTGATGGACACCGGGGCGGTTTCGTCGCTGTGGCGACCGAAGTCGTCCTGGGCCTTGGCGATGATGACATGCTCGCCATCGCCGGCCAGCGGCAGTTCGGCAGTCCAGTTGCCGTTTTCGTCGGCGACTGCGCTGGCGGCCAGTACCCCACCGACATACAGCAATACGAGGTTGCCGGCCTCGGCGTGGCCCTTGAGCGACAGGCTGGTGTCGTCGGTGACGTCGCCATCGTTCAGCAGGCCGCTGACCGAGCCCTGGTCGTCACGGATTTCCTCGATGACCGGCAGCGACAAGGGCGGCACATCCGGCCCGGCCACTTCGAAGTCGATGGAGGCACTCTTGCCATAGTTCTCGGCGGCGTCCAGCGGGAAGACTTCGAAGCGATGCGCGCCGGAAGCCAGTGCGTCCGGGGTGTACTCCCAGTTGCCCTGCTCATCCACCGGCACCCGTGCCAGGACGTTGCCGTCGAGGCGAATTTCCACCCACTTGACGCCGTTGGCGGCAGCGTTCGCCACCTGGCCCTCGAGCCTCGGGGTGGTGTCGTCGGTCTTGCCGCCGGCGGCGATGACCCCGGTGACCGGGCCGAAGTCGTCGTGCAGGGTGAAGCTCACCACGGCATCGTCACCGGGCGGCATCGTGTCGAGCGTCAGTTCCAGTTGCTGGAAGGGCTTGTACTGTCCCCCCTCGGTATGCACGTTGCCGGCGGCATCGATCATGAAGAACTTGAGCGTATAGTCCCCCTGCTGCTCCGCCAGCTCCTTTGGCCACTCACAGCGCCAGGAGCCATCACTGCCGATCTCGGCCGTGACAGTGACGAGTTGCGTGCCATAGTGAATTTCCAGCAGCACGGCATACATGTCCGCTACGCTGGCCTGGCCGGCGAACTTGCCCACGAAGCTCGGCTGCGCATTGGCCTGTACCTGGCCACCGTCCATCGCCAACGGGCGCTCGCCGGCCAGCACTTGCAGGGGCTCTTCCAGCTCGACCGGCTCCGGCAACTGGTTATCGAAGGTCACCCGGTAGGGGTCGGAATCGACGCCGTCGACGGTGATGTAGAAATCGACCACGCCATCCTGGAACGGCATGTCGATGTCCAGGGACCAGGTGCCGTTCTTGCGTACCACGGCGCTGCCCAGGTCCTGCACCTCACCGGATTCGAGAACGACGCGGATGAACACTTCCTGGTTCACCGTAAGGCCGGAGCCCGTGAAGGTCGGCGTCTTGTCGTTGGTATATCCGCCCGACTCGACCACGCCCTTGAGCTTGCCGATATCGTCCACGATGAGGAATTGGGGCTTGTCCGCACGCGGCGCGGGCGCGCCCTGTCCGGCGGATGCGTCCTGCGCAAAGGGCAGGCTGGCCTGCGGCCGGTCCTGATCGTCGTTCCAGTTCTTGTCGGTCATGCGCCGAGACTCCTTCAAATCGTCAATTGGCAGTCATCGCCACCCGGTGTGCGGGAGGCTGAAATCAGCGGGCAACGAACGCCAGCGCCGCCGGCGATGCCCCACCGGCGATCCTAGGCAAATCGCCAGCGACCTCCCTTCAGGAATCCCTTAAAGGCCGGGGCATTCAGGTGGATGTCTGAGGGGTGGGTGGAAGCACGGCGTGGCGGTACCCTGCCCCGTTTGCGGGGAGGGTTGGGGGCGGAGTGCAGGTTTGGGGATGGAGTAGCGGCGGAGTCCGTTGCCCTCACCCCAGCCCTCTCCCGGAGGGAGAGGGGGCTGTTCGTGCCACCGGAGCGTCCGGCGTGGCCGGTGAATCCAATCGCGGACGGAGTCCGCTCCTACGCCCGTGCTTCCCTGGAGCCGTAGGAGCGGACTCTGTCCGCGATTCGGCGGATAACGCCGTAGGCGTTATGCGCCCTACGGATTTCCGACGGGGTTGGGGCTCTGCAAAGAGCGCCCTCTCCCCAGCCCTCTCCCGCAAGCGGGAGAGGGGGCTGTCCTGAGCGAAGGGAGAATCCTGAGTCATCCTGAAACACCTGCCCCCCACATCGTCATTCCCGCGAACGCGGCAACCCAGTGACTGCGGGGTTCGCGAGCAAGCTCGCTCCTACGAAAAGCAAAAGAGCGTTTGCTCTTGGACTTCCAGAGAAATAGCCGAGCGCACCGGAGTGCCCCTTCAGAAGGCCGAGCGAAACCGGCGCTCAGGAGGTCATGCGACATGGATGTCGCGAGAGCCCCGATGGGCTACAGGGACGTACCCTCGGGGCGGGCCTCCGTGGCGGGGGAGTTCGTGAGGGTAGCCCGACTCTGTCGGGCCCGTATGTCGGGGCAAGCCTTTTTGGTTCCTTTTTGCGGGGGTGGCCTTCCACCGATTGACAAAAGGGACTCGCCCGAGGGGGCGAAACAAGAAACATCCGAGCACTCGGAGCGGCGCGCTACACCAAACCCCCAACCCAAAAGTCTCTGGGTTATTCCCCTTCGGGCCAGCGCACGCGAAGGGCAAGCCCTCACAAGGCCCGGAAAGCGCCCGCCGCGAACAAAAAAGGGCGCGAACCCAAGGTTCGCGCCCTTCGTGACGAACCCCGCCGCGGGCGGCGGGAGCCGGGCGTCAGAGCACCAGTTGCTGGCTGTGCTGCAGGCCGAGCAGGTCGAGGCGCTCGCCCGACGACAGCGGCGCGAAGACCTCGCCGGTGGGCTCGGTGATGTCCCGGGGCCCATCAGCCTCCAACTGGAACTGCCGCGGCAGCCGGATATCGGTCAGCAACCCGGCCAGGTCCGGCTCGGGGCCGGCCGGCAGCGCGGCCCCCGTGCCCACGGCCAGGCCGAGCACCTGCTGGATCAGCCCGGCGCCCTCGTCCTCCGCCACGCCCGGCTCCTGCGGTTCGTCCAGCGCCGATGACAACGAACGCAACTGCTCCGGCGCGGCGGGATCCTCCAGGTAGATGGGGTATGCCCCGGTGGGCGCCGGGCGGTCGCCACCCTCGTTATAGGAAGAGGCATAGAGGAACTTCATGCCATAGCCGCCATACTGGGCCAGGTCGTCGGACTCGATCTGCCAGTGGCCCTTCGCATCGATCACGGCCGAGCCAACCAGGTAGGCGGTTCCCAGATTCAGCGCGCCGTCCTCCAGTTGCAGGTAGAGCTCCATGACATCACCGGGACGCCCGGTGCCACGCACCACCGGCGTGCTGTCGTCGGTGAAGTCTTCCTTCTGCAGGGCGCCCTGTTCGGCACCGTAGTCGTCCCGGACGCCGGTGATGCTCGGTTCCAACGACGGCGGCACGTAGGTTTCATAGGACCAGGCGTCGCTCAACGGGCTCTCGTTGCCTGCCGCGTCCACCGCTATGACCTGCAGGCTGTGCTGGCCTATGCCCAGCGACGAGACGGGGGTGAAGGACCAGGTGCCGTCCGCGTTGACCGTGGCGGTTCCGATCGGCATGCCCTTGTCGAAGAGCTTCACGTAAGTCGCATCGCCACCCTCGACGCGGCCGCTGATCTCCGGCCAGAAATCGTCGGTCACGCCATTGGGTTCGATGTCGCCGTGCTGGTCCCCGAGGTTGTCGTAGACCCGCTCGATGACCGGCCGGGCCGGCGCCTGGGTGTCCAGGACGATCTCCACCACCTCGCTGCGCGGGCCGCTCGGCCCGCCGGCGCTGGCCTGGTCGGCGCTGATGCGCTTGGCGCCATCGGCGCCCAGGTCGGCGATGGCGATTTCCCACTTGCCGTCCTCGCCCACGGTCACGCTGCCCACGGCCTGGTCGTCGACGTACAGGGTCAGCAGGCTGCCCGGCACGCCGCTGCCGCCGACGATGGGACTGCGGTCGTTGGTGCTGTCCCCGGGTTGCAGTTCGACCACCAGCGGCTCCTGGTCGTCCTGGACCCAGTCGATGCTTGGCGCCTCGGGCGCATCGGGAAGCTCCAGGGTGAAGTCCCAGGGTTCGCTCTTGGCGCTGCGATTGCCGGCGGCGTCCTGCAGTTCCACCTGGAACTGGTGGGCGCCCGCCGCAAGATCGCTTTCCAGGGGGAAACTCCATTTGCCCGCGGTGACGGTGGCGCTGCCCAGCAGCGCGCCGTCGAAGTAGATGAAGGCCAGCACGGCATCGCTGTCGGCGCCGCAGTCGCCAATCACTTCGGGACGCGCGTCGTCGGTCACGCCGCCCTTGGCGATCTCGCCCGTCACCTCGCCGATGTCGTCGATCAGTTGCAGCCACTCGTGCCCTTCGGGCAGCACGGGCGGCAGCAGATCGGCCGGGTCGGTGATGGTCGGCGGGCTGACGTTGCCCGCGGGGTCGGTAATGGTGACGCTGCCGGTCTCGCCGTTCTCCAGCGGGTTTTCCGGGAATTCCCAGTTGCCGCTTTCATCGACGATGGCCGTGACGGTGCTGCCGTCCGGCAGCTCGACGGTGACGATGCCTTCCGGCTCGCCGGTGCCGCCCAGGCCGTTGCCGTTATTTTCGGTGACTACGGGCGGTTCCGGCGCAACCACGTCGGCCGGCTCGGTGACGGTCGGCGGGCTGACGTTGCCCGCGGGGTCGGTAATGGTGATGCTGCCGCTTTCGCCGTTCTCCAACGGGTTCTCCGGGAATTCCCAGTTGCCGTTTTCATCGACGATGGCGGTCACGGTGCTGCCGTCCGGCCGCTCGACGGTAACGATGCCTTCCGGCTCACCGGTGCCGCCCAGGCCATTGCCATTGTTCTCGGTGACCACCGGCGGCTCCGGCACTTCCAGGTCGGCCAGACCGGTATCGACGCTGCCGCTGGAGTTGCCGGCCGGATCCACTTCCACCAGCGAGCCCGACTCGCCATTGCCCAGCGGGTTTTCCGGGAAGCTCCAGTTGCCGTTCTCGTCCACGACGGTGGTGACGGTGCTGCCATCGGGCTTGGTGAGGATGATGGTGTCGCCCGCCTCGCCGGTGCCGGACAGGCCATTGGCGTTGTTCTCGCTGACGACTGGGTCCTTCGGCGGCGTCAGGTCCGCCGGGCCGGTGTCCACCGCCGGGCTGGCGCCGTCGCCGTTGGACGCGGTGACGCTGCCGGACTGGCCGTCCTCCAGCGGGTTGGGCAGGAAGCTCCAGGTGCCATCGGCATTGGTGGTGGCGGTCTCGGTGCTGCCGTCCGGGCGGGTCAGGGTGATCAGGCTGCCGGGCTCGGCGGTGCCGGTCAGGCCCTGCTGGTTGTTGAACAGGATCTGCGGCGCGCCCGGCGCCTGTCCTTCCGGCAGCGGGCCCACCGAGCGCGGGCTGCCGCCGCCACCGCCGTCGCGCTGGGTGAGCATGTTGCCCACGCCGATGGCGCCCAGCCCCGCCGCCGGCACCAGCAGGCCGAAGGCGACGTTGTGGTCGTCCGACTGCAACGCCAGCAGTTCGTCGACGGAATCCAGGCGCGTCAGTTCCATGCCGTCCCAGGGCTCATCGTAGCCGGCCTGCCACAGCTGACCGTCCGGCGCCTGCAGCACCAGGTCGTTGTGTACGCCATCGAAGCCCTGGAAGAAGTTCTCGACGGTGATGACCTTGCCGGTCTTCAGGCGCACCAGCAGGTGGTCGCCGTTGCGGCTGAGGGATTGGACGTCCTCCGGCGCCGCGGCGATCTTCACCACGCCGGGCCGCGACAGGCTCAGGGGGCCATTGCCGGTCACGGGGGTCACCTGCCCCGAGCTTTTCGCGATCAGTTCAATTGCGTCCATCTGGTAATTTCTCCCCGAAGTGAATGAAGTGACATCGCCCATGCGCCATGGGTACTCGCCACGAACCGCGGGCAGACTAGAGCAGCAAGCCGGCGCATGGGTTAGGAAACTCCCTAAAGCCGTAGGAACTCCGACGCCCGGGACGGGCTTTTAGGAAATCCCTCAAGCCGCCCGCTGTTTTTCGGACTCGGGCCGGCGCGCCGGCCGCAATGAAAAACGGCGCGAACGAGGTTCGCGCCGCAGGTGGGAGCCAGCGCGCCGGGAGCGGCCGCCCCGGCGCCGGGCCGCTCAGACCACGTACAGGCCTTCCTGGATCAGCAGGTGCGCATAAGACGCGCTCTTCGAGGTGTAGACGTCGTAGGTGACGGCGCCCTCGGTGACCTGCTGCGCCTGCCGAACCCAGTCCGCGAGGTCGATGTCGACGCTGTCGACCACGCCGTTCTGGCCGCTGTCGCCGGTGATCCTCAGGCTGTGCCGGGCCTCGCCGTCGGGCTCGGTGACCTTCAGCAGGTCGGCCAGGCTCAGCGTCAGCGACTGGCTCAGCCCTTCGCTCAGGCGGATGGCCTCGATGCCCTCCAGTCTGTCGGCGACCTGGCCCAGGTCCAGCGCATTGCGCGAGGCCCAGACCAGGATGTCGTAGCCGGCGCCGCCGTCGATGTGGGCGAAGCCGGTGCCGTCGATGAGGATGACGTCGTTGCCTTCGCCGCCGCTGGCGGTGGTGTAGCCGCGGGCGTCGAGCATGTCGTCGGCGGCCGTGCCCACGGCGTCGGAGACCGGCAGGTAGTCGACGTGGGTGGCGCCGCCCTCGGCCACCGCCGGGGCCAGCCCGAGGGTCTCGTCCAGGTCCACCAGGCGGCCCTTGACGGCGCTGCCGTTGCCATCGCCGACGCCGCTGTCGGTCCAGCTGACGAACAGCTTGCCGCTGTCGAGGAAGGTGGCGTCGACCTGCGTCTGGTCGCCGCTCACCAGTTGGTTGATGTGCAGTTCCTGGCCGACCTTGCGCCCGGCATCGTCGAAGAACTGGGCGTACACGCCATAGCTGCCGGAGCCCGGCGCCGCCTCGCTGCGCGACACGTAGACCACCACGAAGCCGCCGCCCTCGCGGGCCACCACCATGGGCTCGGACTGGTCGCCGGTGGTGCTGTTGGACACCAGGAACTCGCTGCCCAGCGCCGCGCCGGTGACGTCGAAGATGCGCCCCCAGGTGCTGGTGCCGGACTGGTCCGGGCCGCTGTGGTCGTTGGAATCCCAGGTGACGATGAAGTTGCCGTTGGCCAGCCTCGACACCGCCGGCGAGGACTGCTTGTTGGCCGAGGTCTGGTTGGCGCGGATTTCCTCGCCCAGCAGCCCGGTCGCCGGGTCGTAGAGGCGGAAGTAGGACTCCACCCCCGCTGCGCCGCCGATGTCGCGGTTGTAGGCGATCACCACGGTGCCGTCCAGCAGGGTCGCCAGGGACGCCGCGTCCGGCCCCGCCGTGGTGTGGTAGGTGGCGTCGCCCACCAGCCGGTCGCCGCCCACCGGCGAGCCATCGGCGGCGTACTGGCGCATGAATATCTGCCACTTGCCACTGGTGCCGCTGATGTTGGCGCTCCAGCTGACGATGTAGCCGCCGTCTTCCAGCGCGGTGATGCTGGAGAAGCGCTGCTGGCCGACGTCGTTGACGTTGACCCCGGACTCGCCGCCCTGGGGCTGCGCGCCGCTGATGTTGCCGTCGAGGTCGTAGGTGTAGCCGAACTTCTGCTGCATGATCGCGTCGTTGCCGCCGGCATGGCTGGTCCAGCTGACCACGAAGCTGCCGTCGGCCAGCATCGCCACCGCCGGCTTGCCCTGGAAGTCGCCGGTCGTGGCGTTGACCACGAACTCGCCGCCCACCGGCATGCCGGCGGCATCGAACAGCTGGGCCATGATGCAGTCGCTGGAATCATCGCCCGCGGCCGATTCCCAGACGACGATGAAGCCGCCGTTGGGCAGGCTCGCGGTGGCCGGATGGTCCTGGGCGCCGCCCAGGGTGCCGTTGACGCGGAACTCGGAGAAGTAGCCGGCGTCGATGTCGATCACCGTGCCCTCGATGCCCCAGCCGCTGCTGTCGGACTTGTCGCTCTGCCAGGTCACGTAGACGTTGCCGTCGGCCATCAGCGTCGCATCCAGCACGTTCGAGCCGGCCTCGTTCGAAGCCTGGTTGCCATCGGTGGTCGGGTTGACCAGGAACTCGCGGCCCAGCTTGTGGCCCTGGGCGTCGTAGCGCTGGGCGAAGACCGCCGAACCGCTGCCGTCGCCGCCGGCAGCCCCCCAGATGACCAGGTAGCCGCCGTCGTCCAGCGCCACCGCGGTGGGCTTGTACTGGTCGCCGGCGATGCCGGTGTTGACGCGCACGTCGCCCGGGCCGATCTGCTGCACGGCGCCGGTGGCCGGGTCGACGCTGTAGTGCGCCATGTAGACGTCGAAGCCGCTGCTACCCGGCGGGTTGCCTTCCCAGACCACCACGAAGCTGCCGTCCTTGAGGACGATCACGTCCGGGTTGTTCTGGTCGTTGCCGGCGCCGGCGTTGACCTGGAAGTTGCCGCCCAGCGCGGTGCCGTCGGCCGCGTGGAGCTGGCCGATGACGCCGGTGCCGGAGGCATCGCCCGGGCCGTTGCGGCCGCTCCACACGGTCACGTACATGCCCTGGTGCGCGGCATCGCCGAACACCGCCATGGCCGGAGCGCCCTCGGCGCCATAGGCCTGGCCGCTGCCCGCCAGCACATCGCCGGTGAGTGGCTGGTTGTCGGCATCGAAGGTGCGCTGCGCCACCAGGTCGGTGAAGCCGGAGTCGGGGTTGCTCGTCCAGCTGATGGTGTAGCCGCCGTCCGGGTGCGCCACGGCGCTGGGGTGGCGCTGGTCGCCGGCAGTGCCCAGGTTGACCGCGAACTCGTCGGTCAGCGGCGTGCCGTCGGCGCCATAGCGGCGCGCCATGATGCCGTCGCCGCTGGTGTCCGGGCCCGCCTGGTAGGACTCCCAAACCACCAGGTAGCCGCCATCGGCCAGGGCCACCACCTGCGGGCCGTCCTGGTCGCCGCTGTTGCGCTGGTTGACCTGCTGTTCGCTGCCGACGCGGGTCACCCCGTCGGCCTCGAACAGTTGCATGAACACGTCGGTGCCGGTGCCGCTCTGCCAGACCACGATGATCCGGCCATCGGCCAGGGTCGCCGCGCTCGGGTTGGTTTGCGGGCCGGCCTCGGTGCTGTTCACTTCCACGGTGTGGCGGTCCAGCTGGTAGTCGGCCAGGGCCGCGCTCTGGATGGCCACCGCCGGCGCCTGGTGGCCGGCCCCGTCATGGGCCGACAGGCTGCCCTGCTCGCCCTGGGCCAGCGGGTTGGGGTAGAAGTCCCAGCGGCCGTACTGGTCGGCGACCACCGTGTGGCTGACGCCCTGGGCGTCGACCACGCTGACGGTCGCCCCCGGCTCGGTGCGCCCGCCCAGGCGCTCGGCGCTGTTGGTGTCCAGGCCGACGCTGAGCACGCTGATCTGCGGCGGACTGGCCGGCACGTAGTCGAGGCCGGTGGCGCCCTCGCCCAGCGGCGGCGGCGGAATCAGCCCGAGGCTCTCGTCGAGGTCCACCAGGCTGCCCTTGATGGCGCTGCCGTTGCCATCGCCGACGCCATTGTCGGTCCAGCTGACGAACAGCTTGCCGCTGTCGAGGAAGGTGGCGTCGACCTGAGTCTGGTCGCCGCTCACCAGTTGGTTGATGTGCAGTTCCTGGCCGACCTTGCGCCCGGCAGCGTCGAAGAACTGGGCGTAGATGCCCCAGGTGCCGGCGCCCGGCGCCGCGTCGGTGGCCGACTGGTAGACCACGACGAAGCTGCCGTCCGCGCGCGGCACCACCACCGGCATGGCCTGGTCGCCCAGGGTGCTGGTGCTGAGCAGGAACTCGTTGCCCACCGGCACGCCGGCGGCGTCGAAGATGCGCCCCCAGATGCCGTAGCCGGACTGGTCCGGGCCGCTGTGGTCGTTGGAATCCCAGGTGACGATGAAGTTGCCGTTGGCCAGCCCCGATACGCTGGGCGAGGCCTGGCTGTTGGCGGTGGTCTGGTTGGCGACGATCTCGGGCCCGAAGCTCTGGGTGTTCGGATCGTAGATGCGGAAGTAGGCGTCGCCGCCGCCGAGGTTGCGCGCGTAGGTGAACACTACGCGGCCATCGGCCAGGGTGCTGATGGAGGCGCCGATGATGTCGCTGGTGTAGTGGGTGGCGCTGACCAGCAGGTCGCCGCTGGCCGGCGAGCCGTCGGCGTCGTACTGGCGGGCGTAGATGCGCCAGCCGCCGCCCTCCCAGGACTTCCAGGTGAGCATGTAGCCGCCGTCTTCCAGCGCGGTGATGCTGGAATAGCGCTGGCTGTCGGCATCGTTGAGGTTGACCCTGGACTCGCCGCCCTGGGGCTGCGCGCCGCTGATGTTGCCGTCGAGGTCGTAGGTGTAGCCGAACTTCTGCTGCATGATCGCGTCGTTGCCGCCGGCGTAGCTGGTCCAGCTGACCACGAAGCTGCCGTCGGCCAGCACCGCCACCGCCGGCTTGCCCTGGAAGTCGCCGGTGCTGGTGTTGACCACGAACTCGCCGCCCAGCGGCATGCCGCTGGCATCGAACAGCTGGGCCATGACGCAGTCGTTGGAACCATCGCCCGAGGCCGACTCCCAGACCACCACGAAGCCGCCATTGGGCAGGCTCGCGGTGGCCGAATGGTCCTGGGCGCCGACGAGGGTGCCGTTGACGCGGAATTCGGAGTAGTAGCCGGCGTCGATGTCGATCACCGTGGCCTCGATGCCCCAGCCGCTGTTGTCGGCCTTGTCGCTCTGCCAGGTCACGTAGACGCTGCCGTCGGCCATCAGGGTGGCGTCCAGCAGGTTCTTCATGTCGACGTTGTCGCCGGCCCAGCCCTGGTTGCCCTCGGTGGTCGGGTTGACCAGGAACTCGCGGCCCAGCTTGTGGCCCTGGGCGTCGTAGCGCTGGGCGAAGATCGCCGAGCCGCTGCCGTCGCCGCCGGCCGAGCCCCAGATGACCAGGTAGCCGCCGTCGTCCAGCGCCACCGCGGTGGGCTTGTACTGGTCGCCGGCGATGCCGGTGTTGACGCGCACGTCGCCCGGGCCGATCTGCTGCACGGCGCCGGTGGCCGGGTCGACGCTGTAGTGCGCCATGTAGACGTCGAAGCCGCTGCTGCCCGGCGGGTTGCCCTCCCAGATCACCACGAAGCTGCCGTCCTTGAGGGTGATCACGTCCGGGTAGTCCTGGTTGTTGCCGGTTTCTGTGTTGACCTGGAAGTTGCCGCCCAGCGGGGTGCCGTCGGCCGCGTGGAGCTGGCCGATGACGCCGGTGCCGGAGCTGTCGCCCGGGCCGTTGCGGCCGCTCCACACGGTCACGTACATGCCCTGGTGCGCGGCATCGACGAACGCCGCCATGGCCGGCGCGCCCTCGGCGCCATAGCCGGTGCCGCTGCCCACCACCACGTCACCGCCGAGCGGCTGGTCGTCGGCATCGAAGCTGCGCTGAACGATCCTGTCGGTGGAACCGCCATCGGGATCGCTGATCCAGGAGATGGTGTAGCCGCCGCCCGGGTGCGCCACCACGGAGACCGACAGCTGGCCGCCGGCGGTCAGCTGGTTGACGGCGAATTCGTCGGTCAGCGGGCTGCCATCGGCGCCGTAGCGGCGCGCCATGATGCCGTCGTTGCTGGTGTCCGGGCCGGCCTGCCAGGACTCCCAGACCACCAGGTAGCCGCCATCGGCCAGGGCCACCACCTGCGGGCTGTCCTGGTTGTAGCTGCTGCGCTGGTTGACCTGCTGCTCGCTGCCGATGCGCGTCACGCCATCGGCCTCGAACAGCTGCATGTAAACCTCGGCATTGTTGCTGGCGGTGTCGCCGCCCTGCCAGACCACCGCTATCCTGCCGTCGGCCAGGGTGGTGACGCTGGGGTTGGCCTGCGGGCCGGCCTCGGTGGTATTGACCTGGCTGGTGTAGCGCGTGAGGTCGTAGCTGGCCAGCACGTCGCCCTGGATGACGATGGGCTGTGACTGGTTGCCCGCCGCGTCCGCCACCGAAATGCTGCCGTCCTCGCCCAGGCCCAGCGGGTTGGGCTGCAGGCTCCAGCGGCCGTTCTGGTCGGCGGTGACGCTGTGCGCCGTGCCGGCCTTGTCGATCACCGTGACGATCGCCCCCGGCTCGGTCTGCCCGGCCAGTTGCTCGGCGGTGTTGATGTCCAGGCCGACGTTCGGCGCCAGGGTATCGATCACGAACAGCCAGGGCGCGCTGGGCTCGGTGACGTTGCCCACCGCGTCGGTGAGGGTCGCGGTGAGCGCGTGCGGGCCGTCGGCCAGCGGCTCTTGCGGGGTGAAGCTCCAGTTGCCGGCCTCGTCCACCAGCGCCGAGCCGAGCGCCTGGCCGTTGTCGTAGACCAGCACCAGCGAGCCCGGCGCGCCGCTGCCGGAAATGCTCGGCGTGGCGTCGCTGGTGAGGTTGCCGCAGACCTGGCTGGTGAAGGCCTCGGTCTCCAGCGCCAACAGTTGCGGGGCTTCCGGCAGCGCGGTGTGCAGCGCCACCGGGAAGTCCTCGCTGGGCGCCTCGCTCAGCTGCCCCGAGGGGCTTTGCGAGCTGGCCCAGAAGTATTTCATGCCGTCGCCGCCGAACCGGGCGAGGTCGTCGGTGGCCAGGCTCCACTCGCCGTTGGCGTCGATGACGGTGGAGCCCAGCAGTTCGCTGGGCGCCTGCGGGTCGTCGCTGAGGCGCACGTAGAGGAACAGGGTGGCGCCGGCGCTGCCGGTGCCGCTGAGGTTCAGGCTGACGTCGTCGGTGCTGGCGCCCTTGTCGAGGTCGCCCTGCTGCGGGCCGAAGTCGTCCTGCACGCGGGTGATGCGCGGCGTCTCGGGCAGCGCGGTGTCGACCACGAAGTCCCAGGCCTCGCTGCGCGGGCCGAGGTTGCCGGCGGCGTCCAGCGCCTCGGCCTGGAAGCTGTGCGCGCCATCGGCCAGCGGCGGCTGCGGCTCGAAGCTCCAGTTGCCGGCTTCGTCCACGCTGGCCGAGCCGATCAGCTCGCCGTTGTCGTAGATGCGCACCAGCACGGCGCCGCCTTCGACATGGCCGCTGTAGGTCGGCGTGGCGTCGTTGCTCGGCTCGCCCAGGGCGATGCCGCCGAAGGCGCCGCCTTCCACGTCGTCGAGCAGTGCCAGGTCGGTGATGGCGCCCGGCGCGGTGGTGTCGACCACGAAGCTCAGCGCCGGGCCCTGCGCGCTTTCGTTGCCGGCGGCGTCGATGGCCGAGGCGCTGATCGCGTGCTCGCCTTCGGCCAGCGGGGTTTCCGGCTTGTAGCTCCAGTTGCCGTTGGCGTCGACGATGGCGCTGCCGATCGGGCTGCCGTTGTCGTGGATGGTGATGAGGTCGCCGGGGTTGGCGCCGCTGCCGCTGATCACCGCGGCGCTGTCGTCGCTGGCGGCGCCCGCCTCCAGGGCGCCCTGCTGCGTGCCGACGTTGTCGGTCACCACGACCAGCGCCGGGGCGTCCGGGGCCTGGGTGTCGATGGTCAGCTCGAAGCGGGTGCTGGCTTCGTTGCCGTTGGCGGCGGTGGCCAGGATGTCGTAGACGTGGCTGCCGTCGGCCTGCTCCGGCAACTCCAGGCTCCACTGGCCGGCGGCGTCGGCGAGCACCGAGCCGAGCAGCGTCGAGCCGTCGAGGATGCTGACGATGGCGCCGGCGCTGGCGGTGCCGGCCAGGCTCGGGCGGTTGTCGTCGGTGAGTGCCTTGTCGGCCAGGTCGCCCTGCTTGGCGCCGACGTTGTCGCTGGCCTTGACCACGCTGACGCTGATGGGCGCGGTGTCGACGCTGAACGCCAGCGCCGGGCCGGGCTCGCCGGCGTTGCCCGCGGCATCGGCGACCTGCGCGCGGATGCTGTGCTCGCCATCGGCCAGCGGCTGCGCCGGGGTGAAGCTCCAGTCGCCATTGGCGTCGGCGGTGACGCTGCCCAGCACCTCGGCGCCATCGAAGAGAGTGACGATGGCACCGGCCTCGGTCCTGCCGGAGAACACCGGCAGGGCGTCGTCGGTGACGCCGTCGGCGGCGATCGGGCCGCGGACCAGGCCCTGGTCGTCAGTGGCCACTACCACTTCCGCGGACGCCGGCGCGCTGCCGTCGATGGTCAGGCTGAATTCGGCGCTGCCGCTGTTGGCGCCGTTGGAGACGCTGGCGGTATAGCTGTGTTCGCCGTCGGCCTGTTCCGGCAACTGGAAGCTCCAGTTGCCCTCGGCATCGGCGCTGACGCTGCCGATCTCGACGCCGCCTTCGGAAATGACCACGAGCGCGTCGGCGAGGGTCTTGCCGACCAGGGTCGGGGTGGTGTCGTTGGTCAGGGCGGCGTTGCTCAGGCTTTGGGTTTCGCCCACGTCGTCGATGGCCGCCTCGATGCTGACCACCACGTCGCTGGTGTCGACCAGGATCGTCAGCACGTCGCTCGGCTCGCTGACGTTGCCGGCCGCGTCGCTGGCGCTCACGCTGATGGCGTGCTCGCCGTCGGTGAGCGGCTGCGCCGGGGTGAAGCTCCAGTTGCCGTCGCCATCGACCGTGGCGGTGCCCAGCACCTCGTCGCCATCCTTGATGGTGATGACGCTGCCCGGCTCGGCGTTGCCGCTGAAGGTCGGGGTGGAGTCGTCGGTCACGCCGTTGTCGATGGGGCCGGTGACGTCGCCCTGGTTGTCGACGGCGAGGATCGCGCCGGGTTTCTCCGGCGCGCTGCCATCGATGCTCAGTTCGAAGCGGGTGCTGGCGCTGTTGGCGCCGTTGCTGGCGGTGACGCTGTAGAGGTAGCTGCCATCGGCCTGCGCCGGCAGCTCCAGGCTCCAGGCGCCGGCGGCATCGGCCACGACCGAGCCGAGCACGCTGGCGCCGTCCATGACGGTGACCAGGGCGCCGGCGGTGGCGCTGCCCACCAGGGTCGGCGTGCGGTCGTCGGTCACCGCGCCGTTGCCCAGCTCGGCGGTCAGGCTGCCGGCATCGTCCAGCGCCTTGGCCACGCTGACCTGTAGCGGCCGGGTGTCGACCACCAGCACCAGCGCGTCGCTGGGCTCGCTGGCATTGCCGGCGGCATCGGTGACTAGGGTGCTGATGCTGTGCTCGCCCTCCCCCAGCGCCTCGGCCGGGGTGAAGCTCCAGTTGCCGTCGCCGTCGACGATGGCGGTGCCCAGCACGTTGTCGCCATCCTTGATGGTGACGGTGGCGCCCGGCTCGGCGCTGCCGCCGAATGTCGGGGTGCTGTCGTCGGTCACGCCGCCGGCGATGGGGCCAGTGACGGCGCCGACGTTGTCCAGGGCGCTCGGCGCGTCCGGGACGGCCGGCGCGCTGGTGTCCAGTAGGATGTCGAAGCCACCGGTGGCCGGGCTCCACTGCCCGGCCGAATCCACGGCCTTGGCGGTCAGGGTCTTCAGGCCGTCGGCGCCGAGGTCGGCCAGGTCGATCGACCAGTTGCCCTCGGCGTCGGTGGCGACGCTGCCGACCTCGCTGCCATTGACGTAAAGATGCACCACGGTGCCCGGCTCGGCGGTGCCCTTGGCGGTCGGGCTGCGGTCGTCGGTCTGCGCGCCCGGCTGCAGGTGACCGCTGGTGATCGGCGCCTGGTCGTCGATGACGTGCTCGATGGAGGGCGCCGCCGGCGGCGTCAGCTTGAGGCTGAAGGGCCAGTCGGCGCTCTTCGGCCCTTCGTTGCCGGCGGCATCCACCAGCGCGGCCTGGAAGTTGTGCTCGCCGGCCAGCAGCGGCAGCGCCGGCTCGAAGCTCCACTGGCCGTCGCTGACGCTGGCGCTGCCGATCAGCACGCCGTTGTCGTAGACGTTCACGCTGACGATGTCGGCCGGTATGCCGCTGCCACCGAAAGTCGGCCTGGCATCATCGGTCACGCCACCGCAGACGATCTCGCCGGTGACGCTGCCGACGTCGTCGAGCAGGCTCAGCGAGCCGCCCTCCTCCGGCAGCTCGACGGGCGCGAGGGTGTCTACGGTGAAGCGCCAGCCGTCGGCCGGCAGCAGCTCGCCGACATTGCCGGTGGCATCCATCGCGCTGGCCTGCAGGTTGTGCTCGCCATCGGCCAGCGGCTGGGTGGGAATGAAACTCCAGCTGCCGTCGGCGGCGACCAGGCTGCTGCCGATCAGTTCGCCGTTGTCGTAGATGTTCACCAGCACGGCATCGCCGCCGACCAGTTGGCCCTTGAACTCGGGCTGGTCGTCGTCGGTATGGCCGCCCTGGGCGATAGGCCCGGTGATGGCGCCGACATCGTCGATCAGGCTGAGGCCCGCCTCGGCCTGGGAGATATCGGGGGCGGCGGTATCCGCGGGTTCGGTGATGGTTGGCGGGCTGACGTTGCCCGAGGGGTCGGTGATGGTGATGGTCCCGCTCTCACCATTCTCCAGCGGGTTTTCCGGGAATTCCCAATTACCGTTTTCGTCGACGACGGTGGTCACGGTGCTGCCATCCGGCAGCTCGACGGTGACGATGCCTTCCGGCTCGCCGGTGCCGCTCAGGCCGTCGCCGTTGTTGTCGGTGATGACTGGCGGCTCCGGCGCGATCACGTCGGCCGGTTCGGTGACGGTCGGCGGGCTGACGTTGCCCGAGGGATCGGTGATGGTGATGCTGCCGGACTCGCCGTTCTCCAGCGGGTTTTCCGGGAATTCCCAATTACCGTTTTCGTCGACGACAGTGGTCACGGTGCTGCCATCCGGCAGTTCCACGGTGACGATGCCTTCCGGCTCGCCGGTGCCGCTCAGGCCATTGCCGTTGTTGTCGGTGATGACTGGCGGCTCCGGGGCGATCACGTCGGCCGGTTCGGTGGTAATCGGCGGGCTGATATTGCCCGACGGGTCGGTAATGGTGATGTTGCCGGACTCGCCGTTTTCCAGCGGGTTTTCCGGGAACTCCCAGTTGCCGTTTTCATCGACGACGGTCGTGACGGTGCTGCCATCCGGCAGCTCGACGGTGACGATGCCTTCCGGCTCGCCGGTGCCGCTCAGGCCGTCGCCGTTGTTGTCGGTGATGACGGGCGGTTCCGGTGCAATGACGTCGGCCGGTTCGGTAGTAGTCGGCGGGCTGACGTTGCCCGAGGGATCGGTGATGGTGATGCTGCCGGACTCACCGTTCTCCAGCGGGTTCTCCGGGAATTCCCAATTACCGTTTTCGTCTACGACAGTGGTCACGGTGCTGCCGTCCGGCAGCTCGACGGTGACGATGCCTTCCGGCTCGCCGGTGCCGCTCAGGCCGTCGCCGTTGTTGTCGGTGATGACTGGCGGTTCCGGAGCGATCACGTCGGCCGGTTCGGTGACGGTCGGCGGGCTGACGTTGCCCGGGGGCTCGGTGATGCTGCCGCTCTCGCCGTTTTCCAGCGGACTCTCCGGAAATGCCCAGTTGCCGCTCTCATCGGCGACGGTGGTAACGGTGCCGCCGTCCGAGCCACCGCCGCCACCACCGCCCCCCGCCGCTGCGGCCAGGCCGCCGACACCCAGGGCGCCGAGGCCGGCAAGCGGCAGCACGCCGAAGACGGCGTAAGTGTCGTCGCTGCGTTCCGCCAGCAGTTGCTCGATGGAGTCCAGCTCGGTGGTCACCCAAGGCTCGTTCTGGTCCGCCAGCCACAGCTCGCCGCCGGGGGCCTCCAGCACCAGGTCGTGGCGCACGCCGTTCACGGCCTGGAAGAAATTGTCAATATTGATGACTTCGCCGTTCTTCAGACGGATCACCAGGCTGTCGCCATTTCGGCCGATGGACTGGATGCTGTCGGGCGCGGCCGCGATCTTCACCACGCAAGGGTGCGCCAGCGACAACAGGTTCTTGCCGCTGACATCGGTAACCTGCCCCGAACTTTTCGCAATCAGTTGAATTGCGGCCATGTGAGCTCCCGCCTGATAAGGCTATTTCTTCAATTTCGTGAACACGGGATGACTCGAAAAGGAATTGTCCCAGTGCCATGTAATATCCAGTCCGGGCCATTCAATAGCGAACTCGGAAATTCCTTTTCAGCGATGGGCAGTATTAAAAATTCATCACCGGCAATAATTAGGATTATCCTGAACCAACCCAAGCCGATAAATTCCGATATGCCATCGGAAAATTCTTAACCCATTCTGAAAATCAAACTGTCGCCACATCGCCACGGATGAAAAATGGAAATAAAAAAGCGGGCTGCATAGGCCCGCTTTTTCCGAGTGGCTGGAGGTTGTTGGCCATCAGTCGAAGAAATGCTTCTCCAGGCAGCAGGCCAGCAGTTCCTGGTCCGTGGTCACGCCGAGACGGCGCTTGGCCGATGCCTTCTGCGCGCTGATGGTCTTGTCGCTGCGCCGCAGCAGGCGCGCTATTTCACACACGCGCAAGCCCGAGACGAACAGCCGCAACACCTCGTATTCCTTGACCGAGAGCGAGGTCAGGCGGCTGTGCAGGTCGCCGCCGTCCCCCGTGCAGGGGTTGAGCACCCGGCGGCCCTTGCACAGGGCGTCCAGGGCCGACAGCAGCTGGGCCATGCCCGCATCCTTGCGCACCACGCCCTGCACCCCGAGCTCGCACAGGCGGTCCAGCACCAGGCGGTTGGACAGCATGGTGAAGACCAGGAACCTCACCTCGGGGAAGTTGCGCACCAGGTAGCCGATGAAGCGCACACCGTCCCCGTAGACTTCGTCCCCGGGCATGCTGAAGTCGATGATCGCGATATCGAAATGTTCCCGTCGCAATGCCTCGACCAACTCACCAGAAGTTCGCACCTCACATGCCACTTGATATTGCGGATGGCGCTCCAGAATCCCACGGACTCCCATCAATACGACTGCGTGATCATCCGCCAGAACGATCTTGATCTTTTTCAAGGAAACCTCACAAACGACGATAACTCGATACAACAGCAAATTTTCTCGGCTGCCTAATCTAATGGAAGCTCCTGAAAAACGGCACCTCAAAAGCGCCTATTCAATCAATATAAGAAAAATCCCACATGGCACCCAAGTACCAGTGGATGACGGAAAACAAGGCGAACCAAGGCCGACGCGCGGCTACGGGTTCGTTCAACAGGAACAGAGAGGTCGGCTATGCCGTAGGGAAAAATCAGACGAGCCCGAAGGCAAAAAGGGGGGAGGTGGAAGGCGTACACGGGGAATTGTGGCTAGGAAAAGCGCCCCCCGAAAATGGAGGTGGCCCCGCCAGCCACACCCCGGCACACGATGTCACCGCTGCGGCTGCTCCCTTCCGGGCCTGACCGGGTTCACGGCTGATCGTTGCGGGGGGACCGACAGGGCCACCATAACGAAGCCCGCCTAGGTGGCGGGCGGCGACATTGTACCGAGCCCAGCGCAAGTTACAAGCACTTCAAGCACTTACCGGTGAATTCCGCGATGGCATACACATAAATAGCATTTTGATATCACTTTGCCCCGCGACATGATGGCACACTGCCATGGCACTGGTGAGGTGGAGGGGAAGGACTCCCCCTCGGCGCTTCAGCCCTCAACGCTTTGGGAGAATTCCGATGATCAAGTCTGCTTTCGCTGTTCTGGCCCTGGGCCTGTCTCTCTCTTCCACTGCCTTCGCCAATGGCGGCACCATCAGCTTCAGCGGGCATGTCTACTCGCCGCCGTGCAAGATCATCGACTTCACCAGCCAGGCCAGCACGCAACAGGCACGCCTGGACCTGGCCGGCTGCGGCGAGACCTCGCGCCTGTCGTTCAGCGAACCGTCCGGGCAGGAAGCGGCCCGCCAGCTGGCGGTGACCGACCTGGACGGCCGCAAGGTCGACCTCGGCGCCGAGAACGAGGCGCAGGACGGCGGCATGAACCTGGTGCTGCGCAACCTGGACGGCCGCAGCAGCGGGCGGCCGCTGATGCTGAACATCACCTACCTCTGAGTTTCCCCTCCCCCACTCGCCCGGCGGCGTGGGGGATAGCCTCATTCGGCGCGGATCATGCCGCCGGGAATCGGCTGGGTGGAGACCTCCAGGTTCGGCCCCAGGTAGAGGTCGCTCTTCTCGAAGCCGGGCCGGCTACTGAAGCTGGCGTACTTCTCCTGCCCGCGGTGGAAGGTGAAGGCCACGCGGTAGTCGCTGCCGCGCAGCAGGCGCAGCGGGAAGTTCAGCACGGCGCCCGGCTGGATTTCCCCGGAGAGGGTTTCCTCGCCGTTCTCCTTGAAGCTGTAGCTCGCCGGCGCGCTGGCGTTGGCGTCGTAGTGCAGCTGGATCTGCGGACGCTCGGTCCAGGCCACGTAGAGGGCGAACAGCAGGACCAGGGCGATCAGCCCCGCGAGCCGCTGCTTTCTAGCCTTGTCCATCGCCGCCTCCGGTCAGTTGAGGCTGTCGGCCAGGGCCTTGGCCGGGACGAAGCGCACCACCTTCTTCGCCGCGATCTCGATGCTCTTGCCGGTCTGCGGGTTGCGCCCGGTGCGCGCGGCGCGCTCGCTGACCTTGAGCTTGCCGATGCCCGGCAGGGTCAGCTCGCCGTCGTTCTCCAGGCTGTCCTGGACGATCTGCGCCAGTTGCTCGAACACGCCACGCACCGAGGCCTGGGTCAGGTCGAGGGACTCGGCGATGTCGCGTACCAGTTGTTCCTTGGTCATTGCCATGTGTTGCTTCTCCGAATGGTCTTGGGAATGGGTTCAGGCGTTCAGGCCGTGGTCGGCCAGCAGCTTCAGCAGCCCTTCTTCGTCCATCACCGCCACGCCGAGTTCCTGGGCCTTGGCCAGCTTGGAGCCGGCGCCGGGGCCGGCCACCACGCAATGGGTCTTGGCCGACACGGAACCGGCGACCTTGGCGCCCAGGCTTTCCAGTTTCTCCTTGGCGACGTCGCGGCTCATGGCCTCCAGGGTGCCGGTGAGCACCCAGGTCTGCCCGGCCAGCGGCAGGCCCTCGGCCTGCTTCTTCTCGCTCGCCCAGTGCATGCCGAACTCGCGCAGTTGCTCCTCGATCTCACGGGTGCGCTTGGCATTGCCGGCGTCGTCGAAGAACTCGCGCAGGCTCTTGGCCGCGCGCTCGGGCAGGCGCTCGACCTGGCGCAGGTCGAGCCAGTCGGCGTGGATGATGCCCTCCAGCGAACCGAAGCGGCTGGCCAGCTTTTCCGCGCCGGTGGCGGCGATGAAGGGGATGTTGAGCTTGTCGATGAAGCCGGCCAGGGTGGCGCAGGCGGCGAACTCGGCAGCCACCTCGCCCTCCTCCTGCAACTGCACGCCGTGCTCGGCGTCGAGCAGTTCGGCGATCACCTTGCGGTTGTGCTCGTCGGCGAAGAAGTTGTGGATCTCGTAGGCCACCTCGGCGCCGACGTCCGGCAGGTAGGTCAGCACTTCCGGCAGGGCCTTCTGGATGCGCGCCAGCGAACCCAGGGCGCGGGCCAGCAGCTTGGCGGTCTCCTCGCCGACGTCGGGGATGCCCAGGGCGTAGACGAAGCGCGCCAGGCTCGGCCGGCGGCTGTCGGCGATGGATTTGAGCAGCTTGTTGCTGGACACCTCGGCGAAGCCTTCCAGCTCGATCACCTGCTCGTAGGTCAGGCGGTAGAGGTCGGCCGGCGACTTGACCAGGCCCTTGTCCACCAGTTGCTCGACGATCTTGTCGCCGAGGCCGTCGATGTCCATGGCCCGGCGCGAGACGAAGTGGATGATCGACTGCTTGAGCTGCGCCTGGCAGAACAGACGGCCGACGCAGCGGTAGATGGCGCCTTCGCTGACCGACTCGCGGCCCTTGGCGCGCTTGACCAGTTGCGTGCGCTCGACCTGCGAGCCGCATACCGGGCAGGTCTCGGGGATGTGCACCGGGCGCGCGTCGGCCGGGCGGCGCTCGACGACCACCTGCATCACCTGCGGGATCACGTCGCCGGCGCGGCGGATGATCACGGTGTCGCCGATCATCAGGCCCAGGCGCGCCACTTCGTCCATGTTGTGCAGGGTGGCGTTGGATACGGTGACGCCGGCCACCTGCACCGGCTTCAGGCGCGCCACCGGGGTCACGGCGCCGGTGCGGCCGACCTGGAATTCCACGTCGAGCAGTTCGGTGAGTTCCTCGCGG
This sequence comes from Pseudomonas sp. NBRC 100443, assembly GCF_030268185.1. Lineage (NCBI taxonomy): Bacteria > Pseudomonadati > Pseudomonadota > Gammaproteobacteria > Pseudomonadales > Pseudomonadaceae > Pseudomonas > Pseudomonas sp. NBRC 100443. Next base: position 229,790 of record NZ_BSQE01000008.1, read on the forward strand.
GCCGGGAACTTGTGGGCGATGGCCCAGCGCGGCTCGCGGGCGCGGAAGCCCAGTTCGCGCTGGAAGTCGATGCGGTTGACCTTGAACACCACGCCGTCGATCTCGTAGGCCAGGCTGTCGCGGCGCTCGCCGATGTCGGCGTAGTAGTCCTGGCAGCCCTTCACCCCGCGGGCCAGCTTCAGCTCGCGGCTGACCGGGATGCCCCAGGCCTTGAAGGCTTCGAGGATGCCGATCTGGGTGTCCGGCAGGCTGCCGCCCTCGACGCGGCCGAAGCCGTAGGCGCACAACTCCAGCGGGCGGCTGGCGGTGATCTTCGGGTCGAGCTGGCGCAGGCTGCCGGCCGCGGCGTTGCGCGGGTTGGCGAAGGTCTTGGCGCCGGCCTCCATCTGCCGGGCGTTGAGCGCCTCGAAGCCGGCCTTGGACATGAACACCTCGCCGCGCACTTCCAGCACCGCCGGCCAGCCCTCGCCGTGCAGGCGCAGGGGGATGTTGCGCACGGTGCGCACGTTGGCGCTGATGTCCTCGCCGGTGGTGCCGTCGCCGCGGGTGGCGCCGCGGGTCAGCCGGCCGTTCTCGTACAGCAGGCTGACCGCCAGGCCGTCGAGCTTGGGCTCGCAGCTGTAGTCCACCTCGGCGCCGCCGCCGAGCAGGTCGCCGCCCGGCAGCAGGTCGGCCAGGCCTTCGCGCACGCGGCGGTCGAAGTCCAGCAGGTCCTGTTCCTCGAAGGCGTTGCCCAGGCTTAGCATGGGGATTTCGTGGCGGATTTCGCCGAAGGCCGAGGCGGCGGCCCCGCCCACGCGCTGGGTCGGCGATTCGGGGGTGACCAGGTCGGGGTGCTCGGCCTCCAGTTCCTTGAGTTCGCGGAACAGGCGGTCGTACTCGGCGTCCGGCACGCTGGGCTCGTCGAGCACGTAGTAGCGGTAGTTGTGCGCGTCCAGCTCGCTGCGGAGCTGGGCGATGCGTTGGGCGGCGGTCTGGGTGGTCATAGAAGAAGCCATAAGCGAAAGGCTGGAAGCTGGAAGCTAGAAGCTGAAAGCCAAAAAGCAAAGCCGGAAGGACAGGGGTCGCTTCCGGCTTCGGGCTTTAGGCTTCCAGCTTATCTTTTCTGCGTCAGCGCGCGGCGTTCGAACTCGATGATGCGCTGGCGGTAGTGCTCGATGGTCTGCGCGGTCATCACGCTGCGCTGCTCGTCCTTCAGCTCGCCGTTGAGTTCGTGGGCCAGCTTGCGGGCGGCGGCGACCATCACGTCGAAGGCCTGCTTCGGATGGCGCGGGCCCGGCAGGCCAAGGAAGAAGCTCACCGCGCGGGTGCTGAACTGGTCGATGTTGTCCAGGTCGAAGGTGCCCGGCTTGACCGCGTTGGCCATGGAAAACAGCACTTCGCCGTTGCCGGCCATGCTCTCGTGGCGGTGGAAGATGTCCATGTCGCCGAAGCGCAGGCCGCTCTCGAGGATGTTCTGCAGCAGGGCCGGGCCCTTGAAGCCACCCTCGTCGCGACAGATCACGTTGATGATCAGCACTTCTTCCACCGGAGCCGGAGCCGGGGCGGCGGCGGGCGCCGGGCGCTCCTTGTCCTTTTCCTTGTCCTTCCTGCGTTCCTTGCCGCGGGATTTTTCCTTGGGCGCCTCGGCCAGGGGGTCGGGGAAGTCTTCCTCGTCCAGCGGGCCGAGCAGGTTCGGCGCCGGGTCGTCCAGGGCCAGGTCGCCCTGGCGCGGCTCGCCACGGCGCTTGCCGCGGGCCGGGTCCTTGGCGCTGACCTTGGGCAGGTCGTGCTCGTCCAGCGAAGGTTCGTGGTGCTCGACCACCCGCGAGGGGCCCAGCACCTCGGCGCTGCCGCCGTCGTCATCGTCGTCCAGTTGGTTGGCGAAGTGGCGGTCCAGCTTGAACTTCAGCTTGCCCTTTCCGCCCCGCATGCGCCGCCAGCCATCGAACAGAATGCCGGCGATCACGATAAGCCCAATGACGATCAGCCATTCGCGCAGACCGATATCCATCTAATCCCAGTGCCCCTGATAAAAATGATGATGAAAAAGGGATGTCCTATCCCGGTAAAACGCGAACCCCGAGTTGTATGTTCGCGCGTAACAAAGTGGGCATTAAGCTAGCATGCCCGACACAACTTTTACACCGTCTGCGGCTGTTGTCCGCAGCAATAATCGCAACTTTTCCCGAGCCCGCCCAAGATCAGGCTTACCCCAATCGAATCAAGGGGTTAGGCATATCCCCCAGTACAGCACAAGTCAGCGCCCGGCGCTGGCGAATACTGTACGAAATTTGTCCAGGAGGCACTTCGTCAGGCTTCCGCCAGTGCCACGGCTTCTTCCACGTCGACCGCCACCAGGCGCGAACATCCCGGTTCGTGCATGGTCACGCCCATCAACTGGTCGGCCATTTCCATGGCGATCTTGTTGTGGGTGATATAGATGAACTGCACTTTCTCGGACATTTCCTTGACCAGGCGGGCATAACGCCCGACGTTGGCGTCGTCCAGCGGCGCATCGACCTCGTCGAGCATGCAGAACGGCGCCGGGTTGAGCTGGAAGATGGCGAACACCAGGGCCAGCGCGGTCAGCGCCTTCTCGCCGCCGGACAGCAGGTGGATGGTGCTGTTCTTCTTGCCCGGCGGGCGCGCCATGATCGCCACCCCTGTATCGAGTAGATCTTCGCCGGTAAGTTCCAGGTAGGCGTGACCGCCGCCGAACACCTTGGGGAACAATGCCTGAAGGCCAGCATTGATCTGGTCGAAGGTTTCCTTGAAGCGGTTGCGGGTTTCCTTGTCGATCTTGCGGATGACGTTTTCCAGGGTGTCCAGGGCTTCCACCAGGTCGTCGTTCTGCTCGTCCAGGTAGCGCTTGCGCTGGGATTGCTGCTGGTATTCGTCGATGGCCGCGAGGTTGATCGCGCCCAGGCGCTGGATGCGCCCGGCCAGTTCCTCCAGGCGGGTTTCCCAGACCTTCTCGGCGGCGTCGTGGGGCAAGGTGCCGAGCACCGTGTGCAGGTCGTAGCCGTCTTCGCCGAGCTGCTCCTGCAGCGCCTTGCGACGAACGGTCAGAGCCTGCCACTCCATGCGCTGCTGCTCCAGCTGGCCGCGCAGCAGCTGCGACTGCTGCTCGGCCTGGGTGCGGCGCTTCTCGGCGTCGCGCAACTGGCGGTCGGCGTCTTCCAGGGTCAGGCGCGCGGTCTTGAGTTCCTCTTCCACGCCCATGCGCCGCTCCAGCAGCTCTTCCAGGCGCATGCGCAGTTCTTCCAGGGGCGCGGCACCCTCCTCCAGGTTGAGGCTGAGCTGCTCGCAGCGCTCGACCAGGCGCACGGCCTGCACGTCGAGGCGCTCCAGGGCCTGGCGGGTGGATTCGTGCTGGGCCTTGAGCGAGCCGACGCGCACCGCCAACTGGTGGGCGTGGTCCTTGTGCTGGCGGGCTTCCTGGCGGATGCGGTCGAGGCGTTCGCGCAGTTCGTCGCGCTCGGCCAGCAGCGCCTCGCGGCGGCCGGTGTCCTCGGCCATGGCGTCCAGCGCCACCTGCAGGTGCAGGCGCGCCTCGCCCAGCTGTTCCTGCTCCAGGGCGCGCTGTTCGGCCAGTTCGGCCAGTTCCTCGTCGAGGCGGCGGCGGCGCAGGGTCAGCTGTTCGACCTTGGCCTGCTGGGCCGAAAGCGCGGCCTTCAGCTCGCCGTGGCGGCGGCCTTCCTCCTGGATGCGCCGGCGCAGTTGCTCGCGGCCGTCCTCGGCCTGGCGCTGGGCCTGGCGCTGGGCTTCCAGCTGTTCTTCCAGGGCGGCCAGGCGTTCTTCCAGTTCTTCGCGTTCGGCGTACAGCCGCTCCAGCTCCTGGCCGCGGGCCAGCACGCCGGACTCGGCGGAGTCGCCGCGGCACACGCGCAGGAAGTGCTTGCCGACCCAGTAGCCGTCGCGGCTGACCAGGCTCTGCCCGGCGCCCAGCGAGGCGCGCAGTTCCAGGGCCTGCTCCAGGCTTTCCACCGGGCGCACCCCGGCCAGCCAGGGCGACAGGTCGTGATCGGCGCTGACCTTGTCCAGCAGGCTGCCGGCGGCACTGGCGGCGCCGCGCGGCAGGTCGAGCAGGCGCAGCTCGCCCTTTTCCAGGCCGGCATAGGGCAGCCCGGCGAAATCCTCCAGCAGCACGGCGTGCAGGTCGGCGCCGAGCACGGTTTCCACCGCCAGCTCCCAGCCCGGCTCCACGCGCAGGCCCTCGGCCAGGCGCGGGCGCTGCTCCAGGCCCTGCTCGCGCAGCCAGTCGGCGGCGCCGGCGCCCGGGTCCAGGGCGGCCTGCTGCAGGGCCTCCAGGGAGGCGATGCGGCCGTTCAAGCGCTGCAGTTCGCCCTGGGCCTGGTGCTGGGCGGCGTTGCCGTCCTGCAGGCCCTGGCGCACCTGTTCCAGGCGCTCGACCAGTTCCAGTTCCTCGGCCTGCAGTTCTTCCAGCTGCAGCTCGACGGCGGCCAGTTGTTCGCTCAATTCGAGGATGGCCGCGCCTTCCGGGTCGGCGGCCAGCTGTGCGCGCTCTTCGCTCAGGCGGCGTTCGCGCTCGCCCTGGCGTTCCAGGCTGTGCTCCAGGTGCTGGATGCTCGACTGCTGCACCTCGGCCTCGCGGCGCGGCTCGGCGCTGCGCTGGTTGAAGGCGTCCCAGCGCTGCTGCCAGTCGTGCATGCCGGCCTCGGATTCCTCCAGCGCGGCGCTGGCCTCCTCGGCGGCGGCGGCGCTGGTTTCCTGCTCGGGCGCGAGCATTTCCAGCTCCTCGGCCAGGGTCGCCAGCAGGGTGCGGTCGTGGCCCAGGTGCGATTCGGTTTCCTGGCGGGTGCGCTCGGCCTCGCGCAGGTCGTCCTGCAGCTGGCGCATGCGCTGCTGGCCGTGCTGGATGCTCTGCTCGACGCGGGCGATATCGCCGCCCACCGAGTAGAAGCGGCCCTGCACCTGGTTGAAGCGCTCGGACAGCTCGTGGTGGCCATCACGCAGGCGCTCGATGCTGGCGTCGGCGCTGCGCTGCTCGGCCACCAGGGCCTCGAAGGCCACTTCCTGGTCGCCGATCACCCGCTCCTTCTGCCCCACCTGCTCGTTCAGCTCGCGCCACTTCAGGGCGCCGAGCTGGGCCTTGAGCTGGCGCTCCTCGGCCTTGTATTCCTGGTACTTCTCCGCCGACTGGGCCTGACGGTGCAGGCGTTCGAGCTGGCGCTCCAGCTCCTCGCGCAGGTCGGACAGGCGCGCCAGGTTCTCCTGGGTGCGACGGATGCGGTTCTCGGTCTCGCGGCGGCGCTCCTTGTACTTGGAGATGCCGGCGGCTTCCTCGATGAAGTTGCGCAGGTCTTCCGGCTTGGCCTCGATCAGCTTGGAGATCATGCCCTGCTCGATGATCGAGTAGCTGCGCGGGCCCAGGCCGGTGCCGAGGAAGATGTCGGTGATGTCGCGGCGCCGGCACTTGGTGCCGTTGAGGAAGTAGGTGTTCTGGCCGTCGCGGGTGACGCGGCGGCGGATGGAAATCTCGGCGTAGGCGGCGTATTCGCCCACCAGGGTGCCGTCGGTGTTGTCGAAGATCAGCTCGATGGACGCCTGGGTCACCGGCTTGCGCGTGTTCGAGCCGTTGAAGATGACGTCGGTCATCGACTCGCCGCGCAGATTCTTCGCCGAGCTTTCGCCCATCACCCAGCGCACGGCGTCGATGATGTTGGACTTGCCGCAGCCGTTGGGACCGACCACGGCGGCCATGTTGCTCGGGAAGCTGACGGTGGTGGGGTCGACGAAGGACTTGAAGCCCGCCAGCTTGATGCATTTGAGGCGCATGCCGCTCTCCTCAGCGTTCGGCCAGGGCAGCCAGCACCAGCTGGCTGTTGTGGCGGCCGTAGTCCAGAAGCACCTCGCGGATGACCGCCTCGTCGCGGTCGATCACCGCCTGCAGCAGGCGGGCGAAGCTGTCGAGGAACTGGCTCATCTCGCTTTTGCGCCGTTCCAGGGCCAGGTGATAGGTGCGGCTGATGGCCGGCAGCAGGTTCTCCACCGTCTCCTGCAGGTAGGGGTTGGCGGCGAAGGGGAAGGCCGCGCGCATGATGTCGAAGCTGGACTCGACGAAGGCGTCGATGTCGCCGCGCTGCAGGCTTTCCAGCAGGCGCTGCTGGATGGCCAGGAACGGCTGCAGGTCGCCCTCCTCGCGCCAGGTCCGCGCCACCGCGCTGGCGAGCATGATGTACAGCTCCATGACCAGGCCGTAGAGGCTTTCCACATGGCTGGCGGACAGCTCCGAGACCTGCGCGCCGCGGCGCGGCAGTATCACCACCAGGTGGCGGCGTTCGAGGATCAGCAGCGCCTCGCGCACCGAGCCGCGGCTGACGTTCAGGGCCTGGGTGACCTTCTGCTCCTGGATGCGTTCGCGTTCCTTGAGCTCGCCCCGGATGATGCGTTCGGCGAGGTGGTGGGCAATCTGCTCAGCCAGGCTGTCCGGGGCCTTGAACGTCATGGGTGTCCTTATCGCTGGAGGGCTGATGGAATGGGGCTTGCGGCCGCGAAGTGTAACACAGGGTGTTACCCGGCAACGCCCCGGTCAAGGGGCTCGACTGAACGAAGGTTGGTGCGTACGAAGAAAGGATTGGGCGCAGGATTGTCTGACAATCCTACAACGAGAATCGCGCCATGTTCGCCTTCCTTTCCCCTGCCTGGATGCTGCGCCTGAAGAAGGCCGGCTACTGGATCTGGCTGGTGCCGGTGTTCGGCATTCCGCTGAGCTACTGGTGGTCCTACGGCAGCGACCACCCCAACGCCTGGGCCTGGTTCGTCATCGCCGTGGTGTTCCTGGTCATCCCCGTGCTCGACGCCATCGTCGGCCGCGACCCGGCCAACCCCGACGAGGCCAGTGAAGTGCCAGTACTGGAGCGCGAGGGCTACTACCGCTTCCTCAGCCTGATGACCGTGCCGCTGCTGCTGGGCATGCTGGTCTACGGCGGCTGGGTGATCACCCACTACCAGGCGTGGAACTGGGTGGGCAAGCTGGGCTGGACTCTCTCGGTGGGCACGGTGATGGGCGCCATCGGCATCACCGTGTCCCACGAGCTGATCCACAAGGACCCGCAGCTGGAGCAGCGCGCCGGCGGCCTGCTGCTGGCAGCGGTGTGCTATGCCGGCTTCAAGGTGGAGCACGTGCGCGGCCACCATGTGCACGTTTCCACCCCGGAGGACGCCTCCTCCTCGCGCTACGACCAGAGCCTGTACGCCTTCCTGCCCCACGCCTACAAGCACAACTTCCTCAACGCCTGGCGCCTGGAGGCCCAGCGCCTGAAACGCAAGGGCCTGCCGGCGCTGCACTGGCGCAACGAGCTGATCTGGTGGTACGCCGTCAGCGCCCTCTTCCTGCTCGGTTTCAGCCTGGCCTTCGGCTGGCTCGGCGCGGTGTATTTCCTCGGCCAGGCGGCCATGGCCTTCACCCTGCTGGAGATCGTCAACTACGTCGAGCACTACGGCCTGCACCGCCGGCGCCTGGACGACGGCCGCTACGAGCGCACCACCCACGAGCATTCGTGGAACAGCAACTTCCTGCTGACCAACCTGTTCCTCTTCCACCTGCAGCGCCACTCCGACCACCACGCCTACGCCAAGCGCCGCTACCAGGTGCTGCGCCACTACGACGACAGCCCGCAGCTGCCCAACGGCTACGCCGGGATGATCGTCCTGGCGCTGTTCCCGCCGCTGTGGCGCGCGGTGATGAACCCCCGCGTGCGCGCCTACTACGCCGGCGAGGAATACCAGCTGAGCGATACCCAGCGCGCCTGAGCCCATCGCGTTCCACGCCTTTGCGGCAGCCACGTACCCCCGGCTGCCGTTTTTTTTGCGCCGCCGGGAGCGTAGGGCGCATAACGCCTACGGCGTTATCCGCCGTTTGGCCTTGGCTCCCGGCGGCTCCGGGGTTGACCTGGGCGTTGGCTCTGGCCTCGGTGTATCGGCGGATAACCGCGAACGGTTATTCGCCCTACGTTACTGCGCTGCATCAGCCATGGCGTACCCATGTAGGAGCGCGCCCTGCGCGCGAATCGCGGGCAGGGCCCGCTCCTACACCTGCCGGTAAACACAACGCCCCGCTCCTACGAAAAAGCGCCTTGCCGGAAATAGCTGACCGAAAGATCAGAATTTTTGTTGACTTAAAAGTCAGCTTTTCCTAGATTCACCTCCATCGCGCCCCGCCCAACAACAAGAAAGCCTGGAGGCATGCCTTGATCAGGTTCCTGCTCAACCGCGAGCTGCGTGTCGAAGACCGCCTCGACCCGAATCTCACCGTGCTCAACTACCTGCGCCAGCACCTGGGCAAGACCGGCACCAAGGAGGGCTGCGCCTCCGGCGACTGCGGCGCCTGCACCGTGGTGGTGGGCGAGCTGGTCGGCGCCGAAGGCGCCGAGCGCATCCGCTACCGCACCCTCAACTCCTGCCTGACCTTCGTTTCCGCCCTGCACGGCAAGCAACTGATCGTGGTCGACGACCTCAAGCACCGCGGCGAACTGCACGGCGTGCAGCAGGCCATGGTGGATTGCCACGGCTCGCAGTGCGGCTTCTGCACCCCCGGCTTCGTCATGTCGCTGTTCGCCCTGCAGAAGAACAGCGCCGGCGAAACGCCCGAAGCACGCAAGGCCGAGGCCTACGAGGCGCTGGCCGGCAACCTCTGCCGCTGCACCGGCTACCGGCCGATCCTCGACGCCGCCGAGCAGTCCTGCTGCCAGAAGCGCCCGGACCAGTTCGATGCAGCCCAGCAGCAGACCATCGCCCAGCTCAAGGCCATCGCCCCGCGCGAGACCGCCGAGCTGAACAGCGGCGACAAGCGCTGCCTGCTGCCGCTGACCATCGCCGACCTGGCCGACCTCTACAGCGCCAACCCGCAGGCGCGCCTGCTGGCCGGCGGCACCGACCTGGCCCTGGAAGTCACCCAGTTCCACCGCGAGCTGCCGGTGATGATCTACGTCGGCCACGTCGAGGAGATGAAACGCGTCGAAGTCCTCGCCGACCGCATCGAACTGGGCGCCGCCGCGCCGCTGACCGACTGCTACGCGGCCCTGGCCCACGACTACCCGGACTTCGGCGAGCTGCTGCACCGCTTCGCCTCGCTGCAGATCCGCAACCAGGGCACCCTCGGCGGCAACATCGGCAACGCCTCGCCCATCGGCGACTCGCCGCCGCTGCTGATCGCCCTGGGCGCGCGCATCGTGCTGCGCAAGGGCGAGAGCAGCCGCGAACTGCCCATCGAGGACTACTTCATCGACTACAAGGTCACCGCGCGCGAGGAAGGCGAGTTCATCGAGAAGGTCATAGTCCCACGCCCGCAGGCCAACCAGGCGTTCCGCGCCTACAAGGTGTCCAAGCGCCTGGACGACGACATCTCGGCGGTCTGCGCGGCCTTCAGCATCAGCGTCGAGGACTGCCGCATCAGCGCCGTGCGCAGCGGCTTCGGCGGCATGGCGGCGATCCCCAAGCGCGCCCGCGCCTGCGAGGCGGCGCTGCTCGGCCAGCCGTTCAACGCCGCCACCTTCGAACGCGCGGCAATCGCCCTGGGCGAGGACTTCACCCCGCTCTCGGACTTCCGCGCCAGCAAGGAATACCGCCTGCTCACCGCGCAGAACCTGCTGCGCAAATGCTTCCTCGAACTGGAAGCGCCCCAGGCCGTGACTCGGGTGACCGCATATGCATAAGCACAACAAGACCCAGGAAGAACTCCAGGCGCTGTTCCGCGCCGACCTGACCACCGGCGTGGGCAAGAGCGTCAAGCACGAAAGCGCGCCCAAGCACGTCAGCGGCGAGGCGATCTACATCGACGACCGCCTGGAATTCCCCAACCAGCTGCACGTCTACGCCCGCATGAGCGACCGCGCCCACGCGCGCATCACCCGGCTGGACGTCAGCCCCTGCTACGACTTCCCCGGGGTGGCCATCGCCATCACCAAGGACGACGTGCCCGGCCAGCTGGACATCGGCCCTGTGGTGGCCGGCGACCCGCTGCTGGCCGACGGCAAGGTCGAGTACGTCGGCCAGATGGTCATCGCGGTGGCCGCCGACAGCCTGGAGACCGCGCGCAAGGCGGCCATGGCGGCGATCATCGAGTACGAGGACCTGGAGCCGGTGCTCGACGTGGTCGAGGCGCTGCGCAAGAAGCACTTCGTGCTGGACAGCCACACCCACAGGATCGGCGATTCCGCCACCCAGCTGGCCAGCGCGCCGCACCGCATCCAGGGCACCCTGCACATCGGCGGCCAGGAGCACTTCTACCTGGAGACGCAGATTTCCTCGGTGATGCCCAGCGAAGACGGCGGCGTGATCGTCTACACCTCCACGCAGAACCCCACCGAGGTGCAGAAGCTGGTGGCCGAGGTGCTGGGCATCTCCTTCAACAAGGTGGTGATCGACATGCGCCGCATGGGCGGCGGCTTCGGCGGCAAGGAAACCCAGGCCGCCGCGCCCGCCTGCCTGTGCGCGGTGATCGCGCGCCTGACCGGGCGCCCGGCGAAGATGCGCCTGCCGCGCGTCGAAGACATGCAGATGACCGGCAAGCGCCACCCCTTCTACGTCGAATACGACGTGGGCTTCGACGACGACGGCCTGCTGCGCGGCATCCACATGGACCTGGCCGGCAACTGCGGCTACTCGCCGGACCTCTCCGGCTCCATCGTCGACCGCGCCATGTTCCACTCCGACAACGCCTACTTCCTCGGCAACGCCACCATCAACGGCCACCGCTGCAAGACCAACACCGCGTCGAACACCGCCTACCGCGGCTTCGGCGGCCCGCAGGGGATGGTCGCCATCGAGGAAGTGATGGACGCGGTGGCGCGCCACCTGGGCAAGGACCCGCTGGAAGTGCGCAAGCGCAACTACTATGGCAAGGACGAGCGCAACGTCACCCATTACCACCAGCAGGTCGAGCACAACCTCATCGCGGAGATGACCGCCGAGCTGGAGGCCAGCGCCGAGTACGCCAAGCGCCGCGCCGAAATCCGCGCGTTCAACGCCGCCAGCCCGATCCTCAAGAAGGGCCTGGCGCTGACCCCGGTTAAGTTCGGCATCAGCTTCACCGCCACCTTCCTCAACCAGGCCGGCGCGCTGATCCACATCTACACCGACGGCAGCATCCACCTGAACCACGGCGGCACCGAGATGGGCCAGGGCCTGAACACCAAGGTGGCGCAGGTGGTGGCGGAAGTCTTCCAGGTCGACATCGACCGCGTGCAGATCACCGCGACCAACACCGACAAGGTGCCGAACACCTCGCCCACCGCCGCCTCCAGCGGCGCCGACCTCAACGGCAAGGCCGCGCAGAACGCCGCCGAGACCATCAAGCAGCGCCTGGTGGAATTCGCCGCGCGGCACTGGAAGGTCACCGAGGAAGACGTCGAGTTCCGCAACAACCAGGTGCGCATCCGCGACCTGATCGTGCCCTTCGAGGAGCTGATCCAGCAGGCCTACTTCGGCCAGGTGTCGCTGTCCTCCACCGGCTTCTACCGCACGCCGAAGATCTACTACGACCGCGACAAGGCCGCCGGCCGGCCGTTCTACTACTACGCCTTCGGCGTGTCCTGCTCGGAAGTGCTGGTCGACACCCTCACCGGCGAGTACCGCATGCTGCGCACCGACATCCTCCACGACGTCGGCGACTCGCTGAACCCGGCCATCGACATCGGCCAGGTGGAAGGCGGCTTCGTCCAGGGCATGGGCTGGCTGACCATGGAAGAGCTGGTGTGGAACGCCAAGGGCAAGCTCGTGACCTGCGGCCCGGCCAGCTACAAGATCCCGGCCATCGCCGACATGCCGCTGGACCTGCGGGTGAAGCTGGTGGAGAACCGCAAGAACCCCGAGCAGACGGTGTTCCACTCCAAGGCCGTGGGTGAGCCGCCGTTCATGCTCGGCATCTCGGTGTTCTGCGCGATCAAGGACGCGGTGGCGAGCCTGGCCGACTACCGCGTGCAGCCGCAGATCGACGCGCCGGCGACGCCGGAGCGGGTGCTCTGGGGCGTGGAGCAGATGCGCAAGCTGAAAGCTGCGCAGGCCGGGACCACCCAAACCCAAGCCGAACCAGCGTAACCCTGTAGGAGCGAGCTTGCTCGCGAACAACCCAACCACCCTTCGCGAGCAAGCTCGCTCCTACGAAGAGCCATCTACCGAGGTAGACGTCATGAACTGGATCAGCGCCCTCGCCGACCTGCAGCAACGCGGAGAAGCCGCCGTGCTGGTGACCATCATCGAGGAGCTTGGCTCCACGCCGCGCAACGCCGGCTCGAAGATGGTGGTCAGCGCCGACAGGCTGTTCGACACCATCGGCGGCGGCCACCTGGAGTTCAAGGCCCTGCAGATCGCCCGCGAAATGCTCCGGCAGCGCACCCGGCAGCCGCGCCTGGAGCGCTTCAGCCTGGGCGCCAGCCTCGGCCAGTGCTGCGGCGGCGCCACCGTGCTGCTGTTCGAGCCGATGGGCCAGCCGCAGGCACACATCGCGGTGTTCGGCGCTGGCCACGTCGGCCGCGCGCTGGTGCCGCTGCTGGCCAGCCTGCCGTGCAAGGTGCGCTGGATCGACTCGCGGGAGGCCGAGTTCCCGGAAAGCATCCCGGCCGGCGTCGAGAAAGTGCTGAATGACGAAGTGCTCGATGAGGTCGAGAATATGCCGGCGGGCGGCTACTACATCGTCATGACCCACAACCACGCCCTGGACCTGGAGCTGACCGCGGCGATACTCAAACGCGACGACTTCGGCTACTTCGGCCTGATCGGCTCGGACACCAAGCGCGCCAAGTTCGAACACCGCCTGCGCGACCGCGGCTTCGCCAGCGAGACCGTGCAGCGCATGCGCTGCCCCATGGGCATCGCCGAGGTGAAGGGCAAGCTGCCGGTGGAGATCGCCGTGTCCATCGCCGGCGAAGTGATAGCCACCTACAACGCCGCCTTCGGCCAGGAAAAGACCAGCGGCGAACACTCGGTGGCCAAACTCCTGCCCAGCAGCCGCCGCGCCCGTACCGCCGAAAACGGCAGGTAACCGACATTCGTAGGATGGGTTGAGCGAAGCGATACCCATCGTTGCCAAGATCGAGAGAACGACATGACCAGCAAAGCCTACCGCGCCAGCATCCTGCACAGCGTCGCCGACCCCGCCGAAGTGGGCGTCGACAAGTCCTACCAGTACTTCGAAGACGGCATCCTGCTGGTGGAAGACGGCAAGGTCGCCCGCCTCGGCCACGCCGCCGAGCTGCTGCCGCAACTGGCCGGCGTGGAAGTGGTGGAATACCGCGACGCGCTGATCACCCCCGGCTTCATCGACACCCACATCCACTACCCGCAGACCGGCATGATCGCCTCCTACGGCGAACAGCTGCTGGACTGGCTGAACACCTACACCTTCCCCACCGAGAAGCAGTTCGCCGACCCGGCCCACGCCGCCGACGTCGCCGGCATCTTCCTCAAGGAACTGCTGCGCAACGGCACCACCACCGCCCTGGTGTTCGGCAGCGTGCACCCGCAGTCGGTGGACGCGCTGTTCGGCGCTGCCGAGAAGCTCGACCTGCGGCTGATCGCCGGCAAGGTGATGATGGACCGCAACGCCCCGGACTACCTGACCGACACCGCCGAAAGCAGCTACCGCGACAGCAAGGCGCTGATCGAGCGCTGGCACGGCAAGGGCCGCCTGCTCTACGCGGTGACCCCGCGCTTCGCTCCCACAAGCACCCCTGAACAACTGGACGCCGCCGGCCGCCTGCTCAAGGAGCATCCGGGCGTGTACCTGCACACCCATCTATCGGAGAACCGCAAGGAAATCGAGTGGGTGAAGGAGCTGTTCCCCGAGCGCAGCGGCTACCTGGACGTCTACGACCACCACGGCCTGCTCGGCGCGCGCTCGGTGTTCGCCCATGGCGTGCACCTGTGCGACGGCGAATGCCAGCGCCTGGCCGAGACCGGCTCGGCGGTGGCATTCTGCCCCACCTCGAACCTGTTCCTCGGCAGCGGCCTGTTCGACCTGGCCAAGCTTGAGAAGCACAAGGTCAAGGTCGGCCTGGGCACCGACGTCGGCGCCGGCACCAGCTTCTCCCAGCTGCAGTCGCTGAACGAGGCCTACAAGGTGATGCAGCTGCAGGGCATCAAGCTCGACCCGTTCAAGTCGCTGTACCTGGCCACCCTCGGCGGCGCCCGCGCGCTGGAGCTGCAGGACAAGGTCGGCAGCTTCGCCCAGGGCAACGAGGCGGACTTCGTGGTGCTGGACTACAAGGCCACCCCGCTGCTGGACTACCGCCTGCGGCAGGCGAAGAGCCTGGAGGAAAGACTCTTCGCCCTGATCATCCTCGGCGACGACCGCACGGTACGCGAAACCTTCGCCCACGGCCGCTCGGTGCACCAGCGCGGCTGACGCTTACGGTCACCCCGGCCGGGCCCTTGCTCAGGACCGCCGGCCGGTGTGGCCGCTTTTCATTTCGCGGGGGGACGGGGTCGAACCGTAGGGCGCATAACGCCTACGGCGTTATCCGCCGTTTGGCCTTGGTCCCAGTCGAGCACGAAGCCCCCGGCCCAGCCACGCATTCAGCGATAAGAAAGGTGAGGCGGCGGATAACCGCGAACGGTTATTCGCCCTACGCTTGTCGGGGGCTTTGTGCAATGCAAGAGCCCCTCTCCCCAGCCCTCGGCTGCGCGCCCCGCCCTGAAGGGAGAGGGGGCTTGTCCGTGCCGAGAAAGGATTTGGTGTCAGTCGGGCACTCGGTACAAGCAGGCTAACGCCGAAATATCAGCATCTGCCCAACGGTCCCCTCTCCCTTCAGGGAGAGGGTTAGGGAGAGGGAGCGGAGTCAACCCCGCACACCAAATCCCCAGGGAAACTCCATTCGCGAGCAAGCTCGCTCCTACGAAAAACATCCCCCAACTACTCCCGCACCTCCACCAACACCGGACAAGGCGCCCGCTCGATCACCCGCTGCCCCACCGACGGATCCAGCAGCCGCTCGATGCGCCCCAGGTGGCGGTGGCCGATGACGATCAGGTCGCAGCCCAGGCGCTCGGCCTCGCGCAGGATCGCCCGCGCCGGGTCGCCGGCCAGTATCCGCCCCGTGGCGCGGCCCGCCGGCAGTTGCGCCAGCGCGGCGTCCAGCAGGGCCTGGGCCTCGTGCTGCTCGTGCTCGGCCGGCGGGTAGTCGAGCACGTCCGGCTGCGGCAGGGCGAAGGCGCGGTCGACCACGCAGACCACCTCCAGGCGCGGCGTGCCGGCCCCGGCCAGTTGCGCGGCGGTGGCGATGAGGCGCTGGGCCTGCGGGGTGCCGTCGATGGCGACCAGGATGCGTTCGAACATGGGGTTTCCTTAATGAAACGGTGCACGCCGATCATTCTTCGGGCTCCCGCGGAGTGCGTAAAGGCATCCTGGCCGCACGCCAGAGTTGCACCACACGCACGTATCGCCGAGCATCCCTGGGAACCAATGCTCCCGGAGGCACCATGGCCCTGCCCGACCTCAACCTGCTGGTCGCCCTCAACGTGCTGCTGGAAGAAGGCAGCGTGGTCGGCGCCGCGCGCCGCCTGCACCTGAGCCCGCCGGCCATGAGCCGCACCCTGGGGCGCATCCGCGAGGCGGTGGGCGACCCCATCATGGTCCGCGCCGGTCGCAACCTGGTGCCCACGCCGCGGGCGCTGCAGCTGCGCGAGGAAGTGGCGCAACTGGTGGAGCAGGCCACCTGCCTGTTCAACGCCCGCGAGAACCTGCGGATGGACCAACTGGAGCGCTGCTTCGTGCTGCGCTCGAACAACGTGCTGGTGGGCGGCTTCGCCGCGCGCATGCTGGCGGTGATGCGCGAGGAGGCGCCGCGTTGCACCCTGCGCCTGGTCCCGGAAGCGGAGATCGACGACGAGGCCCTGCGGCAGAACCGCATCGACCTCTACCTCGGCGCCACCTCCACCCTGGAACCGGAAATCCGCACCCAGCCGCTGTTCACCACCAGCTTCGTCGGCCTGGCGCGGCGCGACCATCCGATCTTCGACGCCGAGATCACCCCCGAGCGCTTCGTCGCCTACCCGCAGATCAGCGTGTCGCGCCGCGGCCGCGCCACCGGGCCGCTGGACGACGCCCTGGCCGACCTCGGCCTGCGCCGCGACATCCGCCTGATCACCCCGACCTTCCATTCCTCGATCTTCGCCCTGTTGGAATCCGACCTGGTGCTGCCCATCGCCGAGCACTCGCTGTGGCGCCTGGACCGCCTGGGCCTGGCGCTGCGCAAGTTCGACATCCCGCTGCCGCTGAAGACGGTGGTGGTGATCCAGGCCTGGCACCCGCGCTTCGACAACGACCCGGCGCACCGCTGGCTGCGGCAGACGGTGAAGCGGGTGTGCACCGAGCTGCGGGAAAGCGCGGGCCTGCTGCCTTGAGGGCCAATAAGTGCACTAAACGCACTAATTTGTTTTAGTCATTTCAATTTTCACACTGATCAGCGCTCCCTAGACTGGGCAAAACCCCAGAATCCAGTGACGCCATGCCTTGCACTCCCCTCTGCGCGGCGCCTGGCCTCCCCCGCGAGGCCCGGCCATGACCGCCGCGCTCACCCCGCTCGCCACCCCGGCCGCCGCGCAGCCGGCCAAGCCCGCCGCCCAGCCCTTCGGCCCGCGCATCCTGGTGGGCATGCTCGGCGTGCTGCTCGCCTCGCTCAGCGCCGGGCTCAACGACAAGGTCACCGACCTTGCGATGAACGACGTGCGCGGCGCGCTGGCCATCGGCCACGACGAAGGCACCTGGCTGCTGGCCCTGTACGCCGCCTTCCAGGTCGCCGGCATGGCCTTCGCGCCCTGGTTCTCGGTGACCTTCTCGCTGCGCCGCTTCACCCTCGGCGCCATCGCCGCCTTCGCCCTGCTGGCGCTGCTCTGCCCCTTCGCCCCCAACGTGCACACGCTGTACCTGCTGCGCGCCCTGCAGGGCCTGGCCGGCGGCTGCATGCCGCCGATGCTGATGACCGTGGCACTGCGCTTCCTGCCGCCGGGCATCAAGCTCTACGGCCTGGGCGCCTATGCCCTGACCGCCACCTTCGCGCCCAACCTGGGCATGCCCCTGGCGGCACTGTGGACCGAGTATGTCGGCTGGCAGTGGGTGTTCTGGCAGGTCATTCCCTTGTGCGCCCTGGCCATGGCCACGGTGGCCTGGGGCATCCCCCAGGACCCGCCACGCCTGGAGCGTTTCCGCCAGTTCGACTGGCTTGGCGTGGTCCTTGGGCTGCCAGGCATCCTCATGCTGGTGCTGGGCCTACTGCAGGGCGAGCGCCTGGACTGGTTCGAGTCCGACCTGGTCGCCCTCCTGGTAGTAGGCGGCGCGGCGCTGCTGGCGGCCTTCTTCCTCAACGAATGGACGCACCCGCTGCCGTTCTTCCGCCTGGACATCCTCAAGCGGCGCAACCTCAGCCATTCGCTGCTGACCCTCGGCGGCATCCTGGTGGTGCTCGGCGCCTGCGCCGGCGTGCCGGCCTCGTACCTGGCCGCCGCCCACGGCTACCGCCCGCTGCAGAGCGCACCCATGGCCCTGCTGGTGGCCCTGCCGCAACTGCTGACGCTGCCGCTGGTGGCCGCCCTATGCAACATCCCGCGCGTCGACTGCCGCTGGGTGCTGGCCATCGGCATCGCCCTGTGCGGCCTCTCCGCCTACGGCATGAGCCAACTGACCGGCGACTGGACGCGGGACAACTTCTACCTGCTGCTCTGCCTGCAGATCATCGGCCAGCCGATGGCGGTGGTGCCGCTGCTGATGTCCTCCACCAGCGTGGTGGCGCCCGTCGAAGGGCCCTTCGCCTCGGCCTGGTTCAACAGCGTGCGGGCCTTCGCCTCGGTGGTCGGCAGCGCCGTGGTGGGCATCCTCATGACCGCCCGCGAGCACTACCACTCCAACCGCCTGGTCGACCACCTGGGCGCCGCGCCCCAGGCCCTGGCGCTGCGCCTGGACCAGCTCGACGGCAACCTGCCGCGCCTGGCCGCACAGGTCCACGGCCAGGCCTCGGTGCTGGCCGCCGCCGACACCCTGTGGTGCATGGCCTGGCTGGCCGCCGCCCTGCTCCCGCTGATCGCCGTCATGCCGCTGCGGGTCTACCCGCCGCGCCCGGTCGCCCCCGCTCACTGAAATCCGGAAAGCCATCATGTCCAAGACATTCCTCACTTCCCGCCGCGCGAGCCTGACAATGGCCACGCTGCTGCTGCTCGCCGCCCTGGCCTGGCTGCTGCTGCGCCTGCTCGGCCCGGAGCGCGAACAGAGCACCGACGACGCCTACGTGCGCGCCGACTTCACCTTGGTGGCGCCCAAGGTCGCCGGCATCGTCGACAGCGTACTGGTGGAAGACAACCAGTCGGTGAAGGCCGGCCAGGTGCTGGCGCGCATCGACCCACGCGACTACCAGGCCGCGCTGGCGGCCGCCGAAGCCGACCTGCTCTCGGCGCGGGCGCGCCTGCGCCATGTCGGCGCCGACCTGGAGCGCCAGCAGGCGGTGATCGCCCAGAGCGCCGCCCAGGTCTCGGCCGACCAGGCCACCCAGCGCTTCGCCCAGCAGGAACTGCAGCGCTACCAGCACCTCGCCAGCCAGGGCGCCGGCACCCTGCAGAACGCCCAGCAGGCGCGCTCGCGCCTGGACAACGCCCAGGCCGCGCTGGACAAGGCGCGCGCCGCCAACCTGGCCGCGCGCAAACAGCTGGACGTGCTGCTGGCCCAGCAGGCCGAGGCGCAGAGCGCGGTGCAGCGCGACGAGGCGCAGTTGCAGCAGGCGCAGCTGAACCTGTCCTATTGCGAGATCCGCGCGCCCTTCGACGGCATGGTCGGCCGCCGCGGCGTGCGCGTCGGCGCTTACGTCACCCCGGGCAGCCCGCTGCTCGCAGTGGTGCCGCTGCAGCAGGCCTACGTGGTCGGCAACTTCCAGGAAACCCAGCTCACCGAGGTGCATCCCGGCCAGGCGGTCGAAGTGCGCGTGGACACCTTCCCCGGCCAGGTGCTGCGCGGCCACGTCGACAGCATCGCCCCGGCCACCGGCCTGAGCTTCGCGCCCATCGCCCCGGACAACGCCACCGGCAACTTCACCAAGGTGGTGCAGCGCATCCCGGTGAAGATCGTCCTGGAGCCGAACCAGGCGCTGCTGGCCCGCCTGCGCGTGGGCATGTCGGTGGTGGCCAGCATCGACACAGCCTCCGCCGACGAACAACGGGTGGCCGCGCAATGAAGCACGCCCCGCTCCTGCTCGCCTGCCTGGCCCTGGGCGCCTGCAGCTTCGGCCCGGACTTCCGCCAACCCGACGCCCGGGCGCCGGCCGCCTGGAGCGCCAAGGGCGACGACGTCGCCAGTCGCCCCGCCGGCGGCGCCGTGGAAAGCCAGTGGTGGAAGCTGTTCAACGACCCGCAACTGGACCGCCTGCAGGCCCGCGTGGCCGCCGGCAACCTCGACCTGCAGGCCGCCGCCGCGCGCCTGGAACAGAGCCGGGCGATCCGCCAGGCGCTGGGCGCCGACGCCATGCCGCAGGTGGATGGCAACGCCGGCTATGCACGCCAGCGCAACAGCGAGGTGGGCCTGTCCGATCCGTCCGGCGAGGCTGGCCGGCACAACTTCAACCAGCTCGACGCCGGCTTCACCCTGAGCTGGGAGCTGGACCTGTGGGGCCGCGTGCGCCGCGAACTGGAGGCCGCCGACGCGCAGGTGCAGGCCAGCGAAGCGAGCCGCCATGACGTGCTGGTGGCAGTGCTGGCCGAAAGCGCCCGCAACTACGTGCAATTGCGCGGCGAACAGGGCCGCGAGGCGATCCTGCGCGGCAACCTGGACATCGCCCGGCACAGCCTGCAACTGACCCAACTGCGCCGCGCTGAGGGCGTGGCCACCGAGCTGGACGTCGCCGAGGCCAAGGCCCAGGTGGCGGTGATCGAGTCGCAGCTGCCCGGCAGCCAGAAACGCCAGGCGCGCCTGCTCAACGCCCTCGCCTTCCTCCTCGGCGAACAACCCGGCGCCCTCGCCGGCGAACTGGCCCAAGCCGCGCCCATCCCGCGTCCGCCCCTGGCGGTGCCGGTGGGCCTGCCTGCGGAACTGGCCCGGCGCCGCCCGGACATCCGCCAGGCCGAGGCCCTGCTGCACGCGGCCACCGCCAGCATCGGCGTGGCCCAGGCGGACTTCTATCCGAGCATCAGCCTCAACGGTGACTTCGGCTTCCAGGCCCTGCAACTGGCCAACTTCGGCGACTGGAACAGCCGCACCTTCGGCATCGGCCCCAGCCTGCACCTGCCGATCTTCGAAGGCGGCCGGCTGAAAGGCACCCTGGCCCTGCGCGAGGCGCAGCAGAAGGAAGCAGCCATCGCCTACCGGCGCACCGTGCTCAATGCCTGGCGCGAGGTGGACGATGCGCTGAACGACTACGCCGCCGACCAGCGCGAGCTGGCGGCCCTGGATGAAGCGGTGGAGCATGGCCGCACGGCCTTGGCCAATGCCCGCGAGCAGTACAAGGCGGGGGCGGTGGATTTCCTCAATGTGCTGAGTGCGCAGCGTGAATTACTGGCCAGTGAGGAGCGCCAGGTGCGCAGTAGCGAGGCGGTGGGGGTGAACCTGGCGCTGCTGTACAAGGCACTGGGTGGGGGGTGGGAGTCGTAGGGCGTACAACCGTTCGCGGTTGTACGCCGTTACACCTGTCTCGTGGCTGGCTTCGTGGTTGGGGCCGGAGCGTTGTGGGGCCACGGTCAGGCGGCGGATAACCGCGAACGGTTATTCGCCCTACGTTTGTCTGGGGCTTCTGTGCGATGCGAGAGCACCCTCTCCCCAGCCCTCTCCCTGAAGGGAGAGGGGGCTTGTCCGTGCCGAGAAAGGATTTGGTGTTAGCCGGGCACTCGGTACAAGCCGGCTAACGCCGAAACATCCGACCGCACCGAACGGTCCCCTCTCCCTTCAGGGAGAGGGTTAGGGAGAGGGAACGGAGTCAATCCTAAGCACAGCAGCCCCCGGGAAACTCCATTCGCGAGCAAGCTCGCTCCTACAAAAAAGCACGCCCTAGCGCGAAGCCTTCCTCCGCAGCGCCGCCGGGCTGAACTCCGCCACGTCCGGCGCCGGCTTGCTGAAGTCGGCGGTGCCCGGCTCCTCGTTGTCCAGCCACTGCACGCTGTAGCGCCGCGACTGCAGGTCGTGGAAGGTGTCCAGCGCGGTCCAGACCATGGGCTGTTCGTAGAAGTTCTTCAGGTAGGCCATCGACACCCGCCACAGCTCGCCGCGGCCGTCGTACTGGTCGACCACCGCCGCGCCCCAGCTGTCTTCGTCGAGGTACAGGGTGCGCTTGCTGTAGATGTGCCGCGCGCCGGGCTTGAGCTTGCCTTCCACCACCCACACCCGGTGCAGCTCGTAGCGGGTGTATTTCGGGTTGATGTGGCCGGGGGTGAGCAGGTCCTTGTACTTCACCTCGGGGCTGGTGACCCGGTAGTTGTTGTAGGGAATGTAGATTTCCTTCTTGCCCACCAGCGTCCAGTTGTAGCGGTCCGGCGCGCCGTTATACATGTCGGTGTCGTCGGCGGTGCGCAGGCCGTCGGAGTCCTCGATCGGGGTGTCGTAGGCCAGCGTCGGGGCGCGCCGCACGCGGCGCTGGCCGGGGCTGTAGCCCCAGGCCTGGCGCGGCTCCTTGACCTGGTCGAGGGTCTCCTGCACCAGCGCGCCCTCGCCCGCCAGGCGCGCCGGCGCGGTGGTGAAGGTCATGTAGTAGAACAGGGTGTTGCCCAACTGCTCGAAGCTGCCCTTGGGATCGTAGAAGCGGAACAGCGCGGCGTCCTGGCTGGTGACCAGCGAGTAGGCGCCGTTGCGCTGCACGCCGGTCTGCGCCGAGCGCCGTTCGATGTAGCTGCCGCGGTAGCGGGCGATGTGGTTCCACAACGCTTCCAGGCCGCTCTGCGGGATCGGGAAGGGAATGCCGCCGTAGGCATCGGCGAAGCCGTTGCCGCCTTCCACCAGCTTGCCGCTGGTGGCGTTGCGGAAGGTGTTGTCGTACACCCACTGCGGCGCCGCGCCGCTGCGGCGGGTCGGGTAGACCGGCATCTGGAAGCTGTCCGGGTAGGTGTTGAACAGGGCGATCTGGCCGGGGGTAAGGTTCGCCTTGTACTGCTCCAGGTTGGCCTTGGTAATGGTGAATTGCGGCTTGTCGCCGGCGAAGGGGTCGACGTGGTGGCTGCCCGGGCCCTTGTAGCCGGCCGGGGCCTGGGTCAGGCCGCCGCTCCAGGCGGGGATGCTGCCGGCGGCGTTGCCGGCCTTCTCGGCGCCCAGCGGCGTCAGGCTGCTCTTGAGCTGTGCGGCCTGGTCGGCGCTCACCGCCGCGCGGGCGTCGGTCGCCACCAGGGCCGCCAGGGCCAGCAGCGCGATCATGGGTTTCTTGGCGATCATGCGAGTCTCCATCACCTGGCTGATCAGAACGAGTACTTGGCGCTGATCGAGACGTTGTCCCGGTCACGCATGGAGTTGTTCACCCCGGCGCCGTAGTAGTTGGTGTACTGCATGCCCACCTGGAAAGTGTTCAGGTAGGTGGCGTCGGCGCCGAGGGTGTAGGCCTTGCGCCCTTCGATGAAGTTGCCGGTGCGGTCGGAGTTGCCCTTGAAGTCGTCCTGGTAGACCACGTAGGGGCTGAGCTTCACGCCGGCGAACACGTCGTTCCAGGTGCCGCTGAGCAGCAGGGTGTAGCCGTAGCTGTCGCGGCTGATCTGGTCGCCGTCGTCGGAGCCGCCGACATAGGACTTGTCCTGGGCGCCGACGAAGCGGCGCTTGCTGCCGTCCCAGGCGGTGTACTCCAGGCTGCTGCCGCGGATGAACTCGCCGGCCAGCTCGGCCACGCCCACCACCGAGTCGAAGGTCATGTGCGGGCCGAAGTTGTAGATGCCGGTCAGCGAGGCGTTGTAGGTCTCGGCGCGCTCGTAGTTCTGGAACAGCGAGCCGCGGCACAGCTGCTTGCCGGACACCGCCGCGCAGGCCTGGTCGGCCGGGGTGTTGGCGTCGTAGAGGTTGGTCAGGCCGAGCACGCCCTGGGTCAGCAGGTCGCCGAGCAGGTCGTTGGTGGCCGCGATGCTGATCGGCATGTTCGGCCGGTAGGCCAGCTCGCCGGCCACCGAGGCGTCGCCCAGGGTGGTGTTGAAGCTGAAGCCGTACATGTGGATGTCTTCGACGTAGTCGCGGCGCGCCTGGGCGTTGCTGGCCAGGTCCAGGGTGGCCAGGCCGGGCACCGCCTCGCCCAGGCCCAGCGGGCCGAGCACGCCGTTGAGGGCGGCGATGTCGGCGCCCTGGTAGCTGCGCAGGTCCACCGCCACCTGGGGTTCCTTGGCGTGGTAGTTGACGAAGTACAGGCCGAACTCGGTGGAGTTGAGCTGCTCGGCGATGTAGCGGAAGGCCACGCCATACTGGCCGCTGTCGCGCGCGTCGAGGTCCTTGCCGATGCTGGCCACCTTGAAGGTGCCGGTGTTGGGGTTGAGGTAGGCGTTCGGGCCGGCCGGGCCGTTGCCCAGCAGGCCGAGCCCGGCCACCAGCGGGTAGCCGGCCAGCAGCTGCTTGAACTCCGGGCTGTCTTCGGTGGTGTAGGCGACGTCGCCGCCGTCGGCGAACAGGTCGGTGTCGGCGAAATAGGTGCCCACCGGGTCCAGGCGCGTCTCCTTCCACTTCCACTGGTAGTAGCTTTCCATCGACAGGTTGTCGGTCAGCCCGATGTTGAAGCTCAGCGCCTCCACCGGCACCAGCACTTCCTTGAGCTCCGAACCCGGCAGGTGGAAGCGCGAGGCGTCCACCGGGTTGATGGTGTTGATGCCGCCGCGGTAGAAGGTGCTCTCGCCCCAGTTCAGCACCTGGCGGCCGACGCGCCCGGTGACCGGGTGCTCGGCGACGTCCCAGTCGCCGGAGAGGTAGGCGTCGAGCAACTCGGCCTTGCGCCCGGCGATGTGGCGGGTGTCCTGGGTGAAGCGGTCGTCGTCGGGGTAGGACTGGCTGGGGCGCTCGACACCGTCGGTGGTGCTCAGGTAGTCGTTGCGCTTGTCCATGATCTGCGTGTCGTAGTAGGCGGTGCCACGCATGAACAGGCCGTAGTTCTGGTACTTGGCCGAGAGGTCCGAGGTGAGCTTGAACACCTGGGAGACCAGGCCCTTGTCGAAGTTGCGGTTGCCGTCGTCGGTGTTGATGTCGTCTATGTTCTCGGTGCCGCGGCCCTGCACACGCCACATGGCGCCATAGGACAGGGTGCTGTCCAGGGAGCCGGTGACCTGGTTGTCGGCGAAGCTGAATTCGACGGCCTGGACACTGCCCGCCACCAGCAACGGCAGCAGCCCCATGAGCGCGCCGGCGCGCCTGGGCGCCCAGAACGACGGGTTGCCCCAACCCCTTTCGATGCACGTACGACGGTTCATCGAAGCATTACCTCCATGACGGCCAAGATTTATCGCCCCGGGCATTGCGTCCGGCGCTGTTCTTATTCGTTTCTCGGCTGCTGGCCGGTCTGGCGGCCCAGCAGTACAACTCCTCGTATGGCGCTTGCCGGCGCCGGCTGGCTCCTCTGGCGAATCCCCTGCACGCGGAATCTGGCACGATAGTGCAAGCAAGGTAACAAACTGTTTCCCCCCTTGCCAACCCGAAAGCATGAACGCCCATCGCACGAAAGCGCGATCCAGACGGATTGGACTTCAGGCAGCGAAGGCTCCGCAATGACAGGTCGCGCCACTGCGACTCACAAATCTGACCGTCGGCCCGGCGGCGGCAGGCAGCCGGCGCACGAAACGAGGCGGCCTGCGCCCGGGCACAGCGCTGCGGCGGCGAGCGGCTATCCTATTGGCCATAGCCTTCCGGAAGCCTCGCCATGACCGCCGCCCCCTTCGCCATCCGCCCCCACGCCGACGACGTGGAGGGCATGCCCATCCTGCGCGCCCTGCCCTCCGCGCAGTTCCGCAGCATCGGCCCCTTCGTGTTCTTCGACCACATGCTGGCCACCGACTTCGCGCCGGGCCAGGGCATGAACATCAACCAGCACCCGCACATCGGCCTGTCCACCCTCACCTACCTGTTCGAGGGCCAGGTGCAGCACAAGGACAGCCTGGGTTCGGACCAGTTGGTGCGGCCCGGCGACGTCAGTTGGATGACCGCCGGGCGCGGCGTCGCCCACATCGAGCGAACCCCGCAGGCGCTGCGCGAAAGCGGCTCGCGCCTGCATGGCCTGCAGCTCTGGCTGGCCCTGCCGCGGGCCGAGGAAGGCCGCGAGCCCAGCTACAGTCATCACCCGGTGGCCAGCCTGCCGCAGAGCGAGAGCCTGGGGGTGCGCATCCGCCTGATCGCCGGCAGCGGCTTCTGCCTGGTCTCGCCGGTGCCGGTGCTGTCGCCGACCCTGTACGCCGACATCGAGATGGTCGCCGGCAGCACCCTGACGCTGCCGCCCGAGCATCCGCAAAGGGCGCTCTATCTATTGGAAGGCGAGGCGCTGCTCGACGACGATCCCGCGCCGCTGCGCCAGCTGCTGGTCCTGCCCGAGGGCGAAAGCCCGGTGCTGAGCGCCTGCGCCGACTGCCGCGCGGTGCTGATCGGCGGCGAGCCGCTGGACGGCGCGCGGCGGATGAACTGGAACTTCGTCGCCAGCGACCCCGCGCTGATCGACGAGGCCCGCCGGCGCTGGGCCGCCGGCGACTGGCCGACGGTCCCCGGCGAGCGCGAGCGCATCGAGCTGCCGCGCTGAGCCGCGGCCCTCCCCCCTTTCCTTCCACGTCCTGGAGCTGCCATGCCAGAGCAGAATCGTCACACCGGCGCACTCACGGTGCTCACCGTGCTGTTCTTCATGTGGGGCCTGATCACCTCGCTGAACGACATTCTGGTGCCGCACCTGAAGGCGGTGTTCACCCTCAACTACGTGCAGGCGTCGCTGGTGCAGTTCAGCTTCTTCACCGCCTACTTCGTCATGTCCTTCCCGGCCGGGCGGCTGGTGGAGCGCCTGGGCTACAAGCGCGGGATCATCGTCGGCCTGGTCACCGCCGGCGTCGGGTGCCTGTTGTTTCTGCCGGCGGCCGGCGCGCAGTCCTACCCGGCGTTCCTCGCCGCGCTGTTCATCCTGGCCTCGGGCATCACCCTGCTGCAGGTGGCGGCCAACCCCTACGTCAACGTGCTGGGCAGCCCGCAGTCGGCCGCCAGCCGGCTGAACATGACCCAGGCCTTCAACTCCCTGGGCACCACCGTCGGCCCGCTGGTGGGTTCGGTGACCATCCTGGCCATAGGCGCGGGCGCGGCCAGCGAACTGGGCAGCGCCGCCGCCGAGGCCGACTCGGTGAAGATGCCCTACCTGGTGCTGGCCGCCCTGCTGTTCGCCATCGCCGTGCTGATCGGCCTGTTCCGCCTGCCGCGCATCAGCCACGACGAACCCAGCGACGGCGCGGCCGCCGGCCGGCAGTCGCTGCTCGCCCATCGGCACCTGGTGTACGGGGTGGTCGGCATCTTCGCCTACGTCGGCGCCGAGGTGGCCATCGGCAGCTACCTGGTCAGCCTGATGGGCCAACCGGACATCGCCGGCCTGCCCGGCGAGCAGGCCAGCAAGTTCCTCTCGCTGTACTGGGGCGGCGCCATGCTCGGCCGCTTCATCGGCAGCGTGCTGATGCGCAGCATCCGCCCCAACCGCATCCTGGCCTTCAACGCGGTGACCAACGCCGTGCTGCTGGCGGTGGCCATCGGCGTGGGCGGCCATGTGGCGATGTGGGCGCTGATCCTGATCGGCCTGTTCAATTCGATCATGTTCCCGACCATCTTCTCCCTGGCCCTGGAAGGCCTGGGCAACCTGACCAGCAAGGGCTCGGGCCTGCTGTGCATGGCCATCGTCGGCGGCGCCCTGGTGCCGCTGGTGCAAGGCTTCTTTGCCGACCATATCGGCCTGTTGCAGTCCTTTGCCATTCCGCTGGTGTGCTACCTGTACATCTGCTGGTTCGGCGCGCGGGGGTATCGGGCGGATGAGGCCAGGGTGACGCGGGTGGAAGGGGTGCGCTGAAGGGGGCAATCGCGGACGGAGTCCGCTCCTACAGCATGAGCGAGCATGGCTCTTCGTAGGATGGGTTGAGCTTGCGAACCCATGCGGTTGCGCTGATGGGTATCGCTTCGCTCAACACCATCCTACGAAGAGCGCCTCGGTGCGGTCCGCAGGGAAGCACGGGCGCAGGAGCGGACCTTGTCCGCGATTGGACTCAGCGGCCGCACCGGACGCCCCGGTGTGCCGGACTTTTGCATGGCAGAACGAAACCGCTCTACTCGCCGAACTTCTCATCCAGCAGGTCGTACATCGCCTGGAACGCCCGGCGGGCCACCTTGGCGTCGTACTGCATCTTGCCCGGGATCTGCGCGTGCGGATCGGTGAAGGAATGCGCGGCGCCGCCGTAGCTGGTCAGCGCCCAGTCCACGCCGGCGTCGTTCATTTCCTTGGCGAAGTCGAGCAACTGCTCGCGCGGCACCAGCGGGTCGATGGCGCCGTCGAGGACCAGCACCGAACCCTTGATGTTCTTCGCATCCGCCGGATTCGGCGAATCCAGGGTGCCGTGGAAGGACACCGCCGCGGCCAGCGGCGCGCCGTCGCGGGCCAGGTCCAGTGCGCAGCAGCCGCCGAAGCAGAAGCCGAACGCAGCCAGCCTGGCGCCATCGATCGGCGCCTTGCCGGCCTGGGCCTGCAGCGCCTTGAAGGCCGCCTGCATGCGGCGGCGCAGCGCGGCGCGGTCGTTCTTCAGCGGCATCATGGCGGCGCCGGCCTGTTCCGGGCCGTCGGGGCGCACGTCCTTGCCGTAGAGGTCGGCCACCAGCACCACGTAGCCGTGGCCGGCGACCTGGCGGGCGATGTCCAGCGCGCCCTGGCCGACGCCCATCCAGTTCGGCGCCATCAGCAGGCCGGGGCGCTGCACGGTGCTGGAGGCGTCGAACACCAGTTGACCTTCGAAGGACACGCCGTCGACTTCATAAGCGACGGGTTGGACGCTGATCTGACTCATGGGGTGACTTCCTTCAGTGGGAGTAGGAAAAGCACAAAGCCCGCTTAAGGCGGGCTTTGTGTGAGGTTACCGGCTCAGGCGGAAAGTTCCACCAGCAGCTTGTTCAGGCGACGCACGTAGGCGGCCGGGTCCTTGAGGCTGTCGCCGGCGGCCAGGGCGGCCTGGTCGAAGAGGATGTGCGCCAGTTCGCCGAAGCGGTCCTCGTCCGGCTCCGCGTCGAGCTTCTCGATCAGCGGGTGGGCCGGGTTGAACTCGAAGATCGGCTTCGACTCCGGCACCTTCTGCCCGCTGGCCTCGAGGATCTGGCGCATCTGCAGGCCGAGGTCGGCCTCGCCGATGGCGAGGATCGCCGGCGAGTCGGTCAGGCGGTGCGACACGCGCACTTCGGCGACTTCCTCGCCGAGGGCGGCCTTCAGGCGCTCCACCAGGCCTTCCTTCGCCTTGGCCACCTCTTCCTGGGCCTTCTTGTCCTCCTCGGAGTCCAGCTTGCCCAGGTCCAGGTCGCCGCGGGCGACGTCGACGAAGTCCTTGCCGTCGAAGCTCGGCAGGTAGCTCATCAGCCACTCGTCGATGCGGTCGGTGAGCAGCAGCACCTCGATGCCCTTCTTGCGGAAGACTTCCAGGTGCGGGCTGTTCTTCACCTGCGCGTAGCTCTCGCCGGTGAGGTAGTAGATCTTGTCCTGGCCTTCCTTCATGCGGCCGATGTAGTCGGCCAGGGACACGCTCTGCTCGCCGGAGTCGTCGTGGGTGGAGGCGAAGCGCAGCAGGCCCGCGATCTTCTCCTTGTTGGCGAAGTCTTCCGCCGGGCCTTCCTTGAGGACCTGGCCGAAGTTCTTCCAGAAGCCCTTGTAGGCCTCGGCGTCGCTGCTCGCCAGTTTCTCCAGCATGTCCAGCACGCGCTTGGTCAGCGCCGACTTCATCGAGTCGATCACCGGGCCGGACTGGAGGATCTCGCGGGAGACGTTCAGCGACAGGTCGTTGGAGTCCACCACGCCCTTGATGAAGCGCAGGTACAGCGGCAGGAACTGCTCGGCCTGGTCCATGATGAACACGCGCTGCACATACAGCTTCAGCCCGCGCGGGGCCTCGCGGTGGTACAGGTCGAAGGGCGCGCGGCCGGGCACGTAGAGCAGCGAGGTGTACTCCAGCTTGCCTTCGACCTTGTTGTGGCTCCAGGTCAGCGGGTTCTCGAAGTCGTGGGCGGTGTGCTTGTAGAACTCCTGGTATTCCTCGTCCTTGATCTCGGTGCGCGGACGGGTCCACAGGGCGCTGGCGCGGTTGACCACTTCCCATTCCGGCTCGGCCGGCTTGTCCTTCTCTTCGCCGTGGAATTCCTTCGGCAGCTCGATGGGCAGGGCGATGTGGTCGGAGTATTTCTTGATGATGTTGCGCAGGCGCCAGCCGTCGGCGAACTCTTCCTCACCGCTCTTCAGGTGCAGGACGATGCGGGTGCCGCGCTCGTGCTTGTCGATGGTGGCGACTTCGAACTCGCCCTCGCCCCTGGACGACCAGTGCACGCCCTCGCTGGCCGGGGCGCCGGCGCGGCGGGTGAAGACGTCGACCTTGTCGGCGACGATGAAGGCGCTGTAGAAGCCCACGCCGAACTGGCCGATCAGGTGCGAGTCCTTCTTCTGGTCGCCCGAGAGGTTCTTCAGGAAGTCGGCGGTGCCGGACTTGGCGATGGTGCCCAGGTGCGCGATCACTTCCTCGCGGCTCATGCCGATGCCGTTGTCTTCGAGGGTGACGGTCCTGGCGTCCTTGTCGAAGCTGACGCGGATCTTCAGCTCGGCGCCGCCTTCGAGCAGCTCGGGCTTGGCCAGGGCCTCGAAACGCAGCTTGTCGGCCGCGTCGGAGGCGTTGGAAATCAGTTCGCGGAGGAAGATTTCCTTATTCGAATACAGGGAATGGATCATCAGGTGAAGCAGTTGCTTCACTTCGGTCTGAAAGCCCAGTGTCTCTTTTTGAGTCTCCACGCTCATCGTTTCTCGCTCCGAGGATGACAAAAGCCGCATCGGGCGGCGGATGTCAGCGAGATGGGGGCTTCCTGAAGCTTTTCAAGGGTTTGCCGCGACGAACGTCACTGCGGCAGGAGTTCGATGGCGCTGATCTCCGCAGGCCGCAGGCTGTAGCTGGCCTGGCCGGCGCCGGTGAGCAGGTGGCGGATGACCACCCGGCCGTTCGCGTCCAGGCCGGTGAACACGCCTTCGGCCACGCGCCCGCGCTCGGTGGTCACGCGCATGCCGCGGTTGACGTAGCGCTGCGGCTCGGCCTGCAGGCGCTCCAGGCTCAGCGGCCGCGTCGCGCTGCCGGGCTGCGGCGCGGCGGGCCCGGGTTCGGCCGCCGGGGCGCTGGCCTCGGCGCGCGGCGCCAGCTTCGGGTAGCGGTCGCCGCGCACCGCCCAGCCGCGGTTGGCGCTGCGCGCAAGCTCCAGGTCCAGGTGTTGCGCTTCGCCGTCCAGGCGGAAGTCCAGCGGCACCTGCATGATCGGGCCCAGGGGCTCCAGGCGCGATGCGGGCAATTCCAGCTGGCGGCCCGGGAAGCGCCGCTGCAGGTAGTCGCGCAGGACGTAGGCCAGGGTGTCGGCGGAGTCGAAACGGGTGTCCACCTGGCCGTCGCGGTAGCGCAGGCGGTCGGTGTACAGCTCGATACGGCCGCTGAGGGTGGTGCGGTACTGCGTCGGCAGAACCAGGTGGAAGTCGCCGCGCAGGCGGTTGGGCGCCTCGGGCCGCAGGTCCAGGTGCAGGCTGTAGCCGCGTTCCAGGCGCACGGCCTCGGGCAGGTCGGCGCCCGGCGCCAGCCAGCTGACCTCCACCACGGGCCGCGGCCCGCGGTCGTCCGGCAGCACGTCCAGGCGCAGCGGCCCGTGCGGCTGGGCGGCCAGGCGGATGCGCACCTCGCGGTGGGCATAGAAGTCCTGGCCCTCGCGCAGGCTGAGCACGCCGTCGATCAGCTCCGCCTGCTGCGGCGCGAAGGCCTGGCCATCGAGTTCGCCGCGCAGGGCGATGTCCAGCTCCGGCGCCGCCACGGGCTCGCTGCGCAGCCACTGCAGGCTGAGGATGGCCTCCAGCCGCGCGCTGTCGCGGCTGGCGAGCATGGCCAGGCCGACGACCAGGGGAATGCAGCCCAGGGCGCCGAGGAACAGCGCCTTGCGCGCGAAGCCCCAGTGCCGCGCCAGGAACACCGGCGCCAGGGGCGGCAGCAGGCAGGCCAGGCCCCACAGCGGGCCGCGCGCGAACGCCAGCATGACCAGCCAGGCGTAGCCGGCCAGGATCAGCAGCAGCCCGCCGAGGATCAGCAGCGTATCCATCGCGCCCCCGGCCTCAGGCGCCGTCGACCTTGAAATGCGCCCGCGCGGTGGCGATCGGCTCGGCGCGGCTGGTCTGCCAGGCGGTGATGGCGACGTTGGCCACGCGCCGGCCCTGGCGCCACACCTGGCACTGGGCGTAGGTGTCGCGGAAATGCCCGGCGCGCAGGTAGTCGACGGAGAAGTCGATGATCTTCGGCAGGTGCGGCACGCCCATGAGCATCAGCAGGTGCAGCATGGCCGCGTGCTCCATGAAGCCGGCGATCACCCCGCCGTGCAGCGCCGGCAACGTCGGGTTGCCGATGTTGTCGCGGCTGGCCGGCAGGTGGAAGATCACCTCCTCGCCCAGGCGCAGGCAGCGGATGCCGATCAGCCGGGCGTAGGGGATCATCTCCAGCAGCGGGCTGAAGTCGTTGTCCTGGTGCATCTGCCGCAGCAGCTGCTCGATGTCCGGCGTGCTCATGCGCCCTCCCCCTTGGCGCCCACCGTAGCGCCGGTGGCGCCCTTGCCCAGGCGCATGAAGGTGCCGACCACGTGGGCGATGGGCTGCTCGGGGTCGTCCTGGTAGGCGATGCCGCGGGTGAAGATGACGGTGGGCGTCACCCGGTAGCACTCGGCGAAACCGAAGATGTCCTTGTGCGGCTCGGCCGGGTGCATGTAGTCGATGCGCAGGTCGAGGGTCGGGCAGATCTCGAACTGCGGCAGCACGCAGATGGTGGAGATGCCGCAGGTGGTGTCCATCAGGGTGGTGATGGCGCCGCCGTGGATCACCCCGGTTTCCGGATTGCCAACGATCGCTTCGCTATAAGGCAGGCGCAGGGTCAAACCCTTTTCGTCCGCGGCATGGGCCGCGATGCCCAGCACCTGGCAATGGCGCAGGACGGCGAGGAAGCGCTGCGCACGCTCTAGAATGGACATTTCACTCATGCGGATCGGGGCCCCGGGCTGCTCGAAAGCGCATGATACTCCGCCGCCAACGGGCCCTGCAGTGAATAATCGTAGCGTCGGCGCAAACTTGCGTTGAACTTCTGAGGCGGGCCTCAGCTCAAAGGGCTAACACCAGGAACGCCGCACATGGAGGCTCCACGATGAAAAAAACCCTTCCCTTCGCTCTGATGCTGGTTGCAGGCCTGACTCTGGCCGGTTGCGACAAGAAAGAAGAGCCCAAGGCCCCGCCGGCCGCGCCGAGCACCGAGCAGCCGGCGACCCCCGCGCCGACCACGCCGCCGGCCAACGAAGCCGCTCCGGCGCCGACCACCCCGGCTCCGGACACCGCGCCGGCGCCGTCCAACGAGGAGCAGAAGTAACCGCCCGCTCCCCGTACAACGCACAAGGCCCGCATTCGCGGGCCTTGTCGTTTCTTCACTCCGGCTCTTTCGCCGGCTCCGCGTGGGGCGTGGGGGTGAACACCATCACCTTGAGCACGTCGGAGTGGAACTCGCGCTGGTACAGCACCCCGACCACCCCGGCGGTGACCAGCATGAAGATCCACGGGTTGATGAACCAGGCCAGCATGGCCAGGCCGAAGTAGTAGGAACGCAGGCCCTGGTTGAACTGGTGCGCGGCCATGGACACCACCCGCGCGGCGCGCTCGGCGAAGGCGTTGCGCTCCTGCTCGCCGACGTGGCGCTCGCCGATCATCGGCGCCGAGCCCACCAGCACCGCGGCGAAGTTGTACTGGCGCATGCACCAGCTGAAGGTGAAGAAGGCATACACGAACACCACTGCCAGGCACAGCAGCTTCAGCTCCGACAGCCCGCGGGTCGGCGAGGCCACGAAAGGCAGGTCGGCCAGCACCGACACGGTGCGCTCGGCCGAGCCCAGCAGGGTGAGGATGCCGGCCAGGATGATCAGGGTGCTGGAGGCGAAGAACGAGGCGTTGCGCTCCAGGTTGCCGATCACGCTGGCATCGGCCACGCGGTTGTCGCGCAGCAGCAGGCGGCGCATCCAGTCCTTGCGGTAGAGGTGCAGCACGCTGGCCAGGCACGCGGTGTCGCGGGCCCTGTGGCTGGCGTAGCGGGCATAGCCGACCCAGCAGAAGGCGAACCAGAGCATGGCCAGCAGGTTCCACAGGTACTGGATATCGAAGAGGTCGACGACGTCGGTCATGGGCTTCCTTGGCGGGCCCTGTCGGCGGGCCGGGCCTGTTGATCGGGTGATTGAGGGAGAACGCGGCAGATAGACGCCGGATGTCGGCGGGAAGACACGAAGCTGCGTCACCTCCCCCATCGGGACACTTGACCGCCCCAAACCGAAGGCAATTCCTACAAGCAAACGAGCCTTTCCCTCAAAAGCCCTGCCCTAGAATCGCGGCGGCCATCACGGCATTGCCGGCGCATCTGTGCAGATCGCCCAGTGAGTCGTGAGCAAGCGCACAAACCCGACATCCCTCACTTGTAGTTGGACCAAAATGAAAACAATTGCCTTTGCCTTCGCCCTGTCCACAACCCTACTGGCCAGCAACGCCCAAGCCGCCGCAGGCTCGGTGGGCTTCGACGGATACATCACCCCTTCCACCTGCGCCGTCGCCGTCAACGGCCAGGGCGAACATGGCGCCGTGACCTTGAAGCCGGTCGGCTGGGAAAAGCTGCAGAACGCCGGGGATTTCGCCGGCGACACGCCGTTCACCATCACCCTCACCGGCTGCGGTGAAAGCGGCGCGCCGGCCTGGGTCCGCCCCAAGTTCGCCTCCACCGGGGTGAACCCCGCGACCGGCAACCTCCGGAACCAGAGCGGCGACGGCAACTCGGACATCGAAATCCAGCTGCGCAACGGCACCTACGCCACCATCGACCTGATGACCAACGAAAACAACTCCCCGCAGGTGGCCGACTCGGTCATGACCTTCGACTACCACGCCCACTACTACCGCGCCGGGACCACGGGCACCGTAAGCGGCCGCGTCACGGCGAAGCTGGAGTTCTCGGTGGAGTACATCTGAGAGGCACGTCCAACGGCGTATAACCGCGAACGGTTATACGCCCTACGTTCCCGTGTTCGCGTGGTTGGGGAGCATCCGGATGACTCCGGACTCACCACCCACGCCGGACAGCCCCCTCTCCCGCTTGCGGGAGAGGGTTGGGGAGAGGGCGCTCTTACACCCAACGCTGTAGCCACCGACGACTCCCATTCGCGAGCAAGCAAAAGCACCTCGGCGCGTCGGCAAGGCAGTCGCGCAACGAAAAAGGCCGCCTCGTGGGCGGCCTTTCTCATTGCGGCGGGCCCGGTCAGGCCACGGCTTCGCTCGGTTCGCCGAGCAGGCGGTCGATCACCACCATCACGGCGAGCATGGCCACCGAGGGGATCAGCCAGGCCAGGCCCTGCTCGGACAGCGGCAGATGGGCCAGCCATTCCGGCACGGCGAAGCCGGCGCCCTTGAGCGCGTCGACCATGCCGAACGCCAGCGACACCGTCATCACCGGCGCGACTATGCGCGTCTGCGACTTCCACAGGCCGGCGCAGAAGCTCAGCGCCACCAGCACGATGCACGGCGGGTAGATGGCGGTCAGCACCGGCACCGAGAACTGGATCAGCTTGGTCAGGCCGAGGTTGGACACCAGCAGCGAGAAGCCGGCCAGGATCACCACCAGGCTACGGTAGGACAGCGGCAGGATGCGGCAGAAGTATTCGGCGCAGGCGCAGGTCAGGCCCACGGCGGTGACCAGGCAGGCCAGGGCGATGAGCACGGCGAGGAAGCCGCTGCCCAGGGAGCCGAAGGTGTGCTGTACGTAGGCGTGCAGCACGGCCGCGCCGTTGGTTGCGCCGGCGGCGATGTCGTGGCTGCCCGAGCCCAGGCGGAACAGGCTGATGTACACCAGCGCCAGGCCTACCCCGGCGATCAGCCCGGCGATCACCGCGTAGCGGGTGATCAGGCGCGGCGACTGCACGCCGCGGGAGCGGATGGCGTTGACGATGACGATGCCGAAGACCAGGGCGCCCAGGGTGTCCATGGTCAGGTAGCCGTTGATGAAGCCCTGGGAGAAGGCCGCGTGCTCGTAGCTCGGCTCGGCCTGGCCGATGGTCCCGGCCGGCAGCATGAAGGCGGCGATGCCCAGCGCGGCCAGGGCGATGATCTTCAGCGGGGCGAGGAAGCGGCCCACGGTGTCCAGCAGCTTGCCGGGGTACAGGGAAATCACCAGGACGATGGCAAAGTACACCAGGCTGTAGAGGAACAGCGGCAGCGGGCCGTCGCCGGTGAGCGGCGCCAGGCCGACTTCGAAGGACACGGTGGCGGTGCGCGGGGTGGCGAACAGCGGGCCCACGGAGAGGTAGCAGACCGCCGCCAGCAGGCCGCCGGCGACGCGCCCGATGGGGTGGCTCAGGGTGTCCATGGCGCCGCCGACCTTGGCCAGGGCGACCACGGTGATGACCGGCAGGCCGACCGCGGTGATCAGGAAGCCGAGGGCCGCCATCCATACGTGCGGGCCGGAGTGCAGGCCGACGATGGGCGGGAAGATGATGTTGCCGGCCCCGACGAACAGGGCGAAGGTCATAAAGCCGAGCGCCAGGATGTCCTGGCCTTTCAAGACGTTCATTTAGGGGAATACCACAGTGCTTAAACGGGTTTCGTGGCCTCCCAAGGCACAACAGCCGAACGGGCACGGCGCAGCCGCATCGGGGATGCCTGCGTTCATACCTGCGCGGGAGATTGTTCTTGGAAGTCCGATAGCAGAGGTTTTCCATGGGCTCGTGGCCCCTTTGCTCCTGCATTCTGGTTGTCCCGCCATCCATGACGGTCCGGAATAGCCGCCGCTCCGGGTAGGAGTTGGCGGTTAGCACGCCTTCCCTTGTGGGGAACGCAGTGCTGGGGATAGTTGCTAGCCTAACGATCTATCCCGATGAACTGTACTGACGTATGTCAGCTCGTCGGCGGGATGAAAGGGCGTGTCGCCTGAACGACACTTCTTGCGACGCCTCGCCAAAACAAGAGGCCACCCGAAGGTGGCCTCTCGCGACGAGCAATAAGCGAAACGCTTACTTGGTCGCCCAGCCGGTCAGCTCGGCCAGGGCCTTGCCGATGTCGGCCAGGGAACGCACGGTCTTCACACCGGCGTCCTGCAGGGCGGCGAACTTCTCGTCCGCGGTGCCCTTGCCACCGGAGATGATGGCGCCGGCGTGGCCCATGCGCTTGCCGGGCGGTGCGGTGACGCCAGCGATGTAGGACACCACCGGCTTGGTCACGTTGGCCTTGATGTAGGCAGCGGCTTCTTCTTCAGCCGAACCACCGATCTCGCCGATCATGACGATGGCTTCGGTTTTCGGGTCTTCCTGGAACAGCTTCAGGATGTCGATGAAGTTGGAGCCCGGGATCGGGTCGCCGCCGATGCCCACGCAGGTGGACTGGCCGAAGCCGGCGTCGGTGGTCTGCTTCACGGCTTCGTAGGTCAGGGTGCCGGAACGCGACACGATGCCCACTTTGCCCGGCAGGTGGATGTGACCGGGCATGATGCCGATCTTGCACTCGCCGGGGGTGATCACGCCCGGGCAGTTCGGGCCGATCAGGCGCACGCCCAGCTCGTCGCACTTGACCTTGGCGTCCAGCATGTCGAGGGTCGGGATGCCTTCGGTGATGCAGACGATCAGCTTGATGCCACCGAAGGCGGCTTCCAGGATCGAGTCCTTGCAGAACGGAGCCGGAACGTAGATCACCGAGGCTTCGGCGCCGGTGGCTTCGACGGCTTGCTTGACGGTGTCGAACACCGGCAGGCCCAGGTGGGTGGTGCCGCCCTTGCCGGGGGTCACGCCGCCGACCATCTTGGTGCCGTAGGCGATGGCCTGTTCGCTGTGGAAGGTGCCCTGCGAGCCGGTGAAGCCCTGGCAGATGACCTTGGTGTCTTTGTTGATCAGGATGCTCATTACTTACCCTCCGCGGCCTTGACGACTTGCTGGGCAGCGTCGGTCAGGCTGGTCGCCGCGATGATGTTCAGACCGCTTTCGGCCAGTACCTTGGCGCCGAGTTCGGCGTTGTTGCCTTCCAGACGGACGACAACCGGAACCTTCACGCCGACTTCCTTGACGGCACCGATGATGCCTTCGGCGATCATGTCGCAGCGGACGATGCCGCCGAAGATGTTCACCAGTACGGCAGCGACGTTGCTGTCGGAGAGGATGATCTTGAACGCTTCGGTCACGCGCTCTTTGGTCGCGCCGCCGCCAACGTCGAGGAAGTTGGCCGGCTTGCCGCCGTGCAGGTTGACGATGTCCATGGTGCCCATGGCCAGGCCGGCGCCGTTGACCATGCAGCCGATGTTGCCTTCCAGCGCGACGTAGTTCAGCTCCCACTTCTGCGCATGGGCTTCACGGGCGTCGTCCTGGGACGGGTCGTGCATGGCGCGCAGCTTGGGCTGACGGTACAGGGCGTTGGAGTCGATGTTGATCTTGGCGTCCAGGCAGTGCAGGTTGCCGTCTTTCTTGATCACCAGCGGGTTGACTTCGAGCAGGGCCAGGTCGTAGTCCTGGAACAGCTTGGCCAGGCCGACGAAGATGTGCACGAACTGCTTGATCTGGTCGCCTTTCAGGCCCAGCTGGAAGGCCAGCTCGCGGCCCTGGAACGGCTGGGCGCCGACCAGCGGGTCGATGGTGGCCTTGAGGATCTTCTCGGGAGTGTCGTGGGCGACCTTCTCGATGTCCACGCCACCTTCGGTGGAGGCCATGAAGACGATACGGCGGCTGGAACGGTCGACGACGGCGCCGAGGTACAGCTCCTTGTCGATGTCGGTGCAGGATTCCACCAGGATCTTGCTGACCGGCTGGCCATTGGCGTCGGTCTGGTAGGTCACCAGACGCTTGCCCAGCCAGTTGGCGGCGAACGCCTTGGCGTCCTCCTTGCTCTTGACCAGCTTCACACCGCCCGCCTTGCCGCGGCCACCGGCGTGCACCTGGGCTTTCACGACCCACTCGGTGCCACCGATTTTCTCACAGGCTTCTGCGGCCTCTTCGGGTGTGTCGACGGCGAAGCCCTTGGATACGGGCAGGCCGTACTCAGCGAACAGCTGCTTACCCTGATACTCGTGGAGATTC
The DNA here is from genome assembly GCF_030268185.1 of Pseudomonas sp. NBRC 100443. Taxonomy (NCBI): domain Bacteria; kingdom Pseudomonadati; phylum Pseudomonadota; class Gammaproteobacteria; order Pseudomonadales; family Pseudomonadaceae; genus Pseudomonas; species Pseudomonas sp. NBRC 100443. The sequence goes on from NZ_BSQE01000008.1 coordinate 268,032, forward strand.
ATGCTTGTCTACCGTTTTTCGTCTTGGGTATTGCGCATTCGGCGCAGCGCTCGTGGCGCCGCACCACCTGTGATTCCCACGCCGCGGCGCGGGAATCCGGCGGGGTGGTCACGACAGCCCCTCGCGAATGACTGCCGCCCTGCCCCGCCGTGGTCCTACCGCCTCAGCGCTTCTTGCGGTTGGCGATGTGGATGGCGTGGCCATTCACCGCCAGGGCCGCTTCGTGCAGCGCCTCGGACAGAGTCGGGTGGGAGAAGACCATCATGCCCAGGTCTTCGGCGCTGGTGCCGAATTCCATGGCGATCGCGCCCTGCTGGACCAGCTCGGCGGCGCTCGGGCCGATCACGTGGACGCCCAGGACGCGGTCGGTCTTGGCATCGGCAATGACCTTGACCAGGCCGGTGGTGTCGTTGGCAGCCATGGCGCGGCCGCTGGCGGCGAACGGGAAGGTGCCGACGTTGACTTCGACGCCTTCGCCCTTGAGCTGCTGCTCGGTCTTGCCGACCCAGGCGATTTCCGGGTGGGTGTAGATGACCGACGGGATCAGGTCGTAGTTCATCTGCGCCTTGTGGCCGGCGATGCGCTCGGCGACCATCACGCCCTCTTCCGAGGCCTTGTGCGCCAGCATGGCGCCGCGGACCACGTCACCGATGGCGAACACGCCCGGAACGCTGGTCTTGCAGTGGTCGTCGACGAAGATGAAGCCACGCTCGTCGAGGGTCACGCCGCTGTCGGCGGCCAGCAGGTCGGTGGTCACCGGGCGACGGCCCACGGCCACGATCAGCTTGTCGAAGGTTTCCTTCTGCTCGCCGTTGGCGTCGGTGAAGGTCACGGTGACCTGCTTCTTCTTCACCTCGGTGCCGGTGACGCGGGCGCCCAGGCGGATGTTCAGGCCTTGCTTGGTCAGGACCTTCAGGGCTTCCTTGGCGATCTGCTCGTCGGCGGCCGGGAGGAACTTGTCCAGGGCTTCCAGGACGGTGACTTCGGCACCCAGGCGGGCCCAGACCGAACCCAGCTCCAGGCCGATGACGCCGGCGCCGATCACGCCCAGCTTCTTCGGCACGGCCTGGAATTCCAGGGCGCCGGTGGAGTCGACGATGATGTCGTCGGTCAGCGGGGCCGGCGGAATCTCGACCGGCTTGGAACCGGAGGCGATGATGATGTTCTCGGCTTCCAGGACCTGCACCTTGCCGTCCAGGCCGGTGATTTCGACCTGCTTGTTGGCCAGCACCTTGCCGTGGCCTTCGAAGGAGGTGACGCCGTTGGCCTTGAACAGGGTGGCGATGCCGCCGGTCAGGTTCTTAACGATGTTGGCCTTGCGCGCGACCATGGCCGGTACGTCGATGGTGACGCCCTTGGCTTCGATACCGTGGACGGCGAAAGCCTCCTTGGCCTCGTGGTACTTGTAGGAGCTGTCCAGCAGCGCCTTGGACGGAATGCAGCCTACGTTCAGGCAGGTACCGCCGAGGGCGACCTTGCCCTCCTTGCCGATGTACTTCTCGATGCAGGCGGTCTTCAGGCCGAGCTGGGCGGCACGGATGGCAGCCACGTAGCCGCCGGGGCCGGCACCAATCACAACCACGTCGAATTTCTGGCTCATATCTCAATCCTTATTCCGGTGAAGCGGACGGCCCCTCGCGGGGCCGTCGTGTAGTACGGGGCCGTCAGGTGAAATGACGAATCAGACGTCCAGCAGCAGACGAGCCGGATCTTCCAGCAGGTCCTTCATGGCGACCAGGAAGCTCACCGCTTCCTTGCCGTCGATCATGCGGTGGTCGTAGGACAGCGCCAGGTACATCATCGGCAGGATCACCACCTGGCCGTTAACGGCCATCGGGCGTTCCTGGATCTTGTGCATGCCGAGGATGGCGGTCTGCGGCGGGTTGACGATCGGAGTCGACAAGAGGGAACCAAATACGCCACCGTTGGAAATGGTGAAAGTACCACCGGTCATGTCTTCGATGGACAGCTTGCCGTCCTTGGCCTTCTTGCCGAAGGTGGCGATGCCGTTCTCGATCTCGGCCAGGCTCATGAACTCGGCGTTGCGCAGTACCGGTACCACCAGGCCACGGTCGCTGGACACGGCGACACCGATGTCCTGGTAGCCGTGGTAGACGATGTCGTTGCCGTCGATCGAGGCGTTGACGCCGGGGAAGCGCTTCAGGGCTTCGGTGGCGGCCTTGACGAAGAAGGACATGAAGCCCAGGCGCACGCCGTTGTGCTTCTTCTCGAACAGGTCCTTGTACTTGTTGCGCAGGTCCATGATCGGCTTCATGTTGACTTCGTTGAAGGTAGTCAGCATGGCCATGGAAGACTGGGCTTCGACCAGGCGCTCGGCGACCTTGGCGCGCAGGCGGGTCATCGGCACGCGCTTCTCGACGCGGTCGCCGGCGGCGAACACCGGGGCCTCGGCGGCCGGAGCGGCCGGCTTGGCGGCGGCCGGAGCGGCTGCCGGGGCGTTCTTCTTGGCCTCGACGGCGGCGACCACGTCTTCCTTGGTCACGCGACCGCCCTTGCCGGTGCCGGCGATGCTGTTCGGGTCGATGCCGTTCTCTTCGGCCAGCTTGCGCGCGGCCGGCGAGAGGATGGCGTCTTCGCCGGCGGCGGCCGGAGCGGCAGCGGCAGCCGGGGCAGCAGCCGGAGCGGCGGCGGCCGGGGCCGGAGCGGCGGCAGCGGCGCCGCCTTCGCTCAGCTTGCCGAGCAGTTCGTTGGAGAGGACGGTGTCGCCTTCGTTCTTGACGATCTCGGCCAGTACGCCGTCGGCCTCGGCCAGCACCTCGATGACCACCTTGTCGGTCTCGATGTCGACGATCAGTTCGTCACGCTTGACGGCTTCACCGACCTTCTTGTGCCAGGTGGCGACGGTGCCGTCGGCAACCGATTCCGGGAAGGTTGGGGCTTTGATTTCGATAGCCATTCTGTGTGTTTCCTTAAATTCGGTATCTACTGCGCGTTGGCGTTAAACAGTGAAGGCGTCTTGCAGCAGTTTTTCCTGCTGCTCGGCGTGCATCGAAGCGTAGCCGCAAGCCGGGGCGGCCGAGCCGTCGCGGCCGGCGTATTCCAGGTTGAGGCCCTTCTTGTGCGCGGCGATGACACGGCGCATGTGGTGCTGCGAGCAGTACCAGGCACCCTGGTTCATCGGCTCTTCCTGGCACCAGACGATGTGCTTGAGGTTCTTGTACTGCGACAGGACCTCGGCCAGGTCGTCTTCCGGGAACGGGTAGAGCTGTTCCAGGCGGACGATCGCGATGTTCTCGCGGCCTTCGGCGCGGCGCTTCTCCAGCAGGTCGTAGTACACCTTGCCGCTGCACAGGACGATGCGGTCGACCTTCTTCGGATCCAGGCTGTCGATCTCGTTGATGACGGTCTGGAACGAGCCGTTGGCCAGCTCTTCCAGGGTCGAGATGGCCAGCTTGTGGCGCAGCAGCGACTTCGGCGTCATGACGATCAGCGGCTTGCGCAGCGGACGGATCACCTGGCGGCGCAGCATGTGGTAGACCTGCGCCGGGGTGGTCGGCACGCAGACCTGGATGTTCTGCTCGGCGCACAGCTGCAGGTAACGCTCCAGACGCGCGGAGGAGTGCTCCGGGCCCTGGCCTTCGTAGCCGTGCGGCAGCAGCATGGTCAGGCCGCACAGGCGCTGCCACTTGGTCTCGCCGCTGGTGATGAACTGGTCGATCACCACTTGCGCACCGTTGGCGAAGTCGCCGAACTGGGCTTCCCAGATCACCAGCGCGTTCGGCATGGTGGTGGCGTAGCCGTATTCGAAGGCCAGCACCGCTTCTTCCGAGAGGAAGGAGTCGTACAGGCTGACGCGCGGCTGGCCGTCGAACAGGTGGGCCAGGGGGATGTAGACCGAGTCGTCCTTCTGGTTGTGCAGCGCCGCGTGGCGGTGCGAGAAGGTGCCGCGGCCGACGTCCTGACCGGTCATGCGCACCGGATGGCCTTCGAACAGCAGGGTGGCGTAGGCCAGGTTCTCGGCGAAGCCCCAGTTGATCGGCATGCCGCCGGCCGACATCTTGGCGCGGTCTTCGTAGATCTTCTGCACCTGGCGCTGCATGACGAAGCCGTCCGGAGTCTCCAGCAGCTTGTTGGACAGCTCCTGCAGGGTCTTCAGGTCGAAGCGGGTGTCGTGACGCGCGGTCCAGGCATGGCCGACGTACGGACGCCAGTCGACGAACAGCTCCTTGTTCGGCTCCTTGACCAGGCTCTTCACCACGTGCAGGCCGTTGTCCAGGGCGTCGCGGTATTCGTCGACCTTCTCCTGGGCCTGCTCGGCGGTCTGCACGCCGGCGGCGATCAGCTCGTCGGCATACAGGTCGCGGGTGGTGCGCTGCTTGGCGATCTGCTGGTACATCAGCGGCTGGGTGCCGCTCGGCTCGTCGGCCTCGTTGTGGCCGCGGCGGCGGTAGCAGACCAGGTCGATGACCACGTCACGCTTGAACTGCATGCGGTAGTCGACGGCCAGTTGGGTGACGAACAGCACCGCTTCCGGATCGTCGCCGTTCACGTGGAAAATCGGCGCCTGGATCATCTTGGCAACGTCGGTCGCGTACTCGGTGGAGCGCGCGTCGTCCTGGCGGCTGGTGGTGAAGCCGACCTGGTTGTTGATCACGATGTGGATGGTGCCGCCGGTCTTGTAGGCACGGGTCTGGGACATCTGGAAGGTTTCCATGACCACGCCCTGCCCCGCGAAGGCGGCATCGCCGTGGATGGAAATCGGCACGACCTTGTCGCCGCTGCCGTCCTTGCGACGGTCCTGGCGGGCGCGTACCGAGCCCTCGACCACCGGGGAGACGATCTCCAGGTGCGAGGGGTTGAACGCCAGCGCCAGGTGGACTTCGCCGCCCGGGGTCATGACGTTGGAGGAGAAGCCCTGGTGGTACTTCACGTCACCGGAGCCCAGCTCGACCAGCTTCTTGCCCTCGAACTCGTCGAACAGGTCGCGCGGGTTCTTGCCGAGGGTGTTGACCAGGACGTTCAGACGGCCACGGTGGGCCATGCCGATGACCACTTCCTTGACGCCGTAGGAGCCGGAGCGCTGGATGATCTCGTCGACCATCGGGATCAGGCTCTCGCCGCCTTCCAGACCGAAACGCTTGGTGCCCGGGTACTTGGTGCCCAGGTACTTCTCCAGGCCCTCGGCCGCGGTCAGGCGCTCCAGCAGGTGGGCGCGCGCCTCGGTGGAGTACGCCGGACGACCGCGCACGCTTTCCAGGCGCTGGGCGAACCAGTGGCGCTGCTCGGAATCGACGATGTGCATGAACTCGGCGCCGATGGTGCTGCAGTAGGTCTGCTTCAGGGCGTCGATGATCTCGCGCAGGGTCGCCTCTTCCTTGCCGATGTAGAGCTCACCGGTGCGGAAGGTGGTGTCGAGGTCGGCGGCGGTCAGGCCGTAGTGATCCAGCGACAGGTCCGAAGGCGCGGTACGCACCCAGAGGCCCAGCGGATCGAGCTTCGCGGCCTGATGCCCACGCAGCCGGTACGCCAGGATCAGGCGCAGGACTTCGACCTGCTTCTTCTCGTGCTCGGTGCTTACGCTGCCGGCGGAAACGGGCGCGGCGCGGCGCTGGTTCTTGGCCAGGAGCACGAAATGATCACGGATGGAGGAATGCGAGACGTCGGGAGCGGGATTGCCGTCGGCGGGGAGCTTCTGGAAGTATGTGCGCCACTCTTCTGGCACAGCGTTCGGGTCGTGCAGGTAGAGCTCGTAGAGCTCTTCGACGTAGGCAGCGTTCCCACCGGATAAATGGGCACTGTTCCACATCCGCTGCATTACGCTTTCGTGCATGCTTGGTCACCCTCGGTAAGGGGACTCCACCTGATGGAACTCTCGGGGGACCCAGCCCTGTGCAGCGACTGGTAGCCACAAAGGTTCCCGCAGATAGTCCGGGTACCAGCCCGGATGCCCCTGCTGGTCATATATACGTTTTCGAGTCAGACCCCGGCTTTGTGGGCTGGGGCCCGTTGCAACCGCACCGCCGGACAATGTTCCGGCGGCACGGGTATTGCTCTTGTCGCACGCGACGGCGAAGTGGGATCAGGTCCCGCTCTGCAGCAGCATGTTGCGAATGTGACCGATGGCCTTGGTCGGGTTCAGGCCTTTCGGGCAGACATTCACGCAGTTCATGATTCCACGGCAACGGAACACGCTGAACGGATCGTCCAGGCTGGCCAGGCGCGCCTGGGTTTCCGTGTCGCGGCTGTCGGCCAGGAAGCGATAGGCCTGCAGCAGCGCAGCGGGGCCGAGGAACTTGTCCGGGTTCCACCAGAACGACGGGCAGGAGGTCGAGCAGCAGGCGCACAGGATGCACTCGTACAGACCGTCCAGCTTTTCGCGCTCTTCGGGGGTTTGCAGGCGTTCGATCGCCGGCGCGGCATACTTGTTCTGCAGATACGGCTTAACGCTCTCGTACTGCTTGTAGAAGATGCGCATATCGACGACCAGGTCACGGATCACCGGCAGGCCCGGCAGCGGGCGCAGCACCAGCTTGCCGCCCTTCAGGCCGGCGGCCGACAGCGGAGTGATGCAGGCCAGGCCGTTCTTGCCGTTGATGTTCATGCCGTCGGAGCCGCAAACGCCTTCACGGCAGGAACGACGGTAGGAGAAGCCCTCGTCCTGTTCCTTGATCAGCGCCAGCACGTCCAGGACCATCACGTCCTTGCCCTGGGTATCGACGTCGAAGTCCTGCATGTAGGGTGCAGAGTCCTTCTCCGGGTTGTAGCGGTAAACACTTACTTTCAACATGACGGGCACCCTTAGTAAGTACGAACCTTGGGTTCGAATGCCGGAACGGTCTTCGGCGCGAAGTTGACGGCACGCTTGGCAACGCGCTTCTCACCCGGGAAGTACAGGGTGTGGCACAGCCAGTTCTCGTCATCGCGCTCCTCGAAGTCTTCGCGGGCATGGGCGCCGCGGGACTCCTTGCGGTTTTCGGCCGCAATGGCGGTGGCTTCGGCCACCTCGAGGAGGTTCTGCAGTTCCAGCGCTTCGATGCGCGCCGTGTTGAAAGCCTGGCTCTTGTCGTTGATCTTGACGGTGGCGATACGCTCGCGCAGGTCAGCCAGTTGAGCGATACCCTTCTGCATGTATTCGCCGGTACGGAATACACCGAAGTAGTTCTGCATGCACTGCTGCAGTTCGCGCTTGAGCGGGGCGACTTCTTCGCCGCTGGTGCGCTCGTTCACGCCGTTCAGGCGCTTGAAGGAGGCTTCCAGGTCGGACTCGGAGGCGCCGCGGTGCTCGATGCCCTCTTTCAGGGCCTTTTCCAGGTGCAGGCCGGTAGCGCGGCCGAAGACCACCAGGTCGAGCAGCGAGTTGCCGCCCAGGCGGTTGGCGCCGTGCACCGATACGCAGGCGACTTCGCCGACCGCGAACAGGCCTTCGACGATGGTGTCGTTGCCGTTGGCGTCCATGGTCAGGGCCTGGCCATGGATGTTGGTGGCGACGCCGCCCATCATGTAGTGGCAGGTCGGGATGACCGGGATGGGCGCGACCACCGGGTCGACGTGGGCGAAGGTCTTGGACAGTTCGCAGATGCCGGGCAGGCGGCTGTGCAGGACTTCCTCGCCCAGGTGGTCGAGCTTCAGCAGCACGTGGTCCTTGTTCGGGCCCACGCCGTTGCCGGCGATCACTTCCTTGACCATCGAACGGGCGACCACGTCGCGGCCGGCCAGGTCCTTGGCGTTCGGCGCGTAACGCTCCATGAAGCGCTCGCCATGGGCGTTGATCAGGTAGCCGCCTTCACCGCGGCAGCCTTCGGTGACCAGTACACCGGCGCCGGCGATGCCGGTCGGGTGGAACTGCCACATCTCGATATCCTGCACCGGTACGCCGGCGCGCAGGGCCATGCCCACGCCGTCGCCGGTGTTGATCAGGGCGTTGGTGGTGGAGGCGTAGATGCGGCCTGCACCGCCGGTGGCCAGGACCACGGCCTTGGAGCGGATATAGATGGTGTCGCCGGTCTCGATGTCGATGGCGATGATGCCGACCACGTGGCCGTCCTGGTTCTTCACCAGGTCGACGGCGTACCACTCATTAAGGAAGGAGGTGCCGTTCTTCAGGTTGGCCTGGTACAGGGTGTGCAGCAGGGCGTGACCGGTACGGTCGGCCGCGGCGCAGGTACGGGCGGCCTGGCCACCCTTGCCGAAGTCCTTGGACTGGCCACCGAACGGACGCTGGTAGATGCGGCCCTGCTCGGTACGGGAGAACGGCAGGCCCATGTGTTCCAGCTCGAACACGGCTTCCGGGCCGACGGAGCACATGTATTCGATGGCGTCCTGGTCACCGATGTAGTCGGAGCCCTTGACGGTGTCGTACATGTGCCAGCGCCAGTCGTCGTTCGGGTCGGCCGAGGCGATGGCGCAGGTGATGCCGCCCTGGGCGGAAACGGTGTGCGAACGGGTCGGGAAGACCTTGGTCACCACGGCGGTCTTGTGACCACCCTGGGCCAGTTGCAGCGCGGCACGCATGCCGGCGCCGCCGCCACCCACGATGATGGCGTCGAAGGAGAGAGTGCGAATGCTTGCCATGGATCAGTTACCCCAGAGAATCTGCACACCCCAGACGAAGAATGCGAACATGGCCATGCCGCATACCGCCTGGACGAGGAAACGCACGATGGTCGCGGGCTTGCCCAGCGCCATCTGAGTCAGGTAGTCGGTGGTGATGGTCCACATGCCGACCCAGGCGTGCACGCTCAGGGCAACCAGCGTGAGAAGACTGAAGATCTTCATCAGGCCGTGGGAGAACAGACCATGCCACTCCTCGTAGGAGATGTTCGGGTGTGCGATCAGGTAACCCAGCAGGAAAAGCACATAAGCCGCGAGAACGACCGCAGAAACGCGTTGGGCCATCCAGTCGTAGAGGCCGGAACGCGAGAAGTTTGTGACGTTAGTTACCATACCCAGACCCCCGCCAGAACGATCAGCACCACGGCAATGGCGATGACGATTTTCGAACCACGCTTGCCACCTTCCAGCGTCTCGCCGATACCTGCGTCCATGACGAGGTGACGAATGCCGGCTACCAGGTGGTACAGCAGCGCGGAGAGCAGGCCCCAGATCACAAGCTTGGCCAACGGATGGGCCAGACACGCCTTCACCTGCTCGAAGCTGTCTTCCGATGCGAGGGACTTGTCGAGCGCGAACAGCAGCACGGCAATGCCCAGGAACAGGATGACGCCAGAGATGCGGTGGAGAATGGACGTGTAAGCAGTGACAGGGAGTTTGATGGTCCTTAGGTCTAGGTTTACAGGTCGTTTGCTATTCACGGCTTTTTTCACACTGAGAGCCCTTCGAACTGCAGGGCTAGTTGTCGGGAGGTGCACTTGTCAGGTACCCATCACCTTCGGGAGTGACAACCGCCTGTGGAGCGAGGCCTGGAGGGCCCCGGCGGCTGGTCGCCGAGTATAGACAGTTAGGCTCCTAATGACAACGGAATCGCCTTCGCCTAAGGACTTATTGCCGCACCCCCATAAAAGGCGTAAATAGGCGATTTTTTTCGCCAAAACAGGCAGTTGGAGGGGCTGTCCGCTACCGATTCTTGCAAATTGACAATCGGATTTATCTCTCTATAGTGGTGCGGGCCCTGCGTGGGGGGTCGTACAGATGATTTCAAGCATTAATAGGAGGCCTAATCATGGCTGACAAGAAAGCGCAGTTGATCATCGAGGGCGCAGCCCCCGTCGAACTGCCCGTCCTCTCCGGCACGCTGGGCCCCGATGTAGTGGATGTGCGGGGTCTGACCTCCACGGGCCACTTCACGTTCGATCCTGGCTTCATGTCCACCGCCTCCTGCGAGTCGAAGATCACTTATATCGACGGCGACAAGGGCGTGCTGCTGCACCGCGGCTATCCGATCGAGCAACTGGCCGAGAAATCCGACTACCTGGAAACCTGCTACCTGCTGCTCAAGGGCGAACTGCCCACCGCCGAGCAGAAGGAACAGTTCGTCGGCACCATCAAGAACCACACCATGGTTCACGAGCAGCTGAAGACCTTCTTCAACGGCTTCCGCCGCGATGCCCACCCGATGGCCATCATGTGCGGCGTGATCGGCGCCCTCTCCGCCTTCTACCACGACTCCCTGGACATCAATAATCCCAAGCATCGCGAGATTTCCGCGCATCGCCTGGTCGCCAAGATGCCGACCATCGCCGCCATGGTGTACAAGTATTCCATGGGTCAGCCGATGATGTATCCGCGCAACGACCTGAGCTACGCAGAAAACTTCCTGCACATGATGTTCAACACCCCCTGCGAGACCAAGCCGATCAGCCCTGTGCTGGCCAAGGCCATGGACCGCATCTTCATCCTGCACGCCGACCACGAGCAGAACGCCTCGACCTCGACCGTGCGCCTGGCCGGCTCCTCCGGCGCCAACCCGTTCGCCTGCATCGCCTCCGGCATCGCCGCCCTCTGGGGCCCGGCCCACGGCGGTGCGAACGAAGCGGTACTGCGCATGCTGGACGAGATCGGTGACGTTTCGAACATCGAGAAGTTCGTGGCCAAGGCCAAGGACAAGAACGATCCGTTCAAGCTGATGGGCTTCGGCCACCGCGTGTACAAGAACTTCGACCCGCGCGCCAAGGTCATGAAGCAGACCTGCGACGAGGTGCTCAGCGAGCTGGGCATCAACGATCCGCAGCTGGAACTGGCCATGAAGCTGGAAGAGATCGCCCGCCACGACCCCTACTTCGTGGAGCGCAACCTCTACCCGAACGTGGACTTCTACTCGGGCATCATCCTCAAGGCCATCGGCATCCCGACCAGCATGTTCACCGTGATCTTCGCCCTGGCGCGTACCGTGGGCTGGATCTCGCACTGGCAGGAAATGCTCTCCGGCCCGTACAAGATCGGCCGCCCGCGCCAGCTGTACACCGGCCACACCCAGCGCGATTTCGTCGAGCTCGGCGCTCGCAAGTAAGTTTCGCCGGGATACGGAAAAGGCTGCTTCGGCAGCCTTTTTTGTTGTCTGCTCTCCTGCCTTCCTTTCTGACTCCGCAACTCAAACCCGCCATTCCCACGAACGCGGGACGCGGCTCCATCGCGAACAGCGCTTGCGCTGACCCGAAGGAGATAACCTAGCTGCCTCGGCTTGGGTGTTTCTGCGCCGCTCCGAGTTTGCCCGACCGTCTTGTTTCGCCCCCTCGGGCGAGTCACTTCTTTCAAACGCCAAAGAAGTAACCAAGAAGGCTTGCCCCGCCATACGGGCCCGACAGAGTCGGGCTACCCTCACGAATTCCCCCGCCACGGAGGCCCGCCCCGAGGGTACGTCCCTGTAGCCCATCGGGGCTCTCGCGACATCCATGTCGCATGACCTCCTGAGCGCCGGTTTCGCTCGGCCTTCTGAAGGGGCACTCCGGTGCGCTCGGCTATTTCTCTGGAAGTCCAAGAGCAAACGCGCTTTTGCTTTTCGTAGGAGCGAGCTTGCTCGCGAACCGCCCGTCACTGGGTTATTCCCCTTCGGGCCAGCGCAAGCGCTGTTCGCGATGGAGCCGCGTCCCGCGTTCGCGGGAATGGCGAGGGGGAGTGAGGAGTATCAGGATGACTCTGGGCTTCCCGGCAGTTCAGGACAGCCCCCTCTCCCTTCAGGGAGAGGGTTGGGGAGAGGGCGCTCTTAACCCCAACTCCGCAGCCACCGGCAAACCCCATTCACGAGCGAGCCCTCTCCCCTCCCCCCAAACACAAAAAAAGGCCGCCCAGGCGGCCTTTTCCATAACGCCAAGCCTCAGCGCTTCTCCGCCGCCGCACGCAGTCCCTTCAGGGTATTCATCGGCGCATCCACCACGAAGCTGTTGGCCAGCCAGGACGGAATGCTGCCGCCCGGCTCGGTCTGTACCTGGTAGGTCACTTCGGTGACGCCCGCGCCCTTGGGCACCAGTTTCCACTCGCCGACCAGCTTGGGCACGCGGATCTCGCCCTTCTCTTCCGGGATGTAGGTCGGCTCGGCCTGCAGGTGGCGGATGAGGCCGCCGTCGGCGGTCTTCTCGGTGGTCACGTGGATCACCACGTCGCGGCCGGTCACAGGCCAGGGCATGTCGATCTTCGAGTAGGTCCAGGAATTGTCGCCCTCGCTCTTGAGCAGGCGCATCTCGGCGCAGGCATGGATCCACTTGCAGGAGCCCTTCACGTCTTCCTGCAGGGCGTTGATGCTGGCCACGTCGGCCTTGATGTCGACCACGCCGCGGTAGGCCTTGTACTTGGAGCCCGGGACGCTGCTCAGGTAGACCTTGACGCCGTCCTCGTCCTTGGCCAATTGCCAGTCCTCGGCCATGGCGGCGCCGGAGGCGCCCAGCAGGGCGGCGCTCAACAGGGTCATACGCAGGATGCCACGCATCGTCATCTTCCTCTGGTTATTGTTGGTCTGGCCGGGCCGGCGAAGGGCCGTACCCGTTGCAAATCCGCGATCCTGAGCGGTTCGGCAGTCAGGATGGGCGCCAGTATGGCCCCTGGAAACGTGACTTCCAAGTCACTCAGGCGGCGGTGATCCGTTCCCATTCGGCGAGGATGCGCAGCGCCTCCTCGTTGCTGCTGCCGCAAGCCTCGGCGTCGGCGTCGAAAGCCGCGCACACCGCCGGGCGCTCGGGCCGGCCGAACAAGCGGCAGAGGTTGCGCTCGTCCAGTTGCACGCAGCGCACGCCCGCGGGCTTGCCGCCGGGCATGCCGGGGATAGGCGAGGAAATCGACGGCGCCACGCAGCAGGCGCCACAGCCGGCACGGCATTGCATCGTTGCTGGGCTCATAAAAAGGCACGGAGGAAGATCGCGTACCGCAGGGCCGGTGCGCGCGCGAAGGATAAGCCCAGCGACGCCCGCCGCCAAGGGCCTTGCATCGCCCTCCCCCTTGGCGGCACGAGCGCGGCGATTTAGGCTGGCGCCCTCCTCACCTCCGAGAGCTCCCCATGCCGGTCTGGGCCCAAACCGCCACCCTCCTGGCGTTCTCCAACCTGTTCATGACCTTCGCCTGGTACGGCCACCTGAAGACGCTGAACACCAAGCCCTGGATCATCGCCGCCCTGGTCAGTTGGGGCATCGCGCTGTTCGAGTACCTGCTGCAGGTGCCGGCCAACCGCATCGGCTATACCGCGCTGTCGGTGGGCCAGCTGAAGATCATGCAGGAGGTCATCACCCTGGCGGTGTTCGTGCCCTTCAGCGTGTTCTTCATGCAGCAGCCGCTGAAGCTGGACTACCTGTGGGCGGGCCTGTGCCTGCTGGGCGCGGTCTACTTCATCTTCCGCAGCTGATTCACCCGCGCGGCTTCAGCCGGGTGATCAGGCTGGAAGTGTCCCAGCGCCCGCCGCCGGCGGCCTGCACCTCGGCATAGAACTGGTCGACCAGCGCCGTCACCGGCAATTGCGCGCCGTTGTGCCGCGCCTCGTCGAGCACGATGCCGAAGTCCTTGCGCATCCAGTCCACGGCGAAGCCGAAGTCGAAGCGCCCTTCCAGCATGCTCTTGTGGCGGTTCTCCATCTGCCAGGACTGCGCCGCGCCCTTGCTGATGACCTCGATGGCGGCCTCGCCGTCCAGCCCCGCGCACTGGGCGAAATGCAGGGCCTCGGACAAGCCCTGGAGCAGGCCGCCGATGCAGATCTGGTTGACCATCTTGGTCAGTTGTCCGGCGCCGCTGTGGCCCATCAGCCGGACCATCCGCGCATAGGCGGCGATCAGCGGCTCGGCGCGCCGGTAGAAGACCTCCTCGCCGCCCACCATCACCGTCAGCACGCCATTCTCGGCGCCGGCCTGGCCGCCGGACACCGGCGCGTCGAGGAAGCCCAGCTCGCGCTCGGCGGCCTGCACCGCCAACTCCCGGGCCACCGCCGCCGAAGCCGTGGTGTGGTCGACGAAGACGCTGCCCGGCTGCATCCCGGCGAGGGCGCCGTCCGGCCCCAGCACCACGCTGCGCAGGTCGTCGTCGTTGCCCACGCAGCACATCACGAATTCCGCCTGCGCCACGGCCTCGCGCGGCGTGGGCGCACTGCTGCCGCCGTGCTCGGCGACCCACTGCGCGGCGCGCGCCGGGGTACGGTTGTAGACGCAGACCTCATGCCCCTTGGCCTGCAGATGCCCGGCCATGGGATAGCCCATGACGCCCAGGCCGATGAACGCGACTTTCGCCATGGCTCGGTTCCCCCTGTTGTCGATCGGGCTAGCCTAGCAGCGGTTTGCCGAGCCCCGAAAGGCCTTCCATACTGCATGCCAGGCGCCGCGCACGCGGTCCGGACCGTCCCACTTCAGCGCACGAGCAGGCCCTATGCCCCATTGGCTGGTGATCGACCTGGAAGCCACCACCGAGGAAGGCGGCTGGCCGGTCGAGGAAATGGAGATCATCGAGATCGGCGCGAGCCTCGTGGCCGCCGCCGACGGCCGCGAGCTGGACCACTTCCAACGCTTCGTGCGGCCGCAGCGCCGCCCGCTGCTGACCAGCTTCTGCCGCGAACTCACCCACATCAGCCAGGCCGACGTCGACGGCGCCGCGCCCCTCGCCGAGGTCTGGCCGCAGTTCGAGCGCTGGCTCGCGCAGCACAGCCCGCGCCTGGCCGGCTGGGCCAGCTGGGGCGACTACGACCGCCGCCAGCTGGAACTGGAATGGCGCCAGCAGCACATCGACAGCCACCTCAGCCAGGTGCCGCACCTGAACCTCAAGCAGCGCTTCGCCCAGGCCCGCCAGCTCAAGCGCCCGGTGGGCCTGAACACCGCGCTGCAACTGGCCGGGCTGCACTTCCAGGGCCAGCAGCACCGCGCCCTGGAAGACGCGCGCAACACCGCCCGGCTGCTGCCGCTGGCGCTGTGACGGCCGCGTAGTGACGCTGCCCATCGCCTTGGGCATACTGGCGCTCCTTTTTTCGCCCTCCCTACCCCCTGTTGCAGGAGCAGCCCCATGTTCAAGGTCAACGAGTACTTCGACGGCACCGTCAAATCCATCGCCTTCGGCATGACCGAGGGCCCGGCGACCATCGGCGTGATGGCCCCCGGCGAGTACGAATTCGGCACCGCCCAGCTGGAGATCATGCACGTGGTCGCCGGCGCCCTGACCGTCAAGCTGCCGGGCAGCGACGAGTGGGAAACTTTCGCCGCCGGCAGCCAGTTCACCGTGCCGGGGAACAGCAAGTTCCAGCTGAAGGTTGCGGTGGATACTGCTTACCTCTGCGAATATCGCTGAGGTCGGGTGGTGTGGTGAAGAAACCGGCCTTTGGGGCCGGTTTTTTATTGGGCGGCTTGCGAAAGCAGTGGCGTAATGCCGAAGAGCGCCCTCTCCCTAACCCTCTCCCTGAAGGGAGAGGGGACTGTCCTCTGCCAATCGAAGCATCAGCGCACTCCTGCAGTTTCCGGCTTGAGCCTGGCTACCAGAGCACACCGAACGGCCCCTCTCCCTTCAGGGCGGGGCGCGCAGCCGAGGGCTGGGGAGAGAGAGCGGAGTTACCCCAGGCGCCGGAGTAACCGGTAAGCACCATTCGCGAGCAAGCCCCCTCCTACACGCCTCTCCCACCAAGCCTCTGCAACCGCTGCTGCGTTGCACTGGGCGTCTCCCCGAACAGCTTGCGATAGTCCCCCGCAAAACGCCCCAGGTGAGCAAAACCCCACCCCATCGCGATCTCGGAAATGCTGCGCGCCCCGCCCGCAAGAATGTCCTCGCGCACCCCATGCAGCCGGTAATGCTTCAGATAGGTCATGGGCGCACTGCCAAAGTACTTGCGAAACCCCTCGAACAGCTTGAACCGCGATACCCCGGCCGCCGCTTCCAGGTCATACAGGCACAGGGCCTCGCGCGCATGGGCATGGATGTGTTCGCGGGCGCGCAGCAGATAGTGCGGCACCTTCTCGGCCAAACACCGGCGCAGCGCCTCGCTGTAGTTGTTCGGCTGGGCGAGGATCAGCCCCTTGAGCAGCGCGCGCTCCAGGTCGCGGCTGAAGAAGGCCTGGCCGAACAGCTCGCTCAGCGCCATCTCCTCGTTCAGGTGGCGGACCATGCGCCACCAGGCGGCCGCCGCGCCGTCATGGGCGTCCATCTCCGGCTCGAACACCAGGGGCTGCTCGGCCGGGCGCTGGAGCATTTCCTCCAGGGTCCGGCGCATGGCCAGCAGCGGGATCACCACCTGCAGCTTGCGGCAGTCGCCGGTGATGTTCAGCTCCTGGCTCTGGTTGGGCGAGACGATCACCCCGCGCTGCGGGTTCGACTGCAGGTAGCGCCCGGCCACGCTCAGCTCCTGCTCGCCCACCAGCGGCAGGCTCAGGCTGTAGCTGTTGAAGCGCTCGGTCTCGACGATGCCGATGGTCACCTCGGTGCCGTATTCGATGCAGCCCAGAGTGGTGGACATGCCCTTGAGCACGCTGCCGCTGTGCTGGAAGCGCACCGCCTCGGGGTGGCCGGCGTGCAGGCGGTGGGGCCCGCAGATGGCCGACATCCAGTTGCGGGCGGCGGCAAGGTCGAGGCGATCGGCGTGGATGTCACGGAAGTGACCGGGGTTCTTCGGATTCATCGCTGGGCACTCACGGCTTGTTCGGGGCGGCTCTGGCGGCGCTTGCGCCCAGTGTGCAGCAAGACGCGTACCCGCGGGCCACGGATCGTCGGCAAAGCCTCAGTATGCGGATAGTGTTCGACCATTTTCCGGACCATTCGCACCCCGCCGGCGCCCCACCCGCCCCCTCCGCCGCCGCCCGGCGCAGCGCGGCTGGGCAGCTTCTACCCAGCCCCCGCACCGCGGTGTTACCCCGCCGCCAATTTTGCGGATCGCCTTCCCCCACTGGGCGGATAGACCGCCATGGCGCGCCGGCCGTGAAATGGCGCCACCGATCCGCCCGATGGGACAACAACAATGAACGCACCAAGCAAGAGCCTTGCGCAGTGGCAGGACTACATCCGTGGCTGCCTGGATTTCCGCCCCGCCGAAGGGGTGTACCGCATCGCCCGGGACATGTTCACCGAGCCGGAACTGTTCGACCTAGAGATGGAGCTGATCTTCGAGAAGCAGTGGATCTACGCCTGCCACGAAAGCGAAATCCCCAACCCCAACGACTTCATCACCCTGCGCGCCGGGCGTCAGCCGATGATCGTCACCCGCGACGCCGGCGGCCAGCTGAACGCCCTGGTCAACGCCTGCCAGCACCGCGGCGCCACCCTCACCCGGGTGTGCAAGGGCAACCAGTCCACCTTCACCTGCCCCTTCCACGCCTGGTGCTACAAGAGCGACGGGCGCCTGGTGAAGGTCAAGGCGCCCGGCGAATACCCGGCGGACTTCGACAAGGCCAGCCGCGGCCTGAAGAAGGCGCGCATCGACAGCTACAGGGGCTTCGTCTTCATCAGCCTGGACGCGACCGCCACGGACAGCCTGGAAGACTTCCTCGGCGATGCGAAAGTGTTCTTCGACATGATGGTGGCGCAGTCCCCCACCGGCGAGCTGGAAGTGCTGCCGGGCCGCTCCGCCTACACCTTCGAGGGCAACTGGAAGCTGCAGAACGAGAACGGCCTGGACGGCTATCACGTCAGCACCGTGCACTACAACTACGTGGCCACCGTGCAGCACCGCCAGCAGGTCAACGTGGAGAACGGCACGGCCAGCAGCACCCTGGACTACAGCAAGCTCGGCGCCGGCGACGCGCAGACCGACGACGGCTGGTTCAGCTTCCGCAACGGCCACAGCGTGCTGTTCAGCGACATGCCCAACCCCGCCGTGCGCCCCGGCTACGCCAGCGTGATGCCGCGTCTGGTCGAGGAACACGGCCAGGCCAGGGCCGAGTGGATGATGCACCGCCTGCGCAACCTGAACATCTACCCCAGCCTGTTCTTCATGGACCAGATCAGCTCGCAGCTGCGCATCGTCCGCCCCATCGCCTGGAACCGGACCGAAGTCATCAGCCAGTGCATCGGCGTGAAGGGCGAGTCCGACCAGGACCGCGAGAACCGCATCCGCCAGTTCGAGGACTTCTTCAACGTCTCCGGCATGGGCACGCCGGACGACCTGGTGGAATTCCGCGAGCAGCAGCGCGGCTTCCAGGGCCGCCTGGAGCGCTGGAGCGACATCTCCCGCGGCCACGGCAAATGGGTCGAGGGCCCGACGCCGAACAGCCGGACGCTGGGCATCGCCCCCGTGCTCACCGGCACCGAGATCACCCACGAAGGCCTCTACGTCAACCAGCACCAGCACTGGCAGCGCTTCCTCCTCGACGGCCTGCAACGCAAGGCCCTGGCGCTCAAGGAGGTGCAGGCATGAACGCGCAACTGCAATACCGGGTGGAACAGTTCCTCTACCGCAACGCCGAGGCCTGCGACGCCCAGGACTGGGACGCCTACCTCGACATGTTCAGCGAGGACAGCGAGTTCCACGTCCCGCAGTGGGATTCCGAGCACGTCTACACCACCGACCCCAAGCGCGGCATGTCGCTGATCTACTACCCCAGCCGCGCCGGCCTGGAGGACCGGGTGTTCCGCATCCGCACCGGCAAGGCCGCCTCGACCATCCCCATGCCGCGCACCCTGCATGGCATCGACAACGTGCGCATCCGCGAGCTGGACGGCGGCGAGCTGGAAGTGCGGGCCAACTGGCACACGCTGTTCTACCGCCTGGAGACGCCCGGGCAGTTCTTCGGCCACGCCACCTACCGCCTGCGCCCCCATGGCGAGAGCTGGCTGATCGCCCGCAAGCACGTGCTGCTGCTCAACGACCGCATCGATTCGGTGCTCGACTTCTACCACCTGTGAGGATGGCCCGATGAACCACAAGGTCGCCTTCAGCTTCGCCGACGGCAAGACACTGTTCTTCCCCGTGCAGGGCAACGAAATCCTGCTCGACGCGGCGCTGCGCAACGGCATCAAGATCCCCCTGGACTGTCGCGAGGGCGTCTGCGGCACCTGCATGGGCCGCTGCGAATCCGGCAGCTACGCGATGGACTACGCCGACGAGGAAACCCTCTCCGCCGAGGACCTGGCCCAGCGCAAGATTCTCAGCTGCCAGACCCGCGTGCAGTCCGACGCCGCGTTCTACTTCGACTTCGACTCCAGCCTGTGCAGCGCCGCCGGCCCGGCCAGCCACCGCGGCGTGGTCAGCGGCGTCGAGCAGGTCTCGGCGAGCACCGCCATCCTGTGCCTGCAGGTCGAAGGCCCGGCGCTGGACTACCTGCCCGGCCAGTACGCGCGCCTGCACGTGCCGGGCACGGACGCGGTGCGCTCCTACTCCTTCGCCAACCGGCCCAACGCGCAGAACCAGCTGCAGTTCCTCATCCGCCTGCTGCCCGACGGCGCCATGAGCGACTACATCCGCGAGCGCTGCCAGCCGGGCGACGAAATCCGCTTCGAGGCGCCGCTGGGCGCCTTCTACCTGCGCCACGTCGAACGCCCGCTGCTGCTGGTGGCCGGCGGCACCGGGCTGTCGGCCTTCCTCGGCATGCTCGACGAGCTGGCCGAGGCCGGCGGCTGCGGCCAGCCGGTGCACCTGTACTACGGCGTGCGCCAGGCGGCGGACCTCTGCGAACTGGAGCGCATCGCCGGCTACGCCGAGCGCATCCCGGGCTTCGCCTTCACCCCGGTGATCAGCGATGACGCCGGCTGGGATGGAAAGCGCGGCTACGTCACCGAGCACTTCGACGCCGCGGCCCTGCGCGATGCGCCCTTCGACATGTACCTGTGCGGCCCGCCGCCGATGGTCGAGTCGGTGAAGGAATGGTTGCAGGCGCAGGGCCTGGAGAACGGCCGGCTGTACCTGGAGAAATTCACCCAGAGCAACAATTGATCCCGTAGACGCTACAGGTGGGCTGGGCGTAGGGCGAATAACCGTTCGCGGTTATCCGCCGTTGGCCCGAAACACCGCGGCTCTGTATCGCTTGGTAGGAGCGGGCCCTGCCCGCGATTCGCGCGCAGGGCGCGCTCCTACATGGAATGGTGCGGGTGGGGCGGCGTAGGAGCGGATCTTATCCGCGAATCGCGCCGGGGGTTCCGGCTATCGCGGACAAGGTCCTACATTGTTTTCTGGGTTATCCCCCTGCGGGCCAGCGCAAGCGCTGTTCGCGATGGAGCCGCGTCCCGCGTTCGCGGGAACCCAATAGAAGGTGCAGGAAAAACGCCATCGTAGGATGGCGTTGAGCGAAGCGATACCCATCACCACGGCCCCATGGGTTTCGCAAGCTCAACCCATCCTACGAAGCGGCGGCCTCAGCCTTCCTCGCCCAGCTCCTCGCTGGCGGCGCGCAGGCATTCGCGGAACAGCCGCGCCGCCGGGCCCAGTTCGCGGCCGCTGGGGTGGAAGCAGCCGATGTCGCCGAAGCGCAGCGCGATATCCAGCTCGAAGGCGCGGACGCCGCCGCCATCGGCCAGTTGCCGGGCGGTTTCCAGGGGCAGAAGGCCGACGGTCTGCTGGTCCTGCATCAGGGCGACGTTGGTGAGCACCGACAGCGACTCGATGACGTTGCCCGGCAGTGCCAGACCGGCCTGGGCGAACAGGTGGTCCACCGTCTGCCGCAGCAGCGAGCCGGGCGGCGGCAGCACCCAGGGGTAGGCGTGCAGCTCGGCCAGGCTCACCGCGCCACCGGCATGCAGCGGGTGGCCATGGCCGCCGACGATGCACAGGCGCTCGTCGTAGAGCACGTCCACGCCCAGCGCCCGCGCCTCGCCGCGGGCCTGCCAGTCGTCCGGCACGCGACCCACCACCAGGTCCACCTCGCCGCCGATAAGGGCCGGGAACAGCTGGTCGAACTGGCCGATGCGCACCGATACCAGCACCCGCGGCGCGCGGCTCTTGAGCAGGCGCAGGGCGCGCGGCAACAGCGAGGTGGAGGCGGAGATCAGGGTACCCACCACCACGTGCCCGGAAGTGCCGTCGCGGAAGGCCTCCACCTCGTCGCTCAGGGCCCGCAGCTCGGCGAGCATCGAGCGCGCCCGGCGCAGCACCAGCTCGCCCAGTTCGGTGACCTTCACCCCGCGGTTGCTGCGTTCGAGCAGCGGCGCATCGAAGTACGACTCCAACTCGTGGATGACCTTGGTCACCGCCGGCTGGGTCAGGTTCAGCACCTGCGCCGCGCGCAGCAGCGAACCGCTCTGCACCACCTGGTCGAGCACCACCAACTGGTAGAACTTCAGCTTGCGCGCGACCGATACCACACTCGACTTCATCGACTACCCCGACATCCAACTCAGAAACGGAAAGTACCACGCATCGACAGGCAGGCCGTGCCGTCGCCAGCCCGGGTGAGCGCCGGCAGGCCCGGCCAGGGAGTGAACGGAGTGGTTTTCTTCGGGATGCGGGCGAGCATCGGCATGGGCGGTCCTCATGTCGTAAATGGCAACGGAGGTGGCCCGGCCGTAATGGCCGGGCCTGCAAAGGGATTCATCGGCTGCTGGCGGCTTCCAGCAGCTGCGGCACCAGCGGCCTGCCCTGCGCGTCCAGGCGCAGGTTGTTGCGCTGGGCATAGGCGCGCCAGTCGCGCAGCAGTTCGGCCAGTGCCTGGGGCCGCTGCGCGGCCAGGTCGTGGCGCTCGCCCGGGTCGCTGGCGAGGTCGTAGAGGCGCCAGCGCGCCTGGGCGTCCTTGACGTCGTAGAGCAGCTTCAGCGAGCCCTTGCGCAGGGCGGCATTGCCATTGAGCTCCCAGCCCAGCGGCTCGTCGGCGGCATGCACGCGCGCGTCGCGGCCGAACAGCAGCGGCAGCATCGACAGGCCCTGCGGCGGGATGACCTCGCGGCCCCGGTAGCGCGGCCCGGGCTGCTCGGCGCCGGCCAGCTCCAGCAGGGTCGGCAGCAGGTCGTGCACCCGCGCCAGCTGCGTGTTGCGCCCGGCGGCGATGCGCTGGGGCATGTAGGCGAACAGCGGCACCCGGTAGCCGCCCTGGTAGGTGGTCATCTTGTAGCGCCGCCCGGGCAACGCGCTGACCTGCGCCCAGGCGCTGCCCTGCAACAGGAAGGAGTCGCGCCGGCCATAGTTTTCCAGGCGGTTGTCGAAGTGCTCCGCCACCCACCTGGCGTCCATGCTGTCGCGCCCTTCCGGGCCGTTGTCGGACATGAACAGCACCAGGGTGTTGTCCAGTTGCCCGCTGCGGCGCAGGTGGTCGAGCAGGCGGCCGACCTCGGCGTCGAAGGCCTCGACCATGGCCGCGTAGACCTCCATGGTGCGCGCCGACTGGCGCCGCTGCTCTTCGCTCAGCGTGGACCAGGCCGGCACGCCCTCCAGTTGCGCCTGCGAGGGATAGCCCTCGGGGATCAGCCCCAGTTCGCGCTCTCGCGCCAGGCGCTGGTCGGCGATGGCCTGGTAGCCGGCGTCGTAGCGCCCGCGGTACTTCGCCAGGTAGGCATCCGGCGCCTGCAACGGCCAGTGCGGCGCGGTGTAGGCGGCGAAGGCGAAGAACGGCCGGCCGTCGCCGGCGCGGCGCTCGATCATCTCGATCAGGCGGTCGGTGTACCAGGTGCTGGAGTAGAAGTCGTCCGGCAGTTCGATGCCCTGGCCGTCGTACAGGTAGGTGGTGCTGTAGTTGGGCAGCAGCGCCATGTTGGCCTGCTTGAAGTTGGCCGCGCCGCCTTCGAGCAGCACGTAGGATTCCTCGAAGCCACGCTTCTGTGGCTGCAGCTCCGGCTGCTTGCCCAGGTGCCACTTGCCGGCGATGTAGGTGTGGTAGCCGGCATCGCTTAGCAGCTCAGCGAGGGTCGGCACCCTGGCCGCCAGCACGCCCTCGTAGCCGGGGCGCAGGCGTTCGCGCTGCGCAGGTGGCAGGCGGCCGCGCCATTCGGCTATCATGCCGACGCCGACCAGGTGCGGGTCGTTGCCCGAGAGCAGCGCCGAGCGCGTGGTGGAGCAACTGGGCGTGGCGTGGAAGTCGAGGAAGGTCATACCCTGGCGGGCCAGGCGGTCGAGGTTGGGGGTGGCGATTTCGCCACCCAATGCGCCTATGTCGGAGAAGCCCAGGTCGTCGGCGACGATCAGCAGCACGTTGGGCCGCTGGCCACCGTCGGCGGCCTGGGCGAAGGGTAATGCGCTGGCCAGCAGCGCAGCGGCCAGCCACTTGAGCAAGGTATGCATGGGGATGGAACCCTCCTTCCTGTCGTTGTCGGCCAGCCGCGGGCGCCTCAGGCGAGTTCACCCCGCGCGGCGCCCGGTGCGCGGCGCAGGGCCATGACGAACAGCGCCAGGCTGGCCAGCAGCGCCGGCGCGGCGAGCCAGACGAAGAACACCTGCAGGCCGCCGGCGGCCTCGAACAGCCAGGCGCCGAGCAGCGAGCCGATGATCGAGCCGGCGCGCCCGGCGCTCAGCGCCCAGCTCACGCCGGTGGCGCGGGCGTGGGTCGGGTACAGGGTGGCGGCGAGGATGCTCAGGTTGTTCAGCGCGCCGGTGAGGGTGAAGCCCACGGCGAAGACCATCAGCAGCAGCGCCAGGCCGTTGCCCAGCTGGGTGCCGGTCAGCGCCAGGGCCACGGCGGCGCACAGGCACAGCGGCGGCAGCAGGCGCTGGGCGCCGAAACGGTCCATCAGCAGGGCCATGACGATGCCGCCGATCACCCCGCCGAAGGGGATCATCGCGGCGATGTGCGAGGTCTCCTGGGTGCCGTAGCCGCTGCCGCGCAGGATGGTCGGCAGCCAGCTGGTCAGCAGGTAGAAGACGAACAGGCAGCAGAAGAAGGTCAGCCACAGCATCAGGGTGCGCAGCGCCCGGCCCTCGGCGAACAGCGTCGAGGCCGGCGAGCGCTGTTGCGCGGCGGCGACGTCGCCGACCAGGGTCACTTCGTCCAGGTCCTGGCGAGCGCTGATGCGCCCGAGGATCGCCCGCAGCCGCTGGGCGTGGGCCGGGCTGCCGGCCATGAAGCAGGTGGACTCCGGCAGCGCCAGGACCAGCGCCGGCAACAGTACCAGCGGCGTCAGGCCGCCGCACAGCAGCAGGCCCTTCCAGCCCACCAGCGGCAGCAGCAGGCCGGCCACCCAGCCGCCCAGGGCCAGGCCCAGGGTGAAGCCGGAATAGCTCAGGGTCACCAGCAGCATGCGCCGCCGCGCCGGCGAGTATTCCGAGCTGAGGGTGATGGCGTTGGGCAGCACCCCGCCCAGGCCCAGGCCGGTGAAGAAGCGCAGCGCGGTGAGCACCTCGATGTTCGGCGCCAGGGCGCAGGCCAGGGTGCCCAGGGCGACTATGCCCAGGCTGAGCAGCAGGACGAACTTGCGCCCCTTGCGGTCGGCCACCGGGCCGAAGCCGACGCTGCCCACCAGCATGCCGAACAACCCGGCGGCGAAGGCCGGGGCCAGCTGGCCGCGGGTGATGCCCCAGTCGCGGATCAGCTCGGGGGCGATATAGCCGATGGCGGCGGTGTCGAAGCCGTCGAGCACCACCACCAGGAAGCACAGCAGCAACACGCGGATCTGCAGCGCGGACAGCGGACTGTTGTCGATCAGGTCGCTGACGCGCAGGGTTTGTCTGTTCATGGCGTTCTTCTCGTTGCTAGGGGGTGGGCCGGCTCAGAAGAGCTTCCAGGTGTAACTGAGGATCAGGCGGTTCTCGTCGACGTCGGTGAGGTAGTTGGAGCGGGCCACGGCGTTGCGCAGGCGGACGTTCAGCCCGGCCAGCGGGCCGCCCTGCAGCGTGTAGGCCAGCTCCAGGTCGCGCTCGCGGTCGCGGCCCTCGAAGCCCCTGCCGGTGTCGACGTTGCTGCCGCGCAGGTAGCGCAGCGTGGTGCTCAGGCCGGGGATGCCGAGGGCGGCGAAGTCGTAGTCGTGGCGCACCTGCCAGGAACGCTCGTCGGCCGAGGCGAACATGAAAGTGGGCACCTCGTTGCCCAGCGGCGCGACGTTGGGGAACACCCGCGGGAAGCCGTCGTCGCCGAACATGCCCTGGTAGCCGACGTAGAAGCTGTGCCCGCCGCGCCTGGCCGAGAGCAGCGCGTAGAAGGCGCGGTTGTCCAGCTTGCCGAGCAGGCGCTTGCCGTCCTCGTTGGCGTCGTAGTAGCCGAGGTTGCCGCCCAGCACCCAGTCGCCGACGCTCTGGCTGTGCTTGAGGCCGACAAAGCCCTGGCGGTAGATGTCTTCCAGTTGGCCGTACCACAGGCTGGCGCGGGTGCGCTTGGCGTTGAAGTCGTAGTCGCCGCCGGCGAAGTTGAAGGCGTCGCTTTCCACCTGGCGGTAGGGCGTCGCGCCGACCATCGCCTGCAGGTCGCTGGTGCCGGCCTCGTTGCGCATGCTGTAGGACTCCAGCCGGCCCGCCTGCAGGGCCAGGCCGGGAATCTCGCTGGAGGCCAGCATGGCGCCCTGGTAGGTCGGCGGCAGCAGGCGGTTGTCGCTGGCCGGCAGCACCGGCAGGTTGGGCTGCAGTTCGCCGAGCTTGAGTTCGCTGTGCGAGACCTTCGCCTTCAGCGCCACGCCCAGCCGGCTGTAGTCGTCCGGCGCGCGGCCGTCGCCGTCCACCGGCAGCAGGCCGGTGTTGGCGCGGTCGGGGCTGCTGTCCAGCTTCAGGCCGAGCAGGCCGATGGCGTCCACGCCGAAGCCCACGGGCCCCGGCGTGTAGCCGGAACGGAAGTCGAGGATGAAGCCCTGGGCCCACTCCTCCACCTTCGATTGCCGGCTGGCGCCGACGATGTCCGAATAGTCGCGGCTGAAGTAGTAGTTGCGCGCCTGCAGGGTGGCGCTGGCGCCCTCGACCAGGCCCTCGCCGGCCTCGACCTGGGGCAGCGCCGCCAGGGTGCCGGAGGCGAGCACCGCCAGGGATAGTTTGGGGTGATTGCTCATGCTGCTTGCACTCTTCTCGTTGTTGTAGGCAAAGCGTCCCCTGCCACCGGCAGCCCGGCGGCAGGGAATGAGTCGGTAGCGGAGTCGTCAGTTCACCGGTTCGCGCTGGCGCAACGCGGCGTCGTAGGGCTCGCGCACTACGCCCTTGGGCGTCAGCTCGAAGGCCATCAGGTCCTGGCCGATGACGAAGGAACCGTCGTAGCCCTGGGCCACGCGCGAACGGATGTCCTCTTCGGAAGCG
The DNA here is from genome assembly GCF_030268185.1 of Pseudomonas sp. NBRC 100443. Classification (NCBI taxonomy): domain Bacteria; kingdom Pseudomonadati; phylum Pseudomonadota; class Gammaproteobacteria; order Pseudomonadales; family Pseudomonadaceae; genus Pseudomonas; species Pseudomonas sp. NBRC 100443. The sequence continues at coordinate 293,953 of NZ_BSQE01000008.1, forward strand.
CGGCCGATGTCGCCGCGGCTGTACAGCGAGATGTGCGAGAACACCGCATCGCGCGGGCGCGTTTCGCTGAGCACCTTCGCCACCGTCTCCGGGTTGGCCAGGTAGTCGTAGAAGTGCTTCACGTAGTCGGGGTAGGCCTTTTCCAGCTGATGGCTGGCGATCGACAGGGAGTGCACCAGCAGGTCCACGCCCTTGGCCTGGCGGACCAGGTTGGGGGCATAGGTGGTGTCGCCGGAGAGCACCACCGACCGCCCCGCATAGTCGATGCGATAACCGTAGGCCGGCTTCACGTAGCCGTGGTCCACCAGGAACGCGGTGACCTTCACCCCCTCTTTGTCGAAGACCACGCCGCCGTCCGCCGCTATGGCCTGGTCGGCGATGCGCGCGGCCTGCGCGTTGGTCTCCTTGCCGCGGATGCGGTTGTTCTCGCTGAACATCTGCTCGATGCCCCGCGCCACGCTGTCGATGCCCTTGGGCCCATAGACCGGCAGGGCCAGGGTGCGCCGGCCGTCGTCGGTGGGCAGCGGCGCGGTGGCGTACAGGTCCGGCAGGCCGGTGAGGTGATCGGAGTGCAGGTGGGTGATGAACACCGCCTCGATATCGCGCAGCGGCACCTGCAACTGGTGCAGGCGGATGGCCGCGCCGCGCCCGGCGTCGAACAGCAGTTTGTGCGGGCCGGCCTCGACCAGGGTGCTCATGCCGAAGCGGTTGACGTTGAGGATGGGGGTCCCGGTGCCCAGCAGGGTCACCTTGATGCTGTCTTCCGCCGCCGCGGAGGCGGGGGCGCCATGCAGCGCCAGCAAGGCGGCGCCGACGGCGCCCAGGATGCGCAGAGCTTTCATCGTGTTCTACCTTCTATTGTTGTTATGGGTCACTTGGCCGGTACCGGCCCGGCACGCCCAGCCATTACCGGCCGCCGCGCCCTGCCGGTCTATCCGCATAGTCGGCGGCTTCGATCCGCTGAGTGCCGCTGCGCTCGCCGCGCCGCCCGGCTCGCGGCCGCCGGGTCGGAAGCCGCCGCCGTATCCCCTTTCAAAGACCGAAGAAAGCCTGGGCGTTGCCGGCGCAGATGCGCGCCTTGTCCTGCTCGCTGAGCTGCGGGTGCTCCAGCACGCCGGCGCCGATGCTCTGTTCGCCCAGCGGGAAGGGCGAGTCGGAGCCGAGCATCACGCGGTCGGCGCCCATCACGTCCACCAGCAGGCGCAGCGCGCCGGGGTCGAATACCGCCGAGTCGACGAAGAAGCGCTTGACGTAGCTGGACGGCAGCTGCGGGCAGTCCTCGCGGACGATGTCGCGGTGGCGCCAGGCGTTGTCCACGCGGCCGAGCAGGAAGGCGAAGCCGCCGCCGCCGTGGGCGAAGCAGATGCGCAGCGACTCGGGCAGGCGCTCGAAGGCGCCGGAGAGGATCAGCGAGAGGATGCCCAGCTGGGTTTCCGCCGGCATGGCCACCAGCCAGGGCAGCATCCACTTCTTCATGCGCTCGCGGCCCATCATGTCCCAGGGGTGCACCAGCAGCGGGATGCCTTCGTTGGCGCAGTGGCGCAGGAAGATCTCCAGGCCGGAGTCGTCCAGGTCGCGCTCGCCGACGTGGTTGCCGATCTGCACGCCGACGTGGCCGCAGGCCATGGCCCGGCTGGCTTCGCGGCAGGCGGCGTCGATGTCCTGCAGCGGCACCTGGGCCAGCACCTTGAGGCGCTGCGGGGCGATGGCGGTCATCTCCAGGGCGCGGTCGTTCATCAGCTGCGCCCAGGGCAAGGCGCGCTCGATGGGCTGGTCGTAGCCGAACATCACCGGGGTGGCGCACATCACCTGGGCGTCCAGGCCCTGCTCGTCCAGGTGCTCGATGCGCCGCTGGGCGTCCCAGAGCACGTCGTGCACCGGGCGGAACGGCTTGTCGCCGAGCATGATCTGCCCGTGGCGGCCCTCGGTGTGCAGCCAGGGCGCGCGCTGCGGGTGCAGGCGCGCGGCCTCGGCCTGGGTGATGCGCGGGAAGAAGTGCGAGTGGATGTCGATCTTCATGGGCGATGGAACTCGTTGAGTGTCTGGTGCCAGGCCTGCCAGTCGCGGCCGGGGTGGATCTCGCCGCATTCGTGGCAGCGGCGTTCCTCGTCGGAGGTGGCGTAGAACTGCTCGTACACCGGCGGCAGGTCGGCGACGATGCTTTGCAGCTGCATTTCGTAGCGCTTGATCAGGCAGCCGCAGCGCGCGCAGGACCACTGCAGGGCATCGTGCTGACCCGCCGGGCGGCGGTGCTCGATGACCAGGCACAGGCTGCCGGGCTCGGGGCGCTGCGGCGAATGGATGACGTGCGGGGCCATCAGGTAGATGTCGCCTTCCTTGAGGTCCACCCGCTCGTAGCGGCCGCGGTCCCAGATGTTCAGGTAGGCGTTGCCCTTGAACTGGTAGAAGAACTCTTCCACCGGGTCGTCGTGGAAGTCGGTGCGCTGGTTGGGGCCGCCGACCACGGTGACCATGTAGTCGCTGTCCTGCCAGATCTGCTGGTTGTTCACCGGCGGCTTGAGCAGGTGGGCGTGCTCGTCGAGCCAGCGGTTGAAATTGAAGGGTGCGCTGAAGTGGTGCTTGTCCATTGTTGTTGTCTCCCAGCGGTTCAACGGGTGCGGGGGGCGTAGGCCACCGCCTTGATCTCGATGCGCAGGTGCGGGTGCGGCAGTTGGTGCACGGCCACGGTGGTGCGGGTCGGGCCGTTCTCGTCGAAGAACTCGGCGTAGACCTGGTTGTAGCCGCCGAAGTCGTTCATATCGACGAGGAAGCTGCTGATCTCCACGACGTCCGCCAGGCTGGCGCCCTCGCTGGCGAGGATGTCGCGGATGTTCTCGATCACCGCGCGGGTCTGGGCGCGGATGTCGAGGTTGGTGGTGCCCATGGCATCCACCTCGACGCCGACGAAGCTGTTGTCCGGGCGCCGCGAGCTGGTGCCGGAGACGAAAAGGAAGTCGCCGGCGCGCTTGATGTGCGGGAAGCGCCCGCGCGGGGTGGCCTTGCCGGCGACCACGGTGGATTTGGTTTCGCTCATGCTGCTGCTCCTTGAGGGTTGCGGACGCTGAAACTGCTCTGCCCCAGGCCCTGGACTTCGACGCTGACGTGCATGCCGGGGCGCAGCGCCTCGGCGGCGGTGGCGGCGCCGGCCATCACCAGGCTGCCGGCGGGCAGTTCGATCTGCGCCTGGTGCAGCAGGCGCGAGGCCTGCACCAGGCTGCGCAGCGGGTTGCCGAGAATGGCCGCGGTGGAGCCGGCCTGGACCACGCGGCCGTCCAGGCGCAGCACCACGCCGGCATTGGCCAGGGCGCCGAAGTCCCGCGACCAGGGGCCGACGGTGAGGCCGGCGGAGGAGCAGTTGTCCGCCACCACGTCCTCGAGGCTGAACTTGAAGGCCTGGTAGCGCGAGTCGATGATCTCCAGCGCCGGGGCCACGGCCTCGATGTAGTCGGCGGCTTCCAGCAGCGTCAGCGGGCGGTCGATGGCGCGGCGGGTGAGGAAGCAGACTTCCGGCTCGACGCGCGGGTGGATGTAGCGGGCCAGGTCGACCAGGCCGCCATCCTCTTCCAGCATGGCGTCGGTGAGCCAGCCCCAGATCAGGCTGTCGACGCCCATCTGGACCATCTTGGCGCGGCTGGTGAAGCCCAGCTTGACGCCGATGCTGCGTTCGCCGTCGTCGTAGCGGCGCTGCATGGAAGCGCGCTGGATGCGGTAGGCGTCATCCAGGCTGAAGGGCGTGCTGGCGCTGAACTGCGCCAGCGGTTCGGCATGCCGCGCGGCCTGGTCGAGGGCCTGGGCGATGCGGGGGATGTCGGTGCTCATGTGCACTACTCCTGCGATTTAGGCTTTTCGTAGGATGGGTTGAGCCTGCGAAACCCATCGGGCATGGCGATGGGTATCGCTTCGCTCAACCCATCCTACGGAGGTGTTTCTCCTGCGCCTCCGCCACGTCGTTCCCCTGTAGGAGCGCG